>CAYXRE010000074.1:0-288 GCA_964466125.1 uncultured Oscillospiraceae bacterium
AAGCGAGGCGCAAAACGAACTCACCTCGCTCGAAATGCAGGTGACCGAAAAGCGAGCCGCCATTGGTACGCTCGAAGATGTGCAGCGCCAGATAACCGAGCTCGACAATTCGACGGCGCAAACCAAAAGTAAGCTGTATGAGTATCTCTACAACCGCGAAATCGACAACATAATCACGAACATAGCAACCAATAACGAGCTGACCCATGTTGCGTTGAGCATGGGCGAATCGCAGAATATGGGTATTCCCTCCTACTATTCGCTTATCTCGGACGCCGAAAGCTCCGA
>CAYXRE010000074.1:319-3241 GCA_964466125.1 uncultured Oscillospiraceae bacterium
CAGGCAAATGAATCCAGCGACATTTGGATTTCCGACGTGGACTTTACTGCGCGCGGAACCGAGGAACAGATACTCGGCTTCATTGATGAAATCAGCTCTCATTCCGCCATGCACGTAAAAGCGCTTTCCTATTCACCGAACGGCACGTCCAAAACAGACGTGCGCTGCACGATTCAAGTATATATGTACTATGCCGCGGAGGACGCCTATGCGCAAACTTCAAGCGCGGCCGAATAAATCCGGCTCCGCTATACTTTGGGCGGTAATGGTTCTTGCCATGCTGTCAGTTTTCGTGACGGCGGCGCTTACCATTACTTTTTCATATCATCGGCGCAGTATAACCGACATTGACTCCCGCCAAAGCTACATCACCGCGCGCTCGGTAGCATTGAGCCTTGCAAAGCAGATTGAAAACGGCGGCTTTACCAACATGATACCAAGCACCGCCGGTTCCGAGATAACAACGCCGGTCAGCGGGCTTGCGCAGGGCATGGGCGAATGCAGTGTCCGAGTAAGACGCGAGAGCGAGGACAAGCTCTCGGTCATCGCTCTCGCCGAGCGAAACGGATACAGTGCCTCCTGCGAGGTGATTTTGTCACCGAAGCTGGTGCAGATACCCGTGTTCACCAAAGGGCTGCTGTGCGGCGCACAGACCGCCTCCCTGTCCAATGTGACGGTGAACGGCGACGTAATGCTTTGCGAACCATGCTCCGACGCGGCGCTCACGGTCAACGGAAACCTGTTGAGCGTGTCCGACTACATCGGAGTGTCCTCCGGCAAAGTGGGACTGGATGTGTTTGCCCGCAAGGTCAACTACACCTCCTCGGGCTATATTCCGCGTCAGGTCGTCGCAAGCGACGAAACGAGCACCGCGCCGCAGACCGACGGCACGCAGTTGACTATACTGCGCACGGACATTTTCGAGCAAGCGCGTGCAAAACTGAAAAGCGACGACGAACTGTATGCGCTCGTCAGCTCATATCGAAAAAGCAGTTGTGTTGAATTGCCGGACAAAGCGGCTTCTCCCCAGTCCGACCCCAACGCGCCCATCGAGCAGAAACTTGACGGCGCAAAGCAGTATCTGATAACGGAAAACTATAAAGTCAACTCGTTCGATATATCCGGCAGCGGCGATGTTGTTATCTATATTGACGCCGGAGTTGAGCTCATTTGTGAGCAACCCGCTACCATAAGCAGCGCTGCAAACAACGTGACCTTCGTACTGCTCTCCTCAAGCTCGCGACTAAGGCTGGTCAGCGCCCCGAACGCCGACTATACTTTTAGCGTTATCGCCGCCCCCGCTTGCGGCGCATATTTCGGCATAGAATACGACCCGACAAATTATTCCGCGCGCAGCTGCACGGTCCACGGCTCGATTATCGCCGAGAACTCCTCGCTCGCGGGAAACGTAACAATAGACAGCGGCTCGAGCGCAAAGTACGATTATGTCAGCAGCGGCTGGAAGATTGCTCGCGTACAGGAAGGCAGCACAACCACATGAGAAAACTCATAAAAAACCTAAAGGGCATGACGCTGACCGAGGTCGTCGCAGCGTTTGCCATAATCGCGCTTGTGTCTTTATTTATGGTCACGGGCTTTTTGTCAGCGAGCGTCTACATCACCCGCGCCAACGATATAAAGAACGTTTCTTCCGCCGCCTACTCGCGGCTGGAAGCCGGCGCTGCCGCAAACTCAAGCACAAACGGATATATCGGCTTCGGAAGCTACGGCTCGGTCTACGGGCGCACAGATACCTACACCGACAGCTCGTCCGACTGTTCGGTCACCTACTCGGAATTTACGGCGCAGTGATGGACGGTGTGACAAAATGAAGCTGAAACTTAACAACAAAGGAATGACCCTTGTCGAAGTCGCCGTCGTAATGGTGATTTTCGCCCTTTTGCTGGGCGTTACTGCCACACTGATACTTTCGGGAGGCGATATGCTCTGGAAGGATTCAGACCTAAGCGTGGAAAAGGGAATCGGAGATTCGGTTTTCGGTTGGCTTGAAAACCGTGTAAAGTACTCCACCGACCTTACGCTCTCCGACTACACAAACGCCGCTTCCCTTTCCGACTCCGATGCTGCGGTGGTCACAGACGGCAAGCTGAAATTCAAAACCGGCTCGCAGGAGCTGCACGACGTATATGCCGACAGCTTTTATTTCGGGCGCACAATAGACGTAAAAGCGAAGAAATCCGGCGACCACCTGCTGAACCTCACCGTCAGCGTACTTCGCGCGGATTCAGCGCAGCCGGTCTATGTCATGTCTGCCGACATCAGCATACCGAACCTCGAACTCTCCGAGCGTGTCATTGTCGATAATCAAGTCTCCTTTTCCAACGTTCTGCTTCAGTACGGCAACAAGGGCGTCGGCGCAAGCACCTACGCGGACGACCAGATAAACCGTATGGACGCGGGAATCGGTTTGATGAAAAAACACATGGACACACTGCTCGACGCTGCTCTTTCAAACGAGCAGGTCCGCTCCCAGTTAAAAAGCATTTACAATTTCAATTGGAACAGCAATCTTTTGGGCAACACCGAATACACCAATTTGTTCATCGGCTTTAACGACGATTCGCAGTGGCCTGTTCTGCAAAGCGCGCCGAGTCTTCACCTCAAGCCATATTTCATAACCTCGAAGCGCAAAATAACCGACGTTGTTTTTTATGCGACAAGTGGCGGCGGCAATGGCGGCGGCGACCAATGGTATGCGTATATGGTGTATAATAAAAACAACGACAAATGGTATTCCTGCAAAGGGCGTTCCAAGTACAGCATAGCAAACGTCTTTCTGCCGGCAGGCTCGAACAAAACGCCCAGCGACCTGTATGCATGGATGGAAAGCGAAACAACACTTGCCGTACCGTGGAGTTCCGCCGAGCGGGGCATATACTGGAAACCAATATAAAATGGATA
>CAYXRE010000074.1:3251-9053 GCA_964466125.1 uncultured Oscillospiraceae bacterium
AAGCTAAAAATAGGTGACATATTGCTCTCTCAGGGGTACATCACCGAAGCACAGATAGAACAGGCGCTCGCCGAGCAAAAGCGAAGCGGAACCAACAAGCGCCTTGGGCAGATACTTATTGACATGAATTTCGTAAGCGAAAGTCAGGTGCTCGAGGCTCTCGCAAAGCGTCTGGGCTATTCGGTCGTTAATATCGAGACACTGCAAGTGGACGTTGACGCAGTTAGCGTTATTCCCCGTCAGCTCGCTTTCAAGTATAAGCTCATTGCCATAAAGAAATCCGACGGCAAGCTGACCGTCGTCATGAGCGACTCGCTCAACTTCTACGCCGTTGAGGATGTTCGCCAGATTTCCGGTATGCCGCTTGAAATACAGCTGTGCGAGTCAAAAAAGATTGAAAACGCGATTAACTACTATTATTCCGAGGTCGAGGCGAAGGATCAGGTCAAGCAGGCAGTTTCGCTGGGAACCGATGTTATCGACAACGATATAATCGAGCTGGAAAGCGAGGACGGAAGCGACGCTTCTGTCGTAAAGCTCCTGAACAGCATGATTAATCAGGGCTTCAACTCCAACGCATCTGATATACACATCGAGCCGCAGGAGGACAAGACGGTCGTCCGTATACGAATAGACGGCGTTATAATCGACTATGTAAGCCTTCCGAAAAGCGTTCATCCCTCGCTTATCGCGCGAATCAAGATAATATCCTCACTGGACATTGCCGAGCGCAGACTGCCCCAGGACGGACATTTTCGCACGAGAATCGGCAGTACCGACGTCAACATCAGAACCTCGGTCATACCGACCGTTTTCGGCGAAAAAGCAGTGCTTCGTTTTCTTGCCAACAACAGCCCCATTGATTACTCCGAGCATTACGGCATGAACGAGGAGAACTACACCAAAATCGAGCAGATGCTGCGTTCCCCACACGGTATCATCTATATCACGGGACCTACCGGCTCGGGCAAAACGACGACGCTATACATGATACTCGAGCGAATGTCCCACAAGCAGGTCAACATCTCTACCATCGAGGACCCTGTTGAAAAGAATCTTTCGAGAATCAATCAGATGCAGGTCAACAACGTTTCGGGACTTACCTTTGACGTCGGACTGCGTGCGCTGCTGCGGCAGGACCCTGACGTTATAATGGTCGGAGAGACGCGCGATGCGGAGACCGCCTCGATTTCGGTTCGCGCCGCCATTACCGGTCACCTTGTTTTCTCAACGCTGCATACCAACGACGCCGTTTCGTCGATTATTCGTCTTGAGGACATGGGACTTCCCTCCTATCTTGTCTCAAGCTCGCTTGTCGGAATCGTCGCGCAGCGCCTTGTGCGAAAGATTTGCCCGTACTGCAAGACCGAGTACGCTCCGGACGCCGCCGCGCGCGAGCTGCTTGGGAACGACGTGAAATCGGTGTTTCGCGGCAAAGGCTGCAACTATTGTAAGAACACAGGATATAAAGGGCGTATCGCCATACACGAGGTGCTCGTTTCCAATCGCAGCGTACGTCGTATGATAGTGGACGGCGCAAGCGTGGACGCGATAACCGACTATGCTCGAAAAGAGCTTGGCATGACCACCCTCAAGGAGTCCGCGCTCGAACTCGTACGACAGGGCGTAACAACGATAGACGAGCTGTTGAAGGTCGCATATTCCGTCGATTAAAGGAGGTCATCTGTTGATAAACAAGATTATCGAGAACGCTCGCTCGCTCGGCTGCTCCGACATTCACTTCACCGTCGGTATGCCGTGTATGTACCGCAAAAACGGCTTGCTCATAAACGCGCCGTTTACGATTACCGACGAGCAGACCGAACAGCTGATTCTCTCACTGTGCAATAAAACACAGCTGGACGCGATTCGTTCTGGCAAAGACCTGGATTTTGCTTTTGAAGCTGCCAACGGCGACCGACAGAGAATCAATATCTACCGCGCAATGAACCGTCTTTCCGCCGCCATTCGCCTTTTGAACGACGCTATTCCCTCGCTTGCCGATTTGAAGCTGCCCGGCATCGTGCAGACGCTCGCAGACCTGCCGCGCGGGCTGATTCTTGTGACCGGTCCTACGGGAAGCGGTAAATCCACAACGCTCGCGGCGATGATTGATTACATCAACTCGCTCAAGCCGCTGCACATACTGACAATTGAAGACCCCGTCGAGTATCTTCACAAAAACAAGGTCGCCACCGTGCATCAGCGCGAGGTGGGCAGAGACGTCGATTCCTTTGCGGGAGCCCTGCGCTCTGCGCTTCGCGAGGACCCCGATGTCATACTTGTCGGAGAAATGCGCGACTTTGAGACTATTTCCGCCGCCGTCACCGCCGCCGAGACAGGACACCTCGTGCTCTCCACGCTGCACACCAACGGCGCATCGCAGACCATCGACAGAATCGTGGACGTCTGCCCTGCCCAGTCACAGCAGCAAATGCGTGTTCAGCTCGCGTCGGTTCTCAAGGGCGTTATCACCCAAGCGCTGCTTCCGCTTTCGGACGGCAGCGGACGTATTGTTGCGACCGAGATACTCATCGGCACCGATGCGGTACTAAATCTTGTGCGCGAAAGCAAAACCTTCCAGCTGACGAGCTGCATGCAAAGCGGCGCGGCTTTCGGAATGCACACCTTTGACAGCAACCTCACCGAGCTGTTCCGCCGCGGGCTGATTTCAAAGCAGACCGCAATCGACTGGGCGTTCAGCCCGAAGGATTTACTGATATAATCTATGTAACAATGCAGCCCCCTCTTTTGAAAAGAGGGGGCATTTTATTGGAACAAATTGAGTCAGTTCTCATATAGCTTACGCAAGCCTTTCTTTGACAAAATGATTACATCTTCAAGCTCACTTTGTTAGGGAATAGTAATTACAAAAACTCCCCTTTGCAAAACGACGGAATTCGTCGTAAAACATAAGGGGAGTTTTAGCTATGCGCATTTATGCTTCGAGCAGCTTTTCAATCTTGTCGGCAAGAGAATCCAGCCAAGCGCCGTCGAACAGCTCGACCATGCCTGCATCAACGCCTGCCGCGAGCTTGGGGTCTATGGGGAGCTTTGCTACGCAGTCGATTCCGAACTGCTTCGCGTTCTCATCGGCGTGGCTTTTTCCGAACAACTCGGTGCGTTTGCCGCAGTCCGGGCATTCAAAATAGCTCATGTTCTCGACGAGCGCAAGCGTCGGGATGTTCATCAGCTTCGCCATGTTCTCGGCTTTTTCCACTATCATCGAAACCAGCTCGGAGGGGGTCGCGACGACCACGATTCCGTCTACGGGCAGCGACTGGAACACGGTGAGCGGAACGTCGCCTGTTCCGGGAGGCATATCGACAAACATAAAGTCCACATCGCCCCAGTACACACCGTTCCAGAACTGCAGCGCCGTTCCCGCGATTATCGGTCCGCGCCAGACGACCGGGTCGGTGTCGTTTTCCAACAGAAGATTGACCGACATAATCTTTATCCCATGCTTGGTCATGACAGGGTCGATTCCCTTGTCGTCGCCCGTCGCACGGGTCTTGATGCCAAAGGACTTGGGTATCGAGGGTCCCGTGACGTCGGCGTCCAGTATCGCCGTGGAATAGCCCCTGCGGTTCATAAGCACCGCGAGCATACTTGTGACAAGCGACTTTCCGACGCCGCCCTTGCCGCTGACAACGGCTATGACCTTTTTGACTTTGCTCCCCTCAAGCGGCTTTTCCAGCATACTCGCCGGCTGTGAGCTTCGCTCGGCGCAATCGCTGCCGCAAGTGGAACAGTCATGTGTGCAGTTTTCGCTCATATTAAATCTCCCGAATCAGTATAGTTAGCTCATATATAATATAACTTCGCGCCGCATACTTCAAGTGTATTTTGTTTCGTCATTTCATCGAATACCGCAGCGCTCGGAAAATATCGCTGACTTTGGCTTTTCGAATGATATTTTGCCATGTCAAAACCGACATGATTCACATTAATCTATTAGCCCGAAGTCAATAGTTATAGTATTGCCAAAAGACAGCGCAATTGTGCTATAATCGCCTTATGATAAATAAAAACGATATAATACAAATGAAAATCGAATCGGTCAGCGGCGAGGGCTGCGGCGTCGGCAGAGCGGACGGAATGGCGGTTTTTGTGCCGTTCACTGTGGATGGCGATGAGGCGGAAGTACGAATCGTGCGCGTTTGCAAAAGCTACGCTTACGGGATTGTCGAAAAGCTGATAACCCCGTCCGAATACCGCGTTGAGCCAAAGTGCGAATACTTTTCCAAATGCGGCGGGTGCGACTATCGCCACATCGACTACGCTCATGAGCTTGAAATCAAGCGCCGTCAGGTCTCCGATGCGCTTACCCGTCTGGGCGGACTGAACATATCGGTCGAAAACACCGTTTATTCTGACAGTATCGACGCTTATCGCAACAAGTCGCAGTTTCCTTTTACTCAGACCCCGAACAGGCTTTCGCTCGGCTTTTATGCCAAGCGCTCGCACAGAGTGATTCCGATTCGCTCCTGCGCGCTTTCGGACGATATTGTCAGCCGCATCGCGCTTCGCTGCTGCGAGCTGCTGCACAGCTTCGGTCTTTGTGCATACGACGAACAAAGCGGCAAGGGACTGCTTCGTCACCTGCTCATTCGCAAAAGCGGGCTAAACGGCGACATAATGGTCTGCGTCGTCGTAAATGCCAACGGCTTCAGCGCGGAAAATGACTTTGCTAAAACGCTTTGCGGCGAATTGAAATGCGTCAAAACAGTTGTGGTCAACGTCAACCGCACACGCGGTAATGTGATACTAGGCGAACGCTGCCGAACAATTATCGGAGAGGGTTACATCACCGACGAGATGTGCGGCATATCTGTGCGAATCTCTCCTCGCTCGTTTTTCCAAATCAACACGCCCGCCGCCGAAAAGCTGTATGCTCTTGCAGCGCAGTTCGCCGCGCCGCAAGCAGATGACACGCTGCTTGATTTGTACTGCGGCACAGGAACAATCGGACTTAGCATAGCAAAGCGCGCCGCTTTTTCCAAGCTCATCGGCGTGGAGACCGAACGTTCCGCAGTCGAGGACGCGTTTTGCAATGCGCAGGCTCTTGGCGTTTCCGAACGCTGCGAGTTTTTATGCTCGGACGCAAGCGACGCCGCTTCCCTGCTCGCAAAGCGCTCGCAGCAAATCGACGTCGTCATAACCGACCCGCCGCGCAAGGGCTGCGACGAGAAAACGCTTGAGGCAATCTGCACAATGTCCCCAAAGCGTCTTGTGATGATATCCTGCAATCCGGCGACGCTCGCGCGTGACCTTCGCTTTTTGTGCGAGCACGGCTATCTCGGCGAGCGCGCCGTACCCGTTGACCTTTTCCCGAGAACGGCGCATGTTGAGTGCGTGGTTTTGCTGACAAAATCCAACTGAAGCAAAGAGGCTTACTATGTTTGAAATACTGTTGACTTGTACAACGCAAGAGCTTCAGAAATATGCAGAGGAAATCTCACAGGATATACAAAAAGATGACGTTGAGACTTTCATTCGCACGCTATGGAAAAGAGTACCCGATTTGTCGGTTGAACAGGAAAAGAAACTCCATCAGCTCGGCAGACGGGTATTGAAAAGATTCAATATGGGGAGAATCCGTGATTAGTATGGCGGCTATCGAACTGCGTCCACCGACGCTTGCGGACAGTATGGCGGCGCAGGACTATATACAAGAATTCTTTGACAACGGCGAGCTTGAGGTCAACGGCAGTGCACTGCTCGACAAAATGCCGTTTGATGAATGGCTCGAAAACACAAAACGCAACGCGGACGTACGCACCGTGAGGTCCGACTTGG
>CAYXRE010000075.1:0-8885 GCA_964466125.1 uncultured Oscillospiraceae bacterium
GATTCGCCGCCGAAGCAGTCTGGGGCTTTGCGCTCTGCGTCGGCGCTGTCTGCGGTGTGCGCGCGGGCTGCGAATTTGTCGCAAAGGGATTCGCCGTCGGAGCGGTCTGGGGCTTCGCGCCCTGCGTCGGCGCTGCCTGACGCTGCGCTGCCTGCTGTGTGCGCGCGGGCTGCGTATTTGTCGCAAAGGGATTCGCTGCCGGAGCGGTCTGTGGCTTCGCGCCCTGCGTCGGCGCTGCTTGGCGCTGCGCGGTCTGCGGTGTGCGCGCGGGCTGCGTATTTGTCGCAAAGGGATTCGCCGCCGAAGCGGTCTGCGGCTTCGCGCCCTGTGTCGGCGCCGCCTGGCGCTGCGCTGTCTGCGGTGTGCGCGCAGACTGTGCCGAAACACTCGGAGCAAACGCCGCCGCGAACGGATTTTCCGCCGCCGCCTGCGCTCTTGACTGCTGCTGCTCGCGGAGCTTTTGCTGCGCTATTCGCTGCTGCTCGGTGAGCGACGCGTCATTCCCGCCCGGAACGCCCGCCTTTGCCGCCGCCGCTTTTTGCGCCGCAATTCGACGCATCATCTCCTGCTGTCTTGCCGCAGCGGCGCGAAGCGCCTCCTCCTTGCTCGGGGGCGCGGACTGTGCCGTATGTGCGCTTGTCGCGAAGGGGTCGGACGGCTGCTGTGCCGCCGCCTTCTTCTGCGCCTCAAGCGCTGTGCGCTGGGAAAGTATCTTTCTTTGCATCTCCAGCTGTGCCGCCGTCGGCTCAGACTTGCCCGCAACAGGGTCAGCCTTTGCCTGCGGCGTCGCGAACGGGTTAACGCTTTCGGACGCCGCAAACGGATTCGTTTCGTCGTCGGTAAAGGAAGCGCCCGAATAGGAAAACTGCCGGTTATCGCTCATTTTATATTAATGCTCCTTTAGATGAATACAACATATATAGTCAGCATAGCAAAAATCCCATCTAAAATCAACATTTGAGCGCGATTATCAAAGCAATACCGACGTTTTTTGCCGAAGTAACCGCTTCATGAGCGCAATGCACCCGAATCCCACGCTTTACGCGTTACGCGCGCGGGCTCTTGAGGTGGACAAGGTGCGCAATGCTGGGAATGGACTCCTTTTGCTGAAAAGAAGTCGGGCTCATGAGCGCGCCGGTGGCGGTGAAAACAATGTCTCGCATCTCGCCCCGCTCGAGGTTTGGCAAAAAATAACCGCCGAGCACGCTTGCGCAGCACCCGCACCCCGAGCCGCCCGCCTTAACGTCCTGCCGCTCGCGGTCGTATATCATCTTGCCGCAGTCGAGGTGATTTGGTATATCAAAGCCCTCATGCTCGCACAGCTCCAAAAACACCTGAGAGCCGACAGCGCCGAGGTCGCCTGTCACAGTCGCGCCGTAATCGACCGCTCTCGTTTTTGTCGCGCGCAAAAAGCCGCAGACGGTGGACGCCGCCGCGGGCGCCATGGCGACCCCCATGTTGTTTATGTCGCATATCTCATAGTCGATTATGCTGCCGAATGCCGCTCGCAGTACGCGAACCGCGTCGGGGCGCTTTTTTTCCACCACGCAGCAGCCCGAGCCGGTGACCGTCCACTGTGAAGCGGGCGCGCGCTGCCCGCCGTATTCGAGCGGGAAGCGATACTGCCGCTCCGCCGCGCAGAAATGGCTTGAAGTTATCGCCACAGCGCGGGAAACCATATCCGCGTTCACAGCGCCGCTTGCGAGAGCGAGCGACAGCGCCATGGTCGAACACGCGCCGTACAGCCCGATATAGGGTATGCCGCTTTCCCGCGCGGCGTACGCGGAGGCGATGCACTGATTGAGCAAATCGCCGCCGAACAGCAGTTCCACGTCCTTTTCACTGACCGCCGCGCGCCTGAGCGCAAGTGAGAACGCGCGCTTTTGCAGCTCGCTTTCCGCCTTTTCCCAGCTTTCCTGCGCGAACGCAGTGTCCATGTCAAAATCGCAAAAGCAGCCGCCGAGCGGTCCTTCCTTCTCCTTTTTGCCGACGTATGCCGCGTATCCGGTTATGCACGGCTCATTTTTCATCTCAATGAGTTTGATTGCCGAACGCTCCTCCATGTTGACCTCCGTCATGAGAAAATATAGTACAGCAGACCCGCAATCGCAGACGCCGCCGTGCCGTAGACGATAACGGGACCTGCGATGATAAACATCTTCGCACCCGTGCCGAGCACCCAGCCCTCGGTCTTGAATTCGAGCGCGGGAGCGACGACCGAGTTCGCAAAGCCGGTTATCGGCACAAGCGTCCCCGCGCCCGCAAAGCGCGCGATGTTGTCGTAAACCCCTACGCCCGTCGCGAGCGCGGACAGCCCGACGAGCGACGCCGAGCACAGCAGCGCCGCTGCGTCGTCGGACAGCTCGGGTATGGCAGAATAGACGTTGAGAAAAAGCTGACCGAGCGCACACAGCGCCCCTCCGACGACAAAGGCTGCCGCGCAGTCCCGCACCACGTTGGAGCCGGGCATCTTGGATTTGTAAAGCCGCGAATATTCCTCTTTGTTCGTAGTAATACCACCCTTCGTTTTATACGCTGTATTGTTCGCTTTCGCTTTCCCGTTTATTCGTCCTTGACAAGGCGGGGCTGTGCGATAAAATGAATATTGTACCAAGAATGTCGCATTAACGGAGGGCTTTTGTATGGCAGGGCAGCTCAACTCCAAGCTCAAGCTGCTGTTTATCTCGCGGTATTTGCAGCAGTACACCGACGACTCTCACGGGGTGAGCGTCGAGAATATAATCGACTACCTTGCGACGATGGACATCGCGTGCGAGCGCAAATCGGTCTACCGCGACCTCGAGCTGCTGCGCGAATTCGGCATGGACGTCGAGCGGCGGCGCGGCGACGCGACCACCTACCACCTGCTCTCGCGCGGCTCAAGCTGCTTGCGGACGCCGTCAGCGCGTGCAAGACGATAACCAAGAAAAAAAGCCGCGAGCTCATCAAGCGTCTGGGGACGCTCACGAGCATCTACGGCGCGCGCTCGCTCATGTCCGACTCGGGGCTGGACGGGCGCGTCAAATCGCTAAACGAGGCGGTCTATTACAGTATCGACGCAATCCATGCGGCAATCGACTCGGACAAAAAGCTCGGCTTTCGCTACTTCGACTACAATCTCTCCCGCGAGCGCGTCTACCGACACGACGGCGCGCGCTACTCGGTCAGCCCGCTCGCGCTCAGCTACGCGGAGGAAAACTACTACCTATTCGCGTTCGACGACCGCTCCGGGCAAATTCGTATCTACCGCGTTGACCGCATGAGCGACGTTGAAGTCTCCAAGGAACGGCGCGAGCACAACGAAACGGTGGACAGCTTTGATTCGACCGAGACGGCAGGCGAGCTGTTCTCGATGTTCTCCGGAGAGCAGCAAAACGTGACGCTGGTGTTCGACAACTCGCTTGCGACGGTCGCGATCGACCGCTTCGGCGCGGACACGATTTTTGTCCCGCGCGAGAACGGACGCTTTGCGCTCACGGCAAAGGTCGCGCTGTCCCCCAACTTCTACGGCTGGGTGTTCGGCTTCGGTGGGAGGGCATTCATCGAATCGCCCGAGTGCGCCCGAAAGCAATACGCACAGATGCTGAAAAATGCACAGGCAATGCAATAACAATATAGTAAACGTCCCCGTTCGCATGGCGAACGGGGACGTTTTAATTATTTACATCTGCGCTTTCGCGGTCGTTCAGACCTCAAAGCCCTTGAGAAAAGCCCTCATGCGCTCGGTCTGCGGGGCGTCGATGACCTTTTTCGCTTCGCCCTGCTCGACAATCACGCCGTCCGCCATGAACACCACGCGGTCGGCGACGCTGCGCGCGAAGTTTATCTCGTGGGTGACGATGAGCATGGTCATCTTCTCGTTTGCAAGGTCGCGTATGACGCGCAGTATCTCGCCGGTAAGCTCCGGGTCGAGCGCCGACGTCGGCTCGTCGAAAAACAGCATTTCCGGCTTCATCGCAAGCGCGCGCGCTATCGAAACGCGCTGCTGCTGTCCGCCCGAAAGCTGACAGGGATAGTAGTCCTCCTTGTCCGAAAGCCCCATCTTCGCAAGCAGCTCGCGGGCGCTCTCAAGCACCTCGGCGCGCTCGCGCTTTTGCACCGTCAGCGGCGCGTCCATGACGTTGCGCAGCACCGAGTAGTGCGGAAACAGGTTGAAGTTTTGAAACACCAGCCCGAAGCGGGTCTTGATTTTTCTCATCTGTGCCGCGTCAACATACACCGCCGCGCCCGTCTCGTCCGTCCACGCCGCGCGCTGTCCGAGATAGCTTATCTCGCCGGAGTCCATGCGCTCAAGAAAGGTCGCACAGCGCAGCAGCGTCGATTTGCCCGAACCGGAGGGTCCGATAAGTGCAACGACCTCGCCGCGCTTGACCGAAAGCGATATGCCGCTTAGCACCCCGAGCTCGTCAAAGCTCTTGACTATATTCTTAATCGACAGTACCTCGTCCATCGCTCTCTCCTTAGCTGTAATAGCTCAGCTTCTTCTCAAAGCGCTCCATAATCCACGCGACGAGGAAGTTGAACACATAATAGAACAGACCCGCTGCGACAAAGGACATCATCGACTTCTCCGAGGCGGCAATCGCCTTGGCGACGGTGAACATCTCGCTGACCGCTATGGCGAACGCAAGCGAGGTATCCTTGACGAGGGTTATGACCTCGTTGGTGACCGACGGCAGCACCCGCTTGATGACCTGCGGGAGTATTATGCGCGTAAAGGTCTGCGCGCGCGAGTAGCCCAGCACGTTCGCAGCCTCATACTGCCCTTTCGGCATAGATTCGATGCCCGAGCGGTATATCTCGGCAAAGTATGCCGCGTAGTTGAGCACAAAAGCGATTATGACCGCCCAAAAGCGGTATGCCCCGCTTATCTGTATGCCCAGCAGAAAGTAGGGTCCGAAATATACGACGAGCAGCTGTAGCATAAGCGGCGTGCCGCGCATTATCGAGATATAGATTTTGACTATCCAGCGCAGCAGCGGGTTCTTGGACATTCTTCCGAACGCCACGAACATTCCGAGCGGCAGCGAGCCTATGAGGGTGAGCAGGAATATTTCGACCGAAGTCAGCATTCCCGCCGAAAGCTCGCCCATCATCGTTTGAAAACTCATTGCAACCTCCGTCGGGCAAGCGAATATGCCCGACCATTAGTATAGTCCCCGCCCCGCAAACGGCAAAACCGCTCACGGCACGGAGACTAATTATTCGCCTTAAATGTACTGACGCTTACGGCTCGATTATGCAAACATTCTCGCCGTCAAAGAACTGTGCGGAAATCTTCGCAACGGTGCCGTCGGCGACCATCTTGACAAACTCGTCCTGCACGGCGTCGCGCAGCGCTTCGTTGCCGAGCAAAAAGCCGATGCCGTACTGCTCGCTTGCAAGCGACTGGTCGAGCATAACGAACTCGTCGCCGCGGGATTTGAGCTGGTCCTTCGCAACGCCGATGTCGATGGCAATCGCGTCAACAGTGCCCTGCTCAAGATCCATAAAAGCGGTGTTGTATTCGGCGACCTCGATGAGCTGCTTGAAGGAAGCGAGCAGCTCGGCGTTCGCGTCGTCATTTATCGCGGCGAGCGCTGAGGAGTCCTTTTGAACCTCGACCGTCTTGCCCGCAAGACCCGCATAGTCCTTTATTCCGCTGCTCGCCTTGACGACGAACACCTGGGAATTGTCAACGTAGGGAACAGACCAAGTATAAGCGTCCTCGCGTCCGTTTATCGTGAAGCCGTTCCATATACAATCGATGGCGCCGCTCTCAAGCTCGAGATCCTTGGCGTCCCAGTCGATGGGCTGCAGCTTGATTTCCCAGCCCAGACGCTGTGCAAGCGCCTTGGCGCACTCGATGTCAAAGCCGGTGAACTCGCCGTCCTCGCCGACGTAGCCGTAAGGGGGGAAGTCCTGGTCAAAGCCGACGACAAAGGTGTTGTCCTCGCCGAGCAGTCCGCCCTTTACGGCGGGTGCGCAGGACGCGAAGGTCAGCAGCATCGCAAGCGTAAGTAAAACAACAATCAGTTTCTTCATTCTCTTTCTCCTTATATATCTCTTGTTTGCCTTGTCTGTTTTTAAGACTTTATCACACTAACATAGCAGCACGACAAAGTCAAGGGCATCATAGTAACAACTGTTTCGTAATTTACATTGGCACTCCTTCTATCGTAATCAGATTATTATATATGAACATGAGTATATGAATTTTATTTGTGCAAATAATTTATTATTGACTTATGAGATTTTTATGAGTATAATTAATTCATAAGAAAGGATGGTAATGAAATGGGAGAGATCAATGTAACAGTCGATAATGATATTGTAGAAAAATTCGAAATCGCACTGCGTCTTTCTGGTGAAAGCAAAAGCGATGTAATCGGTTCGCTTATGAGAAAATATATTTCCCAGACTTTTTCTCATTTGGCTGAGAACTATAAGACACCCACACTGACAAAATCCGAAACAGATTCGGACGGCGCAAACTATGGAAAAGCACTGCATCGAATACCCATGTGGGCAAAAAGACCGCAGCAGATAAACTATAAAATCATGAGAGCATTTTTGCAATTATCCCAACAGACTGATTATGTGACCTATAATGCGCTGTTAAGTCGATGCAGTGACAAGATGAACCACCCTGACGTGTTTGTTCCGACATTTACAACAAATTTTGCGCAAATGAAATTTGACGGCGATAATTCTCATGGAAAAGTCTTTGAAGTAGACCAAAAAGGCATTGTGACAATTTGGTCAATTGTTAGAGATGTTGTTTCGGCAAGTCAATCTGATTTTCTTAAGTGACCGCTTAATGAAGTTTAATGTAAATAACAATCCGTTTCTTACTTTCACAAAAAAGAGCGCGCCTTTCGGCGCGCTCTCTTTACTGTAAAAGTCGTTTTATGGGTTTGCGTTTTTCGCCGCCGTGACGACGTGCTCCATAAGCAGCATGCTCGTCACCGCGCCGAGCCCGCCCGGCACCGGCGTCAGCGCGCAGTCGATTTCGTCCGCCGCGCCGCTCGCGACGTCGCCGCATATCCCGCCGTCCGCCGCCTCGTTTATGCCCACGTCCAGCACCGTCTGTCCTTCGCGCAGACAATCCGCACCAACCACTCCCGCGCGTCCCGCGCAGACCGCGAGCACCTGCGCTTCCGCGCAGCGCGCCGCAAGCTCTTTTGTGCGCGTGTGGCAGACTGTGACCGTCGCGTTTCGCTGCATGAGCAGCATGGCAAGCGGCTTTCCGACCACGAGCGAGCGCCCGACCACCGTCGCGCGCGCGCCCTCAAGCGGTATGTTATAAAAATCCAACAATTCAACGCACGCCTGCGCCGTACAGGGCGCAAAGCCCCCGCGCACGCAGAACACTCCCGCGAGCGACGCGGCGCTCACGCAGTCCACGTCCTTTTGCGCGGGTATAGCATCGCAGACCGCCGTCTCATCAATGCTTTTCGGCAGCGGGCGGAATATCATTATCCCGTGTACCGCCTTGTCCCGTGCGAGCTCGTTGATTTTTTCAATAAGCGCACTTGTGCTCACATCGGTTTCATACTCGAAAACCGACAGCGCGATTCCGAGTTTTTCGCAGCGCGAGCGTATGCTCTTTTCATACGCAAGGTCGTCCGCACGCGCGCCGACTCGCAGCAACGCGAGGCGCGGGGTGATACCCTTTTGCGAAAGCTGCGCAATCGTTGCCGCCGTTCTTTGCTGTATCGCGAGCGCGACCGGCGCCCCCTTGAGCAATGTCGCCATAGGGTCCTCCTATATGAGCTTTTGTTTGACCGACTCGAATATCTCCCGCGCGAACGGGATATATTTGTCCAGCAGCTCCGCCGCCTGCGCGTTGAAGCCGTCCGCAAGCTCGCGGTTTTTCATCGCCTTGGTGTTGATGTAAACGTTCAGGCTCGCCGAATCCATCGCCGCCGAAAGGCACGCCGCCGCGCAGCCCGCGTCGCTTTTCGCAAGCACGCTGCCCTTGTTCGCAAACACGCTCACCGTCTCAAGCGCCTGAGCGCACACGCGCATTATCTCCAGCGGCACCTCGCACGCGCTCACAAGCGCCTTTTGCAGCGCCGTCTCCTTCGCCTCGCGCTCGCCCTTGGTCGAATCCGGCAGACGGTAGGCAATGGCAAGCGGCTCAAAGGCACGCGCGTCCGCGTCAATCAGTGACAGCAGCTTTTCCTGCAGTTCGGTGCAGCGCGCGGAGAGCTTTTCAAACTCCGACTGCACATCGACATACTTCTTCTTGCCCATGGTTAGGCTCGCGACCATGTTTCCGAGCGCCGCCCCCGTCGCGCCGACTAGCGCGGCGCTTCCGCCGCCGCCCGGCACGGGAGACTTGCTTGCAAGCTCCTCGTTGAATTGCTTTATGGTTTTGTCGCAAAAATACATCAGAACAACCCCGTAATCTTTCCGTTTTCGTCCACGTCTATCTTCTCCGCCGCCGGAACGGGCGGCAAACCCGGCATGGTGAGTATATCGCCCGTCAGCGCGACCACGAAGCCCGCGCCCGCGCAGACCTTGGCGCTGCGCACGTTGAGCGTGAAGCCGTCCGGCGCGCCGAGCAGCGAGGCGTCGTCCGAAAAGCTGTACTGTGTCTTTGCCATGCACACGGGAATCGAGCCGAAACCCAGCTCCTCGAGCTGCGCGAGCTGCTTTTTCGCGCTCGGCGTAAAGCTCACGTCCGCAGCGTGATAGACCTTGGTCGCGACTGCTTTTATTTTGTCGCAAAGTCCAAGCTCGTCGGCGTAGCTCATCGTAAAGTCGTTTTGCGTCCCGCACAGCCGCACGACCTCGCGCGCAAGCTCGACGCCGCCCTCGCCGCCCTTTCCCCACACCTCGGAGAGCGCGACGTTCACGCCCTTTTCCCTGCAGCGCTTTTCGACAAGCGACAGCTCGGC
>CAYXRE010000076.1:0-3468 GCA_964466125.1 uncultured Oscillospiraceae bacterium
GCGATTCTTTGTCTGTGCGCCGCAGTGGGACTGCTTTACGATATAGATTCCGCGTCGCCGCGGCGCGCGCTGCTCGCGGGTCTTGCACTTGGGCTCGGAGTCGCCGCGCGCTTCGCGATGATGTCCTTTGCCGCGTGTGCGTTTGTGTTTGTCGCGGTGTTTGCGAAAAAACAGCGGCTGAAGAAACTGCTGCTGTTCACTCTCGCGCTCGCGCTGCCGCTCGTGCCGTGGGCGGTATATTCGCTTTCGCATTTCGGGCGCTTGTGGGCAACGGACAACGCCGGAACGATGTTCCTTGTCGATACCCAGTTTCCGACCCGTTTTTACACCGAGTTTGCGCAGCCCGCGACGCTGTGGAATTCGCCGGGCGAATGGTTCTCCTCGCTTTTCGGCGTCAAGCTGCCAAAGGTGCTCGGCGGATTGCGGGATTGCGTAATCAAGGGCGGCGGCTGTGCGTTCGGACTTGCGGCTTTGCTCACGGCGTTTTTCACCGATTGGAAAGCGGTGAAGGCGTTTGCCGCGAACAAACGGCTTTCCCGCTCGCTTATTTGCTGTTTAATCGCGCTGCTTGCGAACCTGGCAGCGCTCGTCGCAGTCGGCTATGCAGATGAGCGCTATCATCTCGAGCTGTGGCTGTTCGTTGTGTTCGCAGTGTTCGGGCTGCTGTGCGCGGGCGAGAAAAAGGGCGTCGGACTTCGCGCAGCTACGCTGTTTTGCTGCCTTGCGGCGGCATTGCAGGTTGCTTTGTCACCGCTCATCAGCTCGAAAGCGAACGGAAAGGCTTGGGCGGATTCCGCTATAGCCTATTCCCCGCTCGACGCCCCGCTGCTCGACGGGCAGGCGCTTTACGGCTCGGCACTTACGCATGAAATCAGCGCCGTCGTGACGGGTGAAAGCGATTCGCCGCGCGTGCTGTTCACCGACTGGCGCGCCTATGAGTTCGGCGCGAGCACGGGCATAACGACCTTCTGCGAGCCGGTCATTGATATGCAGCGCGACACCTTCGGACTGCAAGTGCTCATCAACAATTACATCAAGCCCGACTACATCGTGACCAAGGACGAGGCGCTCGTGCAAAGACTCGGCGACGCCTTCGGTCTTGAGCTGTGCGCGGACGTTGAGGGCTTCGGAGTATATAAGGTCACGGACAGCTCTTCTTACGGGGACGAGCTGATAAATAACTGACAGGAGGAGCGAAGCAGATGACGATTATAAATATCGTGCTGACCGCACTGACCGCACTGCTGGTGCTCGCGTCGGTGTTTTCAAAGAAACTGAAAATAGCGATGCCCGGGCACGAGGGAAAGCTCACCGAGAAAACCGACACCTTTTGCGAGCGCTGGTGCTATGTAATACTCGCGTTCATCGTTGTTCTCGGCGCTTTTGTGATGGTATACAGGCTCGACGAAATTTTCGAGGGCATCCATGTGGATGAAGCGTCCGAGATATATACGACCTATGCGCTCATGGAGCACGGCGTTGACCGCTTTTTGAATCACAATCCGCTTTACTGTCTGACCTTCGAGCGAGGCGGAAGCTCCGCGCTGGGTTACTACATTGCAGGAATATTCAGCAAAGTATTGGGCAGCTATTCACTTTTCGCGCACAGATTCGTAAACGCCTTTTTCGGCATCTGCGGAATACTCGGCGGGTTTTTCCTTGGAAAAACCGTACACGGGAAAAGAACGGGATTGTTCTGCGCGTTTTTGTGCGCGACGCTTCCGATATTCATGTTTTTCATGGTATTCGTTCTGCTTGCGTTCATTAAGGGAGCGCAGACCCGCAAAACCCGTTGGTATGTCCTTGCGGGAACGCTGTGCGGTATTATCGTCGATCTTTACGACGTGGCAATGGTGCTCATTCCGCTTGTGCTGGTGTTCGTGCTTGCTTATCTGATATCCGCTCGAAGAATCAGCTTCAAGCAGATAGTGTGCATGGGTATTCCGGCATTTTTAATAACTCTGCCACTCATTCTCTACGTACTTATTAATTTTGAAATCATTCCCGAAATAAACAATCCGCTTTTCTCCATTCCCAAAATGGCAAAATTCACCGGTGGGGAGGTAGGCTTCGCGAAATTCCTTCCGAATCTATTGTCGCTTTATCGCCTGCTCACCGAAGACGCTCATCCGTATAACGCGCTGCCGCAGTATTACACGCTGTACCTCATGTCCATTCCACTTGTGCTGTACGGTATTTTCCTCGGTTTACGTGAGACGATAGTCAAGCTGAAAAAGCGCGAGTTTTCGCCGCTCGGCGTAGTGCTGAGCGTCAGCCTTGCCTGCATTTTGTGCTCACTTCTCGCAGGGGATTTGGTCATCTACCGCGCAAGCACACTTTATGCGAGTCTGATGTTCTTCATCACCGTTGCGGTGCGGCGCATTAAAATCGACCTGAAAGACTCGGTCTTTAGCATAATTGCCGGTTATTTATTGTGCTTTGCGATGTACTGCAATTATTATTTCAACCACTTCAACGAGGACTATCCGATACTCGAATTTGTCCAGCGCAACGGCGTCGAGGCGTACTCCTATACAAAGGAAAGGTTCCCCGACCGGCAGCTGTATTTCACCGCATTGCAGCCGGATTTCTACAAATATGCCTACATCTACCCGCTGCTTGCCAACTTGGAGGACCCGTATGTGTTCCAGGAGACCTTCGTGGACAAATGGAGCTCCAACGAGTACGGCAACAACCACTTCTATCTTCCCATTCAGCTGCTTTCGGACGGCTCGCTGTTTTATGAAATATACGACGACGCGGTGTATGTGCTGAACACCAATTATGCGACCGAGACCTTCAACTCCTGCGATGCGGCGCTCATCGAAGCAGGCTTTACAAAAGAGGAAATGGCGCCGTACAACATCTACTACAAGGACTGATTTACCGCAGAAATCGGTGCTGTTCACAAGTGCTTTTAAGATGATAAAATGCCGCTCTCACCAATGTGAGAGCGGCATTTTGTTTGTTGAAACCGAGCGTCGGCACGGCAATCGAACGGCTGTGTCCGCCGCCGCGCGTCTGTTACTGCTGCACCGCGTCGAAGCCCAGATCGGCAAGCTCGTCTATCGCGCGCTTGACGCAGTGCTCGCAGCCGCCGACGCTCACCGTCTTGTTCTCGAGCGAGACCTCAAACTCCAGCTTCGCGTCGCGCAGCGCCTGCGTTATGCGGCGCACGCAGTTTTCACAGTGCATATCTTCGACTTTCAATACCGTCATTTTTCTATTCCTTTCGTTTGCTCAAAGTTTCTTTGTTTTCAATCTCAATGCGTTGGTCACAACGAACACGGAGCTCAGCGACATCGCAAATCCGCCTATCATCGGGCTGAGCAGTATGCCGAACAGCGGGTAAAGCGCGCCCGCGGCAATCGGAATACCGATGGCGTTGTAGCAAAACGCCCAAAACAGATTCTGCTTGATTGTGCGAAGCGTCAGACGGCTCAAACGGAGCGCGCGGCATATATCCAC
>CAYXRE010000076.1:3478-7360 GCA_964466125.1 uncultured Oscillospiraceae bacterium
GGGTCGGAGTGCATGAGCACGACGTCCGCCGAGGTCACGGCTATGTCGCTGCCCGAGCCGATTGCTATGCCGACGTCCGCCGCCGTGAGCGCAGCCGCGTCGTTTATCCCGTCGCCGACCATGACAACGCTCTCGCCGTTTTCACGCAGCCGCTCTATCTTCCCTGCCTTTTCCTCGGGCAGCACCTGCGCTATCGTCTCGTCCGCGCCGACAAGCGAGCCGACAAATCTTGCCGCGCTCTTGTTGTCGCCGCTTAACAGCACGACGCGAAGCCCCATCGAGTGAAGCTGCCTGACCGCCTCAACGGCGGTCGGACGAAGCTCGTCCGCAAGCGCAATCAGTCCGCGCAGCTCGCCGTCAACAACAATCGCCGACACCGTTTTGCCCTGCTGCGCGAGCGAGCGCGAATCCGACGCAAAGCTGTCCGGCAGCACGGTGTTTTGGGGAAGCCTGCTCGCCGCGCACACGAGCGCGTCGCCGACACCCTTGATTTTTCCGCGAAGCCCCGTACCGACCAGATTCTCAAAATCCTCGATGTCGTCCGTTCGAGCCGCGCCCTTTTTGTCTGCGTACTCGCATATTGCCGCCGCGAGCGGGTGTCCCGAGCGCGCTTCGAGCGACGAAGCCGCCGCGAGCAAATTCGCTTCGCTGCCTTTGTACACCTTTATGTCGCACACGGCGGGCTTGCCGAGCGTCAGCGTGCCGGTCTTGTCGAACACAACCGTCGTCGCCTTGTGCAGCGTCTCCAGCGTCTCGCCGGAGCGCACCAGTATGCCGTACTTTGCTCCCAGCCCTGTGCCGACGATTATCGACGTGGGCGTCGCGAGTCCGAGCGCGCACGGACAGGCTATGACGAGCACCGACATGAACACGCGAAGCGCAAAGGAGATGTCCTCGCCCGCTATGAGCCACACAGCGGCAGCGAGCACGGCGAGCGCCATGACGATTGGCACGAACACGCCGGACACCTTGTCCGCCAGACGCGCAATCGGCGCCTTTTTGCCCTGCGCTTGCTCGATAAAGCGAATCATGCCCGAAAGCGTGGTATCCGCGCCGACGCGGGTCACGGTGGCATACACCGCGCCGTCCACGCACATACTGCCGCCCGTGAGCGGATCGCCTGTCAGCTTGTCAACGGGAACGCTCTCTCCCGTGAGCATACTTTCGTCCACAGCGCCCGCACCGCGGCTGACCGTGCCGTCGAGCGGCACGCGCGCGCCCGCCCTGACAAGCATCGTCTCGCCGACGGCGACGGACGAGGTCGGCACCTCGACGATTTTTCCGTCCCGCTCGACGAGCGTGACGTCCGGCGCAAGGTGCATGAGCGCTTCGAGCGCCTCGTTGGTTTTCGAGCTGCTGCGTGCTTCGAGGTACTTGCCGAACATGACAAGCGTAAGCACGACGGCGGCGGATTCAAAGTACAGCGAGTGCACCAGAGCGCCGTCGGACGGTATTAGAAAGGTTATGACCGATGAATATATGAAGGAAGCGCTGCACCCGAGCGCGACGAGCGAGTCCATGTTCGGCGCGCCGCGAAAGAGCGCCGCAAAGCCGCTTGTGAAAAAGCGTCTGCCGAAAATCAGCGTCGGCACGCACAGCACAAGCTGCAGCAGCGCGTGCGCGAACGGCGCGGAATGCATATTAAACACCGCCGGCAGCGGCAGGTCGGAAAACAGCATGGTGCCCATCGACACATACAGCAGCGCCGCCGAAAATATCGCAGAGCCGATGAGGTCGCGCTTCATGCCGGAAACATCTTTTTTGCTCAGTGTCAGGTCGTCCGCCTTGCGAAGAGCCGCGCCGAAGCCCGCCTTCTCTACCTTGGCGACAATCATGTCCGACGTAAGCTTTTTTTCGTCATATTCGATATGCATGGTCTGTGTCGCAAGGTTGACATCGCTTGCGCTCACGCCCTCCAGCCTGCGCGTGACCTTTTCGACCGATGCCGCGCACGCCGCGCAGTGCATACCGCTTATATTATAATCTTCTTTTTTCACTTGTCCTCGTTTCTTTTGTTGCGTATCGAGTCGTTTGGACGATGAACGTACATCCGCGACAGCTTGCTCTCTCCGTCCGCTTTGACCGCGCACAGGAACTCCCAGCCGCACCGCTCGTAAAAATCGGTGTGGTCGGTCAGCAGATACAGCGTGTCGATACCCGCGCGCTCAAATTCATCGCATACCGTGCTCAGCATTTCGCGGGCGATTCCTTTGCGGCGGTACTGCGGCTGCACACAGACCGCGCAGACGTTGGGCGAAAGGTCTTTTCGCTCGTGAAAATCGTTTTCGATAACGCCGATTCCCGCAACTATCTCGTCTTTATGAAGTACGACGTACCATCTCGGCACCGCCGCGGCGGTCGTCTGGCATTCCCGAATGCTTTGGACATACGCCGAACAAGGAATGCTCCATTTTTCGCTGAACCACTCGGCGGCTCGCGCGGTCAAATCGGGTCGCTCGCGAAGCCGCACAATCTCAAAGCTCTTGTCCATATCCTCACAAAGCCGCCTGTCGTTATTATTCCCCGCTGCGTTCAATTCAAGCGCCGCATTACTTGCGAAAGCCGGTCGCGGCAACGCTCGCGACAAGCATACCGCTGTCATTCGTGACCTCAATGTTAAAAAAGCAGACGTGCGCGCCGCGGCGCAGGCATTTTGCCTCTGCCGTCAGTTTTTTGCCGCGCGCGGGCGCGAGAAAGGAAATGTCGCTGGAAAGCGACACGGTCGGTTCTCCGACGGCGTTGGCGGCGACGGCGAACGCAAAATCCGCAAGAGTAAAAACAGCGCCGCCCATGACGACGCCCATGGCATTGAGAATCTTCGGCGTGATTTCAAGCGAGCAGCGGGCGTAATCCTCGCCGACGTTCTCGATTTCTATGCCGGTCGTGCTTGTCGCAAAAACATCTCCCCGAAAGCGCTCGCGTGCGCGCAATGTAAGCTCGTCGTTCATTATCTGTCCTTTCATTTGATGAACTTGAAATATGCCGAAATGCCCTTGATGATGAGATTGTAGTATTTTTCGATGCTCTCCTCGTCGCTCGGCAGCGCGCCGTCCACGACGCGTACGGCAAAATTGAGCGTCGTCTCGATGACGTACACCCAAAAAATATCGCTGTTCACGCCGAACAGTCCCGAATTGCTCGAGGAAAGCGCCGCAAAATAGGAGAAGGACTTGTCCTGCCCGCGTATCACGCTTTCGTCATAGTAGGAGGACTGGCGGAACTGCAAGTAGAACTTGGTGTTGGAGCGGTGTGTTATCAGATAGTTGAAGTAGGCATACCAGAGATTCTTGACCGACGAGCGCAGCCGCAGAAGATTTATCGGCGCGGTTTTGAGCACCGCGTCTATCTCGGCGTCAATGCGAAACAAGCACGCGCTCAGCAGCTCCGCCTTGGTGGCGTAGTTGTTGAATATGCTGCCCTCCGAAATGCCGGCGAGCGCCGCGACCTTTCGTGTCGAGACGTTCTCCAGCCCGTTGTCGGCGACATAGTCTATCGCGGCTTCGAGTATCAAATCGGTTGTTATGGTTTTCTTCTTCATACTGCTTATTATAGTCTTTGCGTCAAGAAATAGTCAACAAACCCGAAAGCCGGCAAAGCGAACGACCCGCCGAAAACTCGGCGGGTCGTTCGCTCTCGCATTGGTTTATTCTTCGATTTTCGTTGTTTTCTCTGTGTCGGCGTTCATCTGGTAGCCGTCCATGGAGCCGTTTTGCTCCCAGTAGTCGAAGCGCTTCATGACCTCGGCGTAGGTCTGGTCGGTGATGGAGGGCATATCGGTATCGCCCCACGCCTCGCGCGCCTGCCCGAAGCCCTTGATAACGGCGTCCTTGAGCACTGCGAGCTTGGAGGTGTCTCCGCCCGAAAGCGAAACCGCCATGTCCA
>CAYXRE010000076.1:7401-8873 GCA_964466125.1 uncultured Oscillospiraceae bacterium
CCCGCAACCGCGTCAACGCCCCATTCGCCGTCGGCGGAGATTGCCTTCGCCGCGTCGGCAGGAGTGGTGGAGGTTATGGAAATCTGCGCGCTTATGCTGATGTTGGTGGCAGTCGATTTCTTGCCGCTCTTGTTCGCGTAGGACGCCTGCTGAGAGAGCATCTGGGTGAGCATATTGGTATATGCCGCTACACGCTGCTCCTCGAGCGACTGAAGCTGGGTACCTGTGAGCTTGCCGGTCTGCTTGGTGTAAACTCCCGCGTTCGATTGCTCGGTGTTGCCCAGCGTAACGGCGTCGCTTGCGGCGCTCGTCTTTTCGGCAGTTTTGTCGGTCTTGGCTGTGGTTTCGGTCTTGGCGGCGGCTGCCGCGGTCGCTTTGTCGGAATCGCTCACCGCATTCGTCGAATAGGACGCAACGGGGGTAAGTCCGAGAATAGAATTAACAGACATGTTATGTCCTCCTTGTATGCGGACGTTTGTCCGCAATCATTCGTGAATTATCCGATAATTATTGATTTTCTGTCTTCCTGCTTATGTTATTCCACGATATTCCGTTTTTTCAATGCCGAAGCAGCATTATTTTCATTCTCCGAAGTCCTTTGCGGCCGATTTGAGCATTTCGCGTATGGGCAGCTCGTATGGGCAGCGGCTCTCGCATTCGCCGCACTCTATGCACTCGGACGCCTTGTGCGCCATGGCGGCGTAGCGTCCGCGCGCCCAGTCGGCAAGGTCGTACTTGTGCAGATAATTGGCGAACAAAAAGCAGCCCGGGATATTTATGCCGACCGTGCACGGCGCGCAGTAGCCGCAGCGGCGGCAAAAGGTGCTGCCCAGCTCCTTCTTTATGCTCTGTATGAGCTGCATTTCTTTCTCGTTCAGCGGCGACTCGTCGTCCAGCGCGGCGGCGTTCGATTCCACCTCGCTCGGAGAACCCATACCGGGTATGGCGACGTCGCACACTCCGCTTGCGGCGATATAGCGCAGCGCGAGCGCGGCGTTTTCAATGTTGCCGCCCGCAAGCGGCTTCATGGCAATCGTGCCCATGCCCTTTGCCTTTGCCGCGCGAAGCGCCTGCTCGCCCTGATTTTCGACAATATTGAACGGGAACATCACCGTCTCGATTTGCTCCGAATACTTCTCAATCAGCATTTCGAGCGCCTCGACCGAGTGGTTGGTCACGCCGATATGCCCTATCTTACCTTCGGCTTTCGCCTGCTCGAGCGCGCGGTAAGCGCCCGAATCCGAGAACACGCGCTCAAGGTCGGAAAGAGAGGGGTTGTGCAGCTGATACAAGTCTATGTAGTCGGTCCTGAGATTCGCAAGGCTTGTCTCGACGTCCTTTTTCATACTCTCGTAATCCCGCGCCATGCTTTTTGTCGCGAGCACAATGCCCTCGCGGCGCCCCTCGAGCGCCGCGCCGATGTACTCCTCGGACACCGTGTAGCCGCGTGCGGTGTCGATGAAATTTATGCC
>CAYXRE010000077.1:0-2872 GCA_964466125.1 uncultured Oscillospiraceae bacterium
CGATGCGCTCCGCGCCGCGCGAACCGCTCTTGTAGTTGATGTCACACTCGGTCCACGAGCGGCCGTCCGCGTCGGGCAGCAGCTCCTCATAGTTGCCGAAGCGGTCGCCGCCGATGCTCTTGCCGGGAGCGACCTCGTCGAGATTGCCCTTTGAGCTGTCCCAGCCGAGCGACTTTGCCTCGTTTTTGGTGATGTAGTTGCTCGGAAGTCTGCCGTAGGCGTTGATATAAGCGGCGACCTCCTCTTTGCTTGTGTATTCCCCGCTCTCGTCGGGCGCGTCCGTCTGCTGTTCTGCGTCGGGCGCGGTCTGTGTAGGCGGCGTTTCGTCGGGGACTTCGGTGTTATCAGGCGTCGTCTGCGAAACATCTGGCACGGCGGGCTGTGCCGGCGGCTGATTGACCTCCTTGTCGTACGCAAGGTAGGCAAGCGACAGCAGCAGCATGACAAGCACGACTATGCGAATTATCTTTTTTGTCTTGGGCTTCATGCGTCCTCCCCGTTACTTTCCCAGCTCGAGCGCGCGTACAACACAGCTCTTGAAGGACTCGCTCACCGCTTCGTCGAACTTGTATTCGTCCAGCTTGTCGAGCATGGCGAGCGTCGTTCCGCCCTTGGAGCAGACCATCTCGCGCAGCGTCACGATGTCGCGGCCAGAGTCGGTTATCATCGCGCTCGCGCCGTCCAGCGTCTTTGCGAACATCGCAAGCGCCGTGTCGTAATCTATGCCGTACGCTTTTGCATTTTCGGCGATGAGCTGCGCGAGCTTGAAGATGACCGCGATGCTCGAGCTGTGCACCGGAATGACCTCGCTGAATTTGTCCGCGCCTATCTCAAACGTCCACCCCGCACAGCCGAACACGCATTTGATGAACTCATAGCGCTCCTCGCTGACGTCCTCGGGGCGCGCCGTCGCGGTGACCCCCTTGCCGACGAGCATGGGGGTGTTGGGCATGACGCGCACGATCTTCATCGGTCTGCCTGCCGCCTTTTGTATCTTCTCGCTCGAGACGCCCGCCATGATTGACACAAAGACCGTGTCCTCGCGAACGGCGCTTGAAAGCTCGCCGACGGCAGATTCCATCATCTGCGGCTTTACGCACAAAAAGACATAGTCCGAGCGCTCGCACACCTGCGCGGAGCTTTGAAGAAACTCCACGCGCTCAAAGCCCTCTGCGGCGCTCACCGACGGATCGAAAGCGCACAGCTCGCAGCCGCTTGCCATCTCGCCGCCGAGCACGCCCTTCGCAATCGCCCTCGCCATATTTCCGAAACCGACAAAGCCGATAACGTTCTTTGTCATTCTCATCACTCCCGTGTTTTTCTTACCCGCTATTGTACCATATAAGTTGCGCATTTGATACCGCGGCGCGCGGTTTTGTACGCCGCGCGATATTGTGTTATAATACATTAACTTAAATCACACTTTTCGGAGCGGTTATGAGCTTAGACAGACCGAAATATTACTGTTACTTCAAGGCGTTCGCGCTCGCAGCGCTGACCGGCGCGCTGTTCATAATACCCTTTATGCTCAAAGGCGGCGGTGTGTTCTATCTCGGCGTGGACTACATCGAGCAACAGGTCCCCTTCATCACCTACTGCAACGAGGCGATAAAGGCGGGCGATGTGCTGTGGTCTCCCGTCACCGATCTCGGCACAGGATTCGTCAGCGGCTACGCGTTTTACTGCGTCGGCTCGCCGTTTTTCTGGCTGTCGCTGCTTTTCGATGCAAAGATATATTACCTGCTCTCGCCTTTCTTTTACATTCTCAAGATGGGCGTGAGCGGACTGACGGCGTTTGCGTTCATCAAGCAGTACGTCAAAACGCCCGACTATGCCATCGCGGGCGGACTCATCTATACCTTTTGCGGCACACAGATTGCGAACCTGAATTTTCATTTTTACGACTATGTCGCGCTGTTCCCGCTGATTCTGCTGACGCTTGATTGCGAAATGCAGGGCAGAAAGCGCGGCTCCTTTGCGCTTTGCGTTGCGCTGCTTGCGGCGACCAACGTCGTCAACTTTGCGGCGGTGGCGGTCTTTACGGCTATCTACTTTGTAGTCAAGCTGCTGTGCCGTGAATACAAGCTCACCGTGAAGCGCTTCCTGTCGCTCGCGTGTGAAACGCTGCTCGGCGCGGGGCTGTCGGCAATAATTACGCTGCCCGCGATAAGCCTTATCTCCTCCAACGCGCGCGCGCACGTCGGCTTCGCGTCGCTTGGCGAGATGCTGCTGCTCAAGCCCGTCTACTGGTCCGAGTTCATCCGCTCCCAGCTCATGCCCGCCGAGTGCATTTTCAACCGCTCGATGTATATGCAGGTGTTCACCAACACTCCCGAGCTTTATATCCCGCTTTTCGGCATGGTGCTTGCGTTCGCATGGCTTTTTGCGAACCGTAAGCACTGGCGCGCGCGGCTGCTGTGCGTGTGTGCGGTGTTCGCGGTGATTCCCGTGCTCAACAGCGCGTTTTCCGCCTTCAACGCCGAATACTACCCCCGCTGGCTGTCCATGCCGCTGCTCATACTCGCGCTTGCCACCGCCTCGGCGCTGGAAAACCGCGAGCTGTCGCTCAAGCCGGGCTATATTTACTACGGCGCGCTGTGGGCGCTGTTCGGGGCGTGCTATGTGTGGTTCACCTATTACTTCCGCAGCGAGTTTTTCCACAACCTTTTGCTGTTCGCCGTCTTTGCGCTCATCAGCCTTGCAGGCTTCGGCTTCACGCTGCTATGCAGAAAGATACAAGCTATCAAGCACGGCAATACAGTCATTCTCGCCGCGCTGATGTGTTTTTGCGCGCTCACGGGCGCAATAAACGTCTATTATCACCAAAAGAACTACACCGCCGAGCAGGTAAAGAACCTGTACACGGTAAACG
>CAYXRE010000077.1:2882-8864 GCA_964466125.1 uncultured Oscillospiraceae bacterium
AGGTGACGC
This sequence comes from uncultured Oscillospiraceae bacterium, assembly GCA_964466125.1. Classification (GTDB taxonomy): domain Bacteria; phylum Bacillota; class Clostridia; order Oscillospirales; family Ruminococcaceae; genus JAUNBN01. The sequence goes on from CAYXRE010000077.1 coordinate 2,892, forward strand.
TGCCGACGACCGACGAGGGCTACCGCATAACGTCCAGCTATCTTTTCAACAACACCGGCGTGATGCTCGGCGAATCGTCCAACGTGAATTTCACGAGCGTCGTCTCGCCGTCCATTGTGGATTTCTACGACGCGTGCGGCGTTACTCGCACCGTAAGCAGCTTTACGGACAAATGGCGCTACGGCTATCAGTCCTTTTTGAGCTGCCGCTATTGGGTGTACTGTCAGTACCCGATAAGCGAGCCGGACGCAGCCATGTTTGAGACAATCGAACAGCAGGGCGGTTATTACGTCGGCGACTTCAAGTACGCGGTGCCGATGGGCTACACGTTTGACAAGTATATGCTCGAACAGGATTTTCGCGACCTTGGCGACTATGACAAGCACCTCGCGCTGCTCAAGGGTATTATTCTCACTCCCGAGCTTGCGGCGAAATACTCGGATACCTTTGACAAACTGGGCGCCGCCGAGCTGTCCGACTTCTCGTTCGAGACCTTCCAAGCAGACGTTGCGGCGAGAAAGAGCGAGAGCTGCTCGGAATTCGAGAGCACAAAAACAGGCTACCGCGCAGCAATCACCCTTTCGCGCGACAACCTTGTGTTCTTCACCATTCCTGCGGACGAGGGCTGGAGCGTGAGCGTGAACGGCGTCAAGGTTCAACCGGAGAAAACCGACTTCGGTTTCATAGCCGTGCCCTGTCAGGCGGGAGAAAACGAGATTGTCTTTTCGTACATGCCAACGTCGCTCAAGGCGGGAATCGCGCTGAGCGCGGCGAGCGCGCTCGGGCTTTGCGCGTACATGGTTGTGCCGCTCGCACAAAGAAAACGCCGAAAAACCGACTGAAGGCTCTTTGCGCAGAGAACGCAGACCCAAACAACGAATCAAAACGCCGTGCTCCTCATATGTCAAGGAGCTCGGCGTTTTCTGTGAGCAAGACTGCAAAGCGTCGCGTCGGTGGGCGACGGCAAAGCGGCGGCGAGGGGCTGGCGCGGCGGAAAAGAAGAATTGACTTTACTGTGCTTGCGACGGTGCGCACGGCGGACAGCGCGAGAATGCGGCTTTTGCTGCGAGCAACGTGCAATGTCAGCGTCGGCGAAGCCGGAACATAGAGCTTGTTATACAACCGGGACAGCGGCAATGCGTTTAAGCTCATTTGTGAATAATGTATAAACATTTTCAACATCGCTTGCATTTTTAGTGAGATGTTATATAATATAGACAAGGAAAGCAAAGGAGGACACGCCAATGGGCTGTCAGCAGGTTGTCGCATACGGAACCACTTTTGCCGACCGGAGTACTTTGTAAGAGCAACTGTTCGATTCCACAGCGACCAGTTCAGGTAAGAATACTTTATTCATTTCTCTTTCGGCATTCAAAAAAAGAAACATACGTTGTAGAAGTTAAGAGTGTATTCACGAGGCGGCGTAAAGAAGCCGCGAGTACGTTTTTCGGCCGTATGCGACAGGTATGTTCGGACGGGAGAGACCTTCGGGTCTCTCCCGTGTTTTATTTTGTGTATTATGCGGCGTTGAAAATCGTGACGATTTCTGTATAATTAAGAAGATACGGCACATCCGGCAATCGGCGGCATATACTTTACCGTCGGCTTGGCATAAATAAATTATTTAAGGTACATCAATGGCAGCTTACAACGACAAATCAGCCCCTCTTTCAAGCGGAGAGGACAACCGAATCGAAGCAGACGACAAGGCGGCAAAAACCGCCGGAGGCTCGGCATACCCAATCCCGCTTGAAGCGGACAGCGCGCCAACGGACAGCCGCGAAGCTCCCGACGTCACCGTGACCCAGGCGCTCGCGCTTGTGGACATTCTCTCGGGGCTCGAGCCGCAAAAGCGCACTCGGCGCAAGCGCTCGGCACAAAGCCCGAAGGCGGGCGCGAAGCCGCAGCAGTCCATTGAAGCGCCTGTTTCAGCGCAGCAGCTTCCCGTCGCAAACCAAGACAAGGCAGCTTCCGACGATGAACTGACGCAGACGGCTACGGCGCAGGACACAAAGAGCGTCGAAAACGGCGATAGCAAGACGCATGAGCCGCTTTTTGAGATACAGCCGACGCCCGATAAGCCAGAGGACGACGGACATTCCCCCGCTCTCGGCGGCAAGGCGCAGGTGCTTTCCGAACACGGCGATAGCAGCCGTTCTTCCGTTTCACAGGTTTTGAGCGAGGCGGACATACTCGCCGCCATGGGCGCGCTCACCGAGCCCAAGACCCCCGCAAAAAAAACAGGCGGCAAACGCAAAAAGAAGGTCTACCGTTCCGCCGAAGCAAATGTCTCCGAGCTTGAGCCTGAAATATCAATCGGCGGGCGCGCGGTGCCGATTCCCGAAAGCGAGAACGACGTGCCGATTGTGTCTGTTCTCCCTGAAAAACCGATAATCGACATAACTGAGGCATCCGAAACACAAAACGAGACTGTCCCGGACGCAAAGCAGGAGCTTTCCGCATCGGAGAACGAAAAAGCGCCCGAGCAATCTGCGGGCGGAGTTGCGGTGCTGCTTGAGGACGGTGATATAAAAGCCGTCGAATCGGAAGCTGTCGAGCCGAACGCCGAAGAAGCTGAAACATACATAAAGCCGCAGCCCGCACCCGAGCTGCGCGAGATAAGCGCGTCAAAAAAGCCGGTTCGCCGCGCCGTCGCGCTGAGAATAATCTGCGGCGTCATAATCGCCGCGCTGCTCGCGGCGATATGCTGCTATCTGTCCTTTCTTGTCTCGATTCCGCCGACGATAAGCGGCGTCGAGGTTTCCGACGAGCTGAACGAGGACAACACCGTCAGCATTCGGCTCACCGCGCACACCGACAACATCGCGGCGCGAGGCGGGGTCTGGTGCGCCATGAGCGAGCTCGACGACCCGCAATCAGTGCCCCAAAGCGACTGGAAGCTGACCGATGAACTGGGCAAATGCGAATTCAACGTCACGGGCGGCAGCTACAAGGTCTACGCGCTCGATTCACTGGGCAATTACAGCGAAAGCGGCGAAGCCGTTTCAATCAACCGCGTCGCTTCCCTGTCGCTCAACCGCGCGACCGCATATCTCCCGCTCGAAGCCACGCTCAAACTTGAGCCGACCGTTATCGTGCTCGGCAACGCGGACGACACGGTCAGCTGGAGCTCGTCGGATAATTCCGTGGCGACGGTCAAGGACGGCGTCGTGACCGCCGTGAGCAAGGGCGAGGCGACGATTACCGCAAGCGCTGCGGACGGCGCTAGCGCCGAAACACTCGTCACCGTGAGCGACATATTTACGCTGCCGAACTTCGACACCTACTCCAAGCCTATGCTCGGCGCGGGAGCGTTCACCGACGAGGAAGCCGCCATGCTCGACGACATTCTCTTTGAGCAGGTCGATGAGGCGGGCTACGGGACCCGCGGCGGAGCTATTGCCGCCGCGCGCTTCCTGACATTGCAGTTCCCCTACCGCGTACCCTATTTCTTTGAAAACGGCCGCATGAGCCCCCACCCCGGCAGGTGGCTTTGCGACGGCGAGGGACGCTATTACCACCAAGGACTGTATCTTTCCCACGACAAGTTTGACGACCTTGCAGTATCGCGCTACGGCCCTGCGACCTGGGGCGAGCTGCTGATGAACTTTGAGACGAAATACGCCTTTGTCGGCGGGCAGCGCTATCCCAACGGTCTGGATTGCAGCGGCTTTGTCTGCTGGTGCCTCATCAACGGCGGCTCGGACGTCGGCGACATGGGCGCGGGCGACGAATACGGCGACAACGACCTTTGCGACCTCGCGCCGAAAAAGTGGCTGAGCGCAGACCTGCTCGCGTCCGACGACTTTAAGGTCGGCGACCTGATTGCCGAGGACGGACACATGGCAATCATCATCGGGCTGACCGACGAGGAGATATACATCGCCGAGTCGCTGTTCACCTCGGTGCGCGTGACCCACTTCAAGCGCAACTACTCGGTCATCGCAAGCGGCTTGTACACCTACATAATCCCCATGGACGACATCTATGTCGGCGAGGGCGTCTACGAGGATATGTGGGATCCGACCGAGGCGTATTACTGGGGCGACTGACCGTTCATTTGCCGATGTGACAAGGCAAACACAGTAATCATCAAACGCTCCGCACCCGCTTTGGGTGCGGAGCGTTTTTGACACACAGCATTTTCACACAAGAAAAATAGTACCGCACTTCGGCAGCGGTCGGTAATGCGGCGTTTTGTGTTTTCGCATAGCAGCTGTCGCCGCTTTGCCGCGCGCTTCCAACCTAAGACTTTGCTGCAGAATATCAAAAGGCGTTCGAGCCGAAGCCCGAACGTCTTTTGTGTGTTAATGCAAGGAATCACTGTCGGACGGTACGCGTCAAAAAGTCGTGCAGCTCGCGCCGGTACTCGTCCGGATGGTCGAAGTAGATGTCCGAATGGCGCGAGTCGCTGACAAGGTACAGCTTTTTTTCGTATTCCTTTATCGTGTTGTATATCTTCATCTGCATATCGAACGGCAGCTGCCCGTCCGACTCGCTCGCCGCCACCATTACCGGCACGGTGGTGTTTTCGATTTGCTTGTAGACGCTCTGGTCTTCGTAGTAAAACCCAAGCTCGCGCTTGCACAGCGCGCTTGCATAGGCAAACTCGAGGTCGCGCATAAGGGTCTTGGGTCCCATGACCTCCCTCATGCTGCCCAGCGGGCAATCGAGCACGACGAAATCGACACTCTGCTCAAAGCCCTCCGCGTCCATGGCGTTTTGCGCCGTCGCTGCGCCCATCGACTGTCCCCAGATTCCCAGCCTGCTTGCGCTCGACATCTTAGAGCGGGCGAAGCGGACATAATCCATCGCATCGTCGCTTTCAAGGTAGCCGAAGGTGACATACTGCGCGGTGTTGCCGCCGGAATTGCGCTGGTCGTAGGTTATGACGTTGTAGCCCTCGTCCAAAAACATCTGTGCCATTGGGAAGTTGGACAGGCGGTTGCCGAGCACGCCGTGAATCATGATGACGGTGTCCCCGCTCATGTCCGCATTATCGTTCGCGTAGATGTAGCACGCGGGTATCTTATGTCCGTCCACGCTGCTTTCCAGCTCTATGTCATCGATTTTGTATTTTGCGCGAAAGGCGTCTATGTCGAAATGCTTGTCGTTGACCAGCCAGTCGGTCAGACGCTTGTCCGACGTGCGCTCGTTGGTGACCATGGTCGCGTTCTCGTGATACATACGCGTGCCGCCGTTGATAACGCTCAGCGCAGTCACCGCGAGCACCGCAGCCAAAATCAGTCCGATTATCAGTGCCAAAGCTTTTTTACCTCTCATTCTTCGCTCCGTTATCTGCCGCTTTTGTTGGACGGCTTGTCCTTGTTCTTGGAGCGGCGCGACCAGACCAGCAGTCCGCCCAGACACGTGCCGAGTAATATCGCGACGACCTCAAACGGAATCCCGCCTGACGCTGCGGGCGCGGACGCATCCGCCGCGGCAGCGGCGACCGCTATGGGCTGCGCGCAGACGAGTGCACACGTCACCGCGGCACAGATAAGCGCCGAGAGCTTTTTGGGTAATGCTTTCATAGTGTCCTCCGAAAAAGTCTTTGAAGTGCACTTAGAAGAACAGCAGACTGAGCGCGATCAGCAGCTGACCGAGATAGTACAGCGTGAGGTTCGCGGTGCGAAGGGACTGGCGCTGCCGAGTGCCGAAGGTGTTGAAAATCATTATGACGTCGCTTGCCAAAAACAGCACCGCACCGACAAAGAACATCAGCGACCCCGTCGCCCAAGAGCATGCGATCGCGTTGCCTGCGGCGACGGCGGTCATCAGGCAGATAACGCCGATGTAGACTATTCCGAATATCTTGAACGCTTTCTTAATCTCTCCGAGCGACGAGAATATCCACCACAGCAGCGCCGCGGCGAGCAGAGCGCCTGCGGCAAGACAAATCGCGGTCGAGCTGCATTCTCCTATGAGAGCGGCGAGGTACACGATGTGCCCTGCCAAAAACGCCGCGATTCC
>CAYXRE010000078.1:0-4371 GCA_964466125.1 uncultured Oscillospiraceae bacterium
GGAACGCCTTCTGGCAGGTCGGCACGACTCATGCCGGCGACGCCGCGGCAGGCGCGCACGACCAGGTGACCGATCCGCTTTTCTGGGACGAGGAAGCACTAGTGCTGCTGCCGCTCGAAGCCGGTATCGCAGCCGGCGGCACGACGGCGCTCGGAGAGCGCGATGGGGAAGCAGTCGCGGCTGACGGCGATGATTCCGAGCTTTACTTGCGGGATGTTGTTCATGATATATCTCCTCTCAAAATTGTAAACTGTTTTGTCCGCTTGTCATGCAAGCGTCGGGAACACTTCTTTAAGCGCGGGATAAACTCCGCGGAACTTCGCGTAGCGTTCCTCGTAGCGCGCGGCAATCTCCTTGTCGGGGTGCACGGTATTGACGACCTTGACCATCTTGCTCGCGATCTCCTCGACGCTCGCGTACTCCCCGCACGCGACCGCCGCGAGCATTGCGCCGCCCAGACCCGGACCTTCGGACGAGGCAATCTCGTCGATGTCGATGTTCAGCACGTCGGCGATTATCTTTTTCCAAAGCATGCTCTTCGCGCCGCCGCCGCATATCTTGCTGCGGCTTATGGGAATACCCAGCGAGCGGGCAATCTCAAACGAATCACGGATTGCGAACGCAACGCCCTCAAGCATGGCAAGGGTCATATCCGAACGGGTGGTGTCCATGGACATTCCCACAAACGCTCCGCGCGCGGCGGGGTCGTTGTGGGGCGAGCGCTCTCCCATGAGGTAGGGCAGGAAGAATACGCGGTTGCGCCCGAGCATATCGTCGCTTATCGCGTTCTCGCCGCCCTTGTAATCCGTGGTGCCGAGTATATCCGATACCCACCACTTGTTGCAGGACGCCGCCGAGAGCATACAGCCCATGAGGTGGTAATGTCCGTCTGCGTGGGCGAAGGCGTGAAGGGCGTTGTTGGGGTCAACAAGGAAGTCCTTGCTGGAGATGAAAATCGTACCGGACGTTCCGAGCGATATGTTGCACTGCCCGTCTCCGACCGTTCCCGTGCCGACTGCGGCGGCGGCGTTGTCACCGGCGCCTGCGGCGAGCTTTACACTTTCGGGCAGCCCGAGCTCCTTGGCGGCTTCCGGCTTGATTGTGCCGACGCACTCATAGCTCTCAAACACCTTTGCCATCTGGCTTTCGCGCAGCGAGCAGACTTCGAGCATTTCCTTGGACCAACAGCGGTTCTTTACGTCATAAAGCAGCATTCCCGAGGCGTCCGACGCGTCGGTGGCGTGCACGCCGCTGAGCATATAGACTATGTAGTCCTTGGGGAGCATTATCTTCTCTATCTTCGCGAAGTTCTCCGGCTCGTTGTTCTTCATCCACAGCAGCTTGGGCGCGGTGAAGCCCGCAAAGGCGATGTTCGCCGTCTGCTCGGAGAGCTTTTTCTTGCCGATGACCGTGTTGAGATACTCGGTCTCCTTGACGGTGCGCCCGTCGTTCCAGAGTATCGCGGGACGAATGACCTCGTCGTTTTTGTCCAGCACCACAAGCCCGTGCATCTGCCCGCCGATACCGATTCCCGCAACGAGCGAAGCGTCAAAGCCGTCTATCAGTTCCTTGATTCCCGTCTTGGTCTGGCTCAGCCAATCTGCGGGGGATTGCTGCGACCAGCCGGGGTTGGGGAACTCCAGCGGATAATCCTTGGATACGATGTTGAGTATCTTCCCGTCCGATTCCATGAGCAGCAGCTTTACAGCGGAGGTGCCCAGGTCTATGCCGATGTAATACATCCCGTTTCTCCTTTCGAATTAACGCCGGTTTTCGGCGACAGCATACGGAATTGCCCGAACCTGTGTTTTTCAAAAACACAGACGCGGGACGATGAAAACTGTTGTCTTTGCGGTTTGTAAACGTTGTTTTCTAACTACCTTGCATTGTACACGGCTTTATGGTTTTTGTCAACAGTTTTCTGCCGCCGCAACAAGCGATTTTGTTGATTTGTGACATCGAAAGCGATTGCGGGACTTGCCGTTGTGCAAGCCATTGAAACAGCATAAAGCCGTCCCCCGCCTTGCGGCAGGGGACGGCTTTTCTGTTACTCTTGTCAAAAAACTGGGACGGCGTTCAAAGCGCCGTGTTGTATTCCGAGACCATTCGGTTCCAAGTATCGGTGCCGACTATCCCGTCTGCTTTGAGCCCGAAGTAGTTTTGGAACGCATTCACGAGCGCCTTGTTCGCCGCGCCGAATATTCCGTCCACCTTGACGACCGGAAAGCCCGCCGAGTAGAATTTACCCACGCGGTCCATGTAGCTTTGAACAAATCGCACGCTGTCCCCGCTCGAACCGACCGAGAGCGTCGAGCCGGGATAAGCGGTCGTGACCTTGCGCGGCGTTCCCGAGCGAACGGCGGTGTTTGCGTCCACCACGGAACTCCACGTTCTTTGCCCGACAACCTCGTCCGCCGAAAGCGAAAACTGCTTTTGAAACAGCCGCACCGTGCTCGCCGTGTTTGCGCCGAACTTCCCGTCCATGCTCAGCAGCCTGAGCGAGGCGTAGGTCGGCGCTATCTCGTTGAGCAGCATCTGAATGACGCCGACGTGGACTCCCGAGCTTCCCGAGGAAATCGGGCTGCCGGGATAAACATAGCGGTCGTTCGCGGGTATCGTCACAAAGTCGTTTGCTATGGCGTTCCAGCTGTTGCGCCCGATTATGCCGTCCGTCGCAAGCCCTCTCGCCGTCTGATAGCTAATGACCGCCGTCTGCGTGCCGGTGCCGAAGATTCCGTCCACCGAAAGCTGCGGCAGCGTGGGAATCATATTTCCCTTTACGCTGTTCAAGTAGTACTGCATGGTCTTGACGTCGTCGCCGCGGCTTCCCATTTTCAGCGGCGTGCCGGGATAGACCGGAACTGCGGTAACAGTCTGATTATTCATATTATTACCCCCCTTTTCACTTCCATGCTATTCCGCGCAGTGCCCTCACGTTACAAAGCGCCGCACGCCGGCAGGAGCGCGCGGTTTTCGCGTTCGTGCGGTGAAATATCGCGCAGTTTGCACGCGATTCGCTTAATCCGTTTTGCTCGATACGGCGCGGCGTCCGATTCCCGTCGACCTCACATGAGCTGCTGCGCCGCGGGATTTCTGCGCCTTGACAAGCATGAGCGTCAAATCGACAGGCGTATTAATTCCCAAGCGCAAAAAAAGCCGCGAGCAACTCGCGGCTTTCGTTCGATTTGGTTTGTCCGAAATAGTTATTTCAAATACTGCTCGACTATAAAGCGAGGGCGCGCCTTTGTCTCGGAGTACATCTTGCCTATGTATTCGCCGATTATTCCCAGCGAAAGCAGCTGTATGCCGCCGAGCAGCAGCACAATCATCACCATGGACGTCCAGCCGGTCACCGTGTCTCCGCATATCCACCGCACAAGGCACCAGATTATCCCGATAAGACTGAGCACGCAGACGGTTATACCGAGCGTCGTGATTATCTTCAGCGGCGTCACCGAAAATGAGGTTATCCCGTCCCACGCAAAGGACAGCATCTTTTTGAGCGGATATTTGCTCTCGCCCGCAAAGCGCTCCGAGCGGTCGTAGTAAACAACGGCGGTGCGGAAGCCGACGAGCGTCACCATTCCGCGCAAAAACAGGTTTACTTCTTTGAAGCCCTCCAGCGCGTCCAGTGCGCGGCGGCTCATGAGCCGATAGTCGGCGTGGTTGTAGGTCACCTTCGCCCCGAGCGCGTTCATCACCTTGTAGAATCCGAGCGCCGTCGTGCGCTTGAAAAAGCTGTCCGTCTCCCGCTTGTTGCGCACGCCGTAGACGATGTCGCAGCCCTCGGTGAAGTTGGCGATGAATTGATCTATCGCCTCGATGTCGTCCTGCAAATCCGCGTCCATGGAAATGACCGCGTCCGCCTCGTCCTTGACCGTCATAAGTCCCGCGAGCAGCGCGTTTTGGTGTCCGCGGTTGCGCGAGAGCTTTATGCCGCGAAAGAGCTCGTCGCTCTCGTGCAGTCGGGTTATTATGTTCCACGTGTCGTCGCGCGAGCCGTCGTCCACAAACACTACGCGGCTGGATTTGTCCACCTTGCCCGCGTCAATGAGCGCCGTAAACTTTTCTCGCAAACGCTTGGAGGTCTCGCCGAGCACCTCCTCCTCGTTGTAGCAGGGTATTACCATATAAATTACTGGATTCATATGCCGCCTCCGCTTATTCCGTCGATGTTTCTTCCTGAAACAAGTATATCACAATATAAGTCAATATTTACATACATTCTGAATTGCTTTTTTCGACTCGCTGCGGAATTAGTCCCCCGCAGTTCAAGCGCTCATTGCGCCGGCAGACCGCGAGTGCACGCCCTCGTCGCCGTTCCCCCGCCCCCGGCGGGGGAACTCCTAGCTTTCTTTGCCGTTTCTGTCA
>CAYXRE010000078.1:4471-6358 GCA_964466125.1 uncultured Oscillospiraceae bacterium
GGGAACTCCTAGCTTTCTTTGCCGTTTCTGTCAAATTTCTCTTGCATACGCGCCCTCGTCGCCGTTCCCCCGCCCCCGGCGGGGGAACTTTAGTTTTCTTCGTCGTTTCCGTCGGATTTCTCTTGCATACGCGCCCTCTTCGCCGTTCCCCCGCCCCCGGCAGGGGGACTTTAGCTTTCTTTGCCGTTTCTGTCAAATTTCTCTTGCATACGCGCGGCGATAAGCCTATAATATGAAAACGGTTTTCATTTTTGATTGGAGAAACGATATGCAGAAGCAGTATCGCACCAAACAACGCGCGCTCGTCTACGGGCTGCTTAAAAATAACGGCGGGTGCATGGGGGCGCAGGAGCTGTACCGCGCGCTTGCCGCGAGCGGCGAATCGGTCGGAATGACGACGGTCTACCGCACACTGGACGCGCTTTGCGAAAGCGGCGACGCCCGACGCTTCGACGACCCGGGCGGCGCGCTTTACATGGCGTGCGGCGAGCATTGCCCGCTCGATGAGCACATTCATCTGAAATGCACCGACTGCGGCGGGATAATCCACCTCGGCTGCGGCTTTGTCGGTCAGCTTCGCGAGCACCTTGCCGCCGACCACGGCTTTTCGCTGGACACGGGCAGGACGGTCATCTACGGACTGTGCTCGGAGTGTTCAAAGAAAAAGGAGGAGAACCAATGAAAAAGCTCGCCGCGCTCGTTTTACTTGCCGCGCTCGCACTGTGCGGCTGCAGCGTAAAGACCCAAAAGCCGGACAACGGGAAGCTGTCGGTCGTCTGTACCGTGTTCCCCGCCTACGACTTTGCACAAAATATCGCGGGTGAAAACGCCGACGTTTCGCTGCTGCTTCCCCCCGGAAGCGAGAGCCATTCCTATGAGCCGTCGCCCGCCGACATAATCGCCGTGCAGAACTGCGACCTGTTCATCTGCGTGGGCTCGCAAAGCGAGAGCTGGGTGCAGGGCATTCTGGACTCGCTCGGCTCGCTCGCGCCGCAGACGCTTCGGATGTGCGAATGCGTCCCCACCTACAACGAGGAGCTTGTCGAGGGAATGCAGCAAGAGGACGAGGAGGAGGAAGAAGGACCCGAGCTGGACGAGCACGTCTGGACCTCACCGAAAAACGCCGCGCTCATAAGCGAGGCGATAAGCACGCGGCTTTGCTCGCTTGCTCCGCAGCTCGCGGACAGCTTTTCGGCAAACTGCGAAACCTACACCGAACAGCTTGATGCGCTCGACAAGGAGATAGCGGACACAGTGAACGGCGCGAAGCGCCGCGAGATAATCGTCGCCGACCGCTTCCCGCTGCGCTACTTTGCTGAGGAATACTCGCTCAAATACTACGCCGCCTTTCCCGGATGCAGCGCGGACGCAGAGCCGTCCGCAGCGACGGTGGCATTTCTCATCGACAAGGTGAAGGCGGATTCTGTCCCGGTGGTTTTCTATATTGAGTTTTCCAACCGCGCGCTGTCCGGCGCCGTTGCGGACGCGACGGGCGCAAAGGAACTGCTGTTCCATTCCTGCCACAATGTGACGGCGGACGAGCTTGACAGCGGCGCGGGCTATATCGGGCTCATGCGGCAGAATCTTGCGAATCTCAAGGAGGCGCTGAACTGATGCTTATCGAATGCAAGGACGTTTCCTTTGCCTACGAGGACGGCGTGGTCGTCTCCGGACTGGACTTTCGTCTGGACGAGGGGGATTACCTGTGTGTCGTCGGCGAAAACGGTTCGGGCAAGAGCACCCTTGTAAAAGGGCTTGCAGGACTCAAAAAGCCGTCGTCGGGAACGCTCAAAGTCAACTGCCCGCGCTCGGACGTCGGGTTTCTGCCGCAGCAAAGCGACTCGCGCAGAGACTTTCCCGCAAGCGTTCTGGAGGTCGCCGAGTCCG
>CAYXRE010000078.1:6409-8182 GCA_964466125.1 uncultured Oscillospiraceae bacterium
ACGCTTGAGAACCTCGCGCTGCTTGGCATGGACGGGTATACTCGCCACTGCTTTCGCGAGCTTTCGGGCGGGCAGCGTCAGCGGGTGCTGCTCGCGCGGGCGCTTTGCGCGGCAAACAAGCTGGTGCTGCTCGACGAGCCGGCGGCGGGATTGGACCCGCTGGTGACACGCGAGCTTTACGATGTGGTCGCGCGGCTAAACCGCGAGCGCTCGCTTGCGGTGGTCATGGTGTCCCACGACGTTGCCGCGGCGGTCAAATGCGCAAGCCATATCCTTCATGTCGGCAAGACGACGCTGTTCTTCGGCACAAGCGCGGACTATGCTCAAAGCGACGTCGGCAGACGGTATCTGGGAGGCGAAAAGAATGTTTGACGGGATAGTAACCATGCTCTCCTACCCATTCATGGCGCGGGCGTTCGCCGTCGGCGCGCTCGTTTCGCTGTGCGCGGCGCTGCTGGGCACCTCTCTCGTGCTCAAGCGCTATTCCATGATAGGCGACGGGCTCTCCCACGTCGGCTTCGGCGCGCTCGCCATCGCCTCGGCTCTCGGGCTCGCTCCCCTTGCGGTGTGCATACCCGTCGTTGTCATCGCGGCTTTTTTGCTGCTGCGCGTCAGCGAGAGCTCTGGCATCAAGGGCGACAGCGCAATAGCTCTCATCTCCACCTCGTCGCTCGCGATAGGCGTAACGGCGGTCTCCTTCTCGCGCGGGCTGACGACCGACGTGGTCAACTACCTGTTCGGCTCCATTCTCGCCATGAGCGAGAGCGACCTGCTGCTGAGCGCCGTACTCGGCGCGGCGGTGGTGGTGCTGTTCTCGGTGTTTTATGACCGCATCTTCGCCGTGACCTTCGACGAGAGCTTCGCGCGGGCGACCGGTGTGCGTGCGGGTATGCTCAACTCGCTGCTCGCGGTGCTGACGGCGATAACCGTCGTACTGGGCATGAGAATGATGGGAAGTATGCTCATCTCCTCACTGATAATCTTTCCGGCGCTCAGCGCCATGAGGCTTTGCCGCAGCTTTCGCGGCGTGACGCTGTGCTCGGCGGCAATATCGCTTTGCTGCTTCTTTGCGGGGCTGAGCATAAGCTACTTCGCCTCCACACCCGCGGGCGCGAGCGTCGTGCTTTGCAATCTCGCGGTGTTCCTCGTCTTTTCGCTCATCGCGCGTGTAAAGCACGCCCGCGCGGCAAAAGCGAACTGACGTCGCGATTTAACTTGTAACAACGCGGCTTAGAGTCTATAATCGAAACAATAATTCTCGGAAAACGGAGCGACAAAATGCTTGGAACGGTTGTCAACGCCGCGGCGGTGCTCGCAGGCGGAACGGTGGGCTTATTCATAAAAAAGGGCATGAAGGAGGGGCTGTCCGACTCGTGCATGAAGTCAACGGGACTTGCGACGCTGGTCATCGGCATCGTCAATCTGCTGCCCGCCATGCTCACATTTGAAAGCGGCGCTTTCGACACGCGCGGCAGTCTGCTGCTGGTCATCAGTCTCGTGCTCGGCACCATGATAGGCGAGCTGCTGCGGCTGGAATATCTCGTTGAGCGCCTGTCCCAAAAGCTGGAGAACCGCTTTGGCATAGCGGGCTTCACCAAGGGCTTCATAAGCGCGTCGCTGCTGTTTTGTGTGGGCGCAATGGCAATCATCGGCTCGTTCAACGACGGGCTTTACGCTGACCGCAGCACACTGTATATCAAAAGCATGATAGACGGCTTGAGCGCGCTGTTCCTCGCCTCCAGTCTCGGCGCGGGCGTGCTGTTCTCGGCAATA
>CAYXRE010000078.1:8192-8770 GCA_964466125.1 uncultured Oscillospiraceae bacterium
TACCGCTGTTTTTGTATCAGGGTGCCCTGACACTCGGTGCGTCGGCGCTCGCCCCCATTCTGTCGCAGGGCGCAATGAGCGACATGAGCATGGTCGGCTATGCGATAATCATGGCAATCGGACTCAACCTCACCGGCGCGACCAAGTTCAAGACGACCAACATGGTGCCCGCAATGATAGTCGTGCTGCTCGCGCGGCTGATTCCGTGGATATGAGCGCGCGCGAGCCGTCGCGTCCCCTCGGCTGCACGAGCGCAAACGCCCTGAAGCTGTTTGCGTGCGTGTGTATGCTCATTGACCACATAGGTTACACGGGGCTGCTGCCCTATTGGTGGCTTCGGGCGATAGGTCGGCTCGCATTTCCTATATTTTGCTTTTTCATCGTCGAGGGCTATTTTCACACCCGCAGCCTGTGGCGATACCTTGCGCGGCTTTGCATTTTCTCGCTGCTGTGCGAGATTCCGTTCGACCTCATGTCCTCGGGCGGCAGATATACATGGGATCTCGGCTCGCAGAACGTCTTTTTCACCCTCGCGCTCGGGCTCATCGCTATCGCGGTGCTGGATTACGGAAAAAAGC
>CAYXRE010000079.1:0-8664 GCA_964466125.1 uncultured Oscillospiraceae bacterium
GGAACGATGTTCGGGATTGTGACATGAATAAGAGTCTGCCAGCTCGTCGCACCGTCTATGCGGCTCGCTTCAAGCATTTCCTCGGGAACTGCCTGCAAGCCCGCGATATAGATAATCATCATATATCCGACCTGCTGCCAGCACAAAAGGATAAGCAATCCCCAAAAGCCGTATTTCGTGTTGAGTACGACCGCGGTATTGTATTGGCTGAGTATGCCGTCGAAAATCATCAGCCAGATATAACCGAGAACTATACCGCCTATCAGGTTCGGCATAAAGAATACGGTGCGAAAGAGGTTGGAGCCCTTAATTCCTCTCGTCAGCGCGTAGGCGACCGCGAAAGCCAAAAGGTTTATTACAACAACCGAGACAATCGTAAACACCGTGGTATATTCAAGCGCGTGCAGGAATCCTGCGTCCTTGAAAACAGTCTCGTAATTCTTCAGACCTATCCATTCCCACTTGGTCGTCGTTTTGAACTTGCAAAAAGAAAGGAATATTCCTTTCAAAAACGGATAAAGAAAACCTACGCAGAAAGCCGAAAAGGTGGGCAGCAAGAACAGCCAGAAATACCTTTGAATCGGTCTGCGAATCAGTTTTGATTTGTGAGCGGCGGAATCCGGCTTCCCCTTTTTTGCTTTCATAATCAAACTCCCTTTTTTCGTTCTGTCGGCGCTTAAACATCGCCGGGGATGGGCGAATATGCCCACCCCCGGTTCTTTCGGTCAATTAACTGTTTTGCTTAAAATCAGCTGTTTTCCTTGGCATACTGAGAAGCCCAACCGTCTACGAAAGCGGTCTTGACGGCATCCCATTCGCCGGTGCCTGCGGAGTACTGAGTAAGAGCGTCAACAACGGCAGCTCTCCAGTCATCAACGGCAGGAGTGAAGTTGAAAGCCCAAGTCACAACATAGTTGCCGGCAGAGGTGTAGTCGTTCGCCTGTGCAAAGAATACGTTGGCAGGGGTCTTGGCGTTCTTGAACGGGCAGGGTCCGAACTGGTCAGCCATCATCTGAGTGCCCTCGTCGGAGGTAACGACCCAAACCATGAAGTCGATGGTAGCCTGAATGTCCTCAGCGGACGCTTCGTTGTTTATGGACCAGCAGTTCTCGGTGCCGCAGCACAGACCGGCTTTTTCTTCGCCTTCAACGCCGCAATAGATGGGTATCATTGCGAGATCGTCGCTGTTCATGGCGAACTTGTCGGTCAGGTTGGCGAACTCCCAAGTACCATTCTGATAGAACACAGCCTTGCCTTCGCCGAACTCGGCTTCAGCCTGGTCGCCGGTGGCGGTCGCAAGCGCGGCGCCGGTGGTGGCGGAATCAGTTATATAAAGGTCCCAGATGTTCTTGTAGTTCTCAAGATAGGTGCCCTTGATGGAAGCGGGCTGAGAGGTGATGTTGTCATCACGGAACTCATAGTACAAAGGCATATTGGCAAGATGTCCGGAGAAACGCCAGCTGGAGGAGCCGTCAAGACCCGCAGAGGTAAAGGCGTCAAATCCGAGCTCGGCAGCGCGGGCGTGAATGTCGTCCGCAACAGCCTTCAGGGAAGCGAAATCGGTGATGTCGGAAAGCGAGTAGCCGGCCTTCTCGAGCAGAGCCTTGTTGGTGATGATGCCAAACGCTTCGTAGCAGTAGCCGATAGCAAGCGTGCTGCCGTCAGTTCCCTTGAGGTTGAAAGCGTCGGTGGTCATCTCGTTGTATATGGGCGTGCCGTCCAGCGCATAGCAGTAATCGCCGAAGGTGTTGATGGCGCCCTGGTTGCCGCACTGGAACATCGTCGGAGCGCTGTCCTTGTCGAGCTCGGCGGTCAGCATATCGTTGTAGGTGCCCTCAGCGGCGGTCACGACCTTGACGTCAACGCCGGTCTCAGCCTTGTAGGACTCGGCGAGCTTCTGCCAAGCGGCGTCAGCTTCCGGCTTGAAGTTGAGGTAGTAAACCGAACCGGTTGCAGCGGGCTCGGGCGTATCGGTGCCCTCAGCGGGAGCTGCAGGAGTACCGCATCCAGCAAGTGCTACGCACAGCATGGAAAGGACAAGCAGTACCGAAAGAATCTTTTTCATTAATTTCTCTCCTTTTGATTTTTGTTTTTATAGCAACGCACTTTCTGCGTAACTAACCTCTTAAATTGCGCACGGAGCCGCCCATTATCAGCTTGGACTCCACCATAATGTGTTTTCCGCACGAAGGGTCTTTTATGCTCGCAACGAGCAATTCGACCGTCTTTCTCGCGATGAGGTCCTTGGGCTGATGAATGGTCGCGAGCGTCGGGTTATAGTACTTTGCAAGCTCGATTCCGTCGAAGCCGATTATCGACACGTCCTCGGGAACCTTTAGACCGAAGTCGATTATCGCCTTTGCAGCGCCGATTGCCATTATGTCGGACATTGCGAACACCGCCGTGAAGCTCTTGCCGTTCTTGAGCGCAAGCATCATCGAATCATATGCACTTTGGAAGGAGAAAACGCTCGAAATATAATTATCGTCGGAAAACTCGATTCCGTTTTCCTTCATTGCCTCAATCGCGCCGGTGTAGCGCTGCCCTATTGCGTTGTCACACTCGACTTCGCCTCCGAGCACGGCGATTTTCTTGTGCCCGCTGTTTATCAGGTACTCGACGGCGAGACGCGCCGCGGATTTGTTGTCTATCGTGACGCTGGACACGCGCGGAAGATGTATCGACTCCGCGCCGATGGTCGAGAACACGCAGGGTATGTCAAGCGCGCGAATCGCATCTTCCTTGTCGGTTGCGCAGCCGCCGAGAAATATAATCCCCTGCACCTTTTTTTCATTAACTATCTTTTGAGCCGTGATGAACTCGTCGGATTTCTCGTCGATGTAATAAAGCAGAAACTTGAAGCCGCTTTCTTCGATGTACTTTTGCAGTCGTTCGACCACCGCGGAAAGAAAGACGTTTTGCATACCGCGGATTATGACTGCAACGATGTCGGTCCGCTTTTGCTTGAGGTGCTTTGCGTTGCCGTTGGGAATGTAGCCCTCGCGCTCGACGACCTCCATGACCTTTCGCTTGGTCTCGTCGCCGACGTCCGGTCTGCCGTTGAGGACGCGGGAAACTGTGCTTATGCCGACGCCGGACAGACGCGCGACGTCTTTGATTGTGATTGTCTCATTCACGGCGGCATCTCCCGACTTTAATGCGGAAACGTTCGCGGAAGCGATAACGGTACCGTTTACGGAAACGTTTTCATGAGTGAATAGTATCATCACATTGCCCTAAAGTCAATATGCTTTGGAGTGTTTTATGTAAGATTTGACGATTAGCACAATTCCCATTTGAGTTCTTTTGCCACAATGACGGCAGAGGTTACAAGTTGGTTGCAATGGGGGAAGAATACGCTCCCCTGTCTGCGGACAAAGAAAAGCAATGACTGCACTGTTCTATTTACCGTGCAGTCACTGCTTTTTTAGCTTAAGTATTACAATCGCCTTTTGTTTTGCGCGTGGCTCTATATATGGCTCGGTTCCTATAAAGATTTCCTCGCACTCTTGCTGTGCGACTTTTAGCTCGCACAATGCAAAGTCGTTCCTGTGTTCTCGTATAGCTTCAATTGCGTCGCTTGCAGCGTTGAACATCGTTGTGTACATCTTCCGATAATCTGCCATAATTTAACCTCTGTGTGTATAGTATAGCCCACTTATGAGCAATATTCAATATGTTGGCTTTGTTTTATGCTTTCTACGGAGGCATATTCATGATAAGTTATCAGCCTTTTTGGAACACGATAAAAGTCAAAGGCATCACGACGTATGCCCTTATTCACAAGATGGGCATAGCAAACGGAACTCTCTATCGCATGAGAAAAGGCAAACCGATTTCCACCGAAACAGTGAACAATCTGTGCAGAGTTGTCAGCTGTAAGGTTGAGGACGTTTTGCTCTATGTTGACGATTGATAGTTTTCCATCAATTCATTCTTTGCTCAGAACTATTCAAGCAATATTGAGCCGTGATAATTCCCTATGAGGAGTTACCGCGGCTTTTGATTTGCCACACTGCCGTCAAAACCGTACAAAACGAAAATGTTAGTTTGCGCCTCAATCCGCGCGGTTGCCATATCGCTCTTTAGAAGTGTATAATTAGTAAAATTCGTCGGGGATTCGAGGACAAAGAGAAATGCAGAAAAGCGGGATACTGGGCAAGCTCAAGCGGCTGTTTGAAAACGATATAACTCGAAAAAAGCTGATAATCTGTATCGCGGTGATGTGCGCGCTCAAGCTGCTGCTTTGCGGCTTTCAGATGATTGAGATTTGCCCGGGAACCTATATCGACGACGAGCTTATGCTCACCGCCTCGATGAACATCGGCGACGGCGCATGGCTGGGCGATTACTACTGGATGACTATGGCAAAGCATATGTTCTTCTCGATATGGCTGCTGGCGCTCAACCGTGTCGGCATACCGCTGCTCGTCGGCAACGCCGCGCTGTACATCGCCGCCTGCTTCGTCTGCCTGTATGCCGCGCGCCCCGTCATCAAAAAGAACCTCTCCAAACTGCTGTTCTTCTTTATGCTGTGCTATTGCCCGTACTCGTGGGCTTCCTGCACCCTTCGCGTGTACCGCGACAGCATCTTCCCCTCCCTTTGCCTGCTGTTTTTCGGCGGTATGCTCGGCTTTTGCCTGCGATACAAAAGCGGGATAAAAAGCTGCCTGCCGTTCGGGATATTCGCGGGGGTCGGACTGGGACTTGCCTGCCTGACGCGTGAGGACGCGATGTGGCTTTATCCGTTCGCAATCTGCGCCGCACTCGTCTACGTCATTTTCGTGCTCGCGCAAAAAACTGCGTTCAAGGAAAAGCTCAAACGTCTGCTGTGCGTGTTGTCGATTGCCCTGAGCGTCGCGGCGTGCATTGTTCCCTACTGCGCGATGAACTACAAATACTATGGGCGCTTTATTATAAGCGACTATTCCTCACCGGAATTTACCGCGGCGCTTTCGGCAATGATAAGAGCGGACACCGATATGCCGCACACAAATCTGATAATCTGCCGCGCGACGCGCGACAAGCTCGCAAAAGCCGTTCCGCTCATGAAACAGCTTTGCGACACGCTGGACAACGGCGAATATTATCACGGCTTCAAGCACGGCGACGAGGACGAGTTCGGCTCGGGCGGATATTTCTGGATGTTCCGAAAGGCTGCCTATGACGCGGGGCTTGCTTCTACTCCGCTTGAGGCTCGCGATTTCTGGGCGACGCTTGCAAAGGACGTCAACGCCGCGTGTGATTCCGGCGTGGTCGAGAGCGTAAAGCGCACGGGACTGTCCAACGTCAGCCCGTTCATCTTCCCCTACGACAGCTCGTTTTTGCAGCCGACCGTTCAGGAGACTCTGCGCTCGTTCAAGCTGCTGCTTTTGTTTGACGACTGCACCTCCCTCGCGCCGCTCAGTGAGGTCTATCCCGACACGGCGAAGGTGTGGGAGGACTACACCCACTCGGCTTACTCCAGCCGCTACGTCGATTCGGACGCGCTGGTCGCAAGCGGAGAGTACAAGCCCGCTTACTTCACGCCGCAAGTGATTGTCGAAACGGTTTTTCAAATCAATCTGTGGATATTCCGCGTGCTGGTCTGGCTTGGGCTTGCGTTCGCAATAAAGGCGATTATCGACGGCGTGCGCGCGAGCGTCGGAAAGCACAAGCACCTGTTCTCAAAAGAAATGCTTTACGCGATACTGCTGTTCGGCGTGTTTTTGTCCTTTATGATAAGAATCGTACTTGTCGCATATATTGAAGTGACCAACATACAAATCGGTACCTACTTGATGTATCTGTCCTCCGGCGGCGTGGTGATGATGCTGTTTATCGCGCTCGGCGGAGCCTATGCGCTCGAAGGGGGAAAGCATACCGTTATTGAAAAAGAGGATTGACACACCCACGGCGGGAGCTTGGCTGCGACGCTTGATAGGCTTGACAAAACGCGCTTATGCCGCATTCGAACGCGAGCGCATTGGCGTTTATGCCGCGCAGGCGTCCTACTTTACCGTAATGTCCCTCATTCCCATGCTGATGCTCGGCATAATGCTTGTCGGCGCTTTTTTCAAGCTGGACGCTGCCTCGGTAGAGCTTTTTGTCGCCGAATTTCTGCCCTCGGCGCTGCACGGCGCGGTGCTCACGGTGCTTAACGAGGTCTTTCGCGGCGCGGGCTTCCCTCTTGTTTCGGTGACGACGCTGTTGATTCTGTGGACCTCCTCAAAGGGCGTTCGCGCCATAATCGACGGGCTTCAGAACATCTACGGCGCGGACAAATCCCGCGGCGCTTTCAAAAACGTACTGTTCTCGCTCATTTCAACCGTCGCGTTTATTTTGACCGGACTGCTGAGCTATGCCGTGCTTGTGTTCGGTCAGCCGCTTATGGAATTCGTGCGCGAAAGCTTCGGCTTTGACAGCCCCGTCGCATTTGCGTTAATCGACCTGCGCGCGCTGCTGTTCTTTCCGCTTTTCACACTTATCTTCGCGCTTGCATATCGCCTGCTTGCAGTGAGCGGAATACCGTTTCGCCGTCATTTTCGCGGTGCGCTGTTCGCCTCTGCGGGCTGGATGCTGTTCTCCGCGCTGTACTCGTTTTACATCACCAACTTTTCAAAGGCGTCCTACCTCTACGGCTCGCTTGCGGCATTTCTTTTCTTTCTCGTGTGGCTGAATATGTGCATGACTATTTTTCTCGTCGGCGCGCATATCAACAAAACTCTATATTTGAATAACGGGACGGGAACAGAAAAACAAAGCTAGTCCTCAGTTCTTGCAGTGTACCTCATTTGCCGATGTTTAACCCGCTCGTGCAGGTCTTTGAAAGAAAGCCCCTTCAAAGGCACATTTATCAATATTCCCGATAATTCAAACGCTGTTTTCCGTCTTGAGTCGGAAAACAGCGTTTTCGTATGTTCGTTTTGAACGACTGTGACCAAAGGCGTTTAAAACGCTTGTTTTGAAGAAGCAGCGCCGCACTCGGACAGGCGCTTCACGCCTGCCGCTATTCCCTTTCGACAAACCATTTCGGATTCTCGTAAAAAAGATAGCGCTGCTTGCCGCAGATGCGCACCGTGTAACGCAGCCCCAGCCCGCCCGCTTTGGTGGACGCGCGTCGGCACACGTCCAGCACGCGGTCGATTGCAAACACGCGGTCGTCCTGCCAGATGATATGCGTCGGCACGACGTTGCCGTCCGTGTCCGTTTCGGATTTGACGCGCACATATATCTTGTAATCCATTTGTCGTCACTTCCCTATAAACGAAATCAGCGAAAAAAGCTCTCGGGGTGTATGGTGTGCTCGTGCTTGGGGTCGAGCGCCGACATCGGCTCGTCGGTGAGCATCAACCCGCGCCGCACTATATGGTATCCGAAACGGTCGCGCAGCGAGTCTATCGTGCGCTCGAGTTCCTCGTGGCGCAGCATTTCGTTCACCTCGGGGTACAAACAAAGCTGTGTCACCCTATCGAGCGAAAGGTTGCAAGCGCGCACCCCGAGCGAGCGCACGGGACGCTCGCGCAGCGGGTGGCGGGAAAAAAGCTCCGAGGCGGCGGTGTATATCGCCTGCGAATCCGCCGTCGGGTATTGCAGTGCGATTTGCCGCTCGTACCAAAAAAGCTCAGTGTCTCTCACGGTGATTTGAACCGTCGAACACCGCCAACCACCGTCGCGCAGCCTGGAAGCGACGCTTTCGCTGAGCAGCCGCAGCGTTATGGCGGCGTCGTTGTCGCTGCAAATGTCGTGCGGCGCAGTGGTGCTGTTGCCAATCGACTTGACCGGCGGCTCGCTTTCATACTGACGAACAAGCGAATAGTCGTTGCCGTTTGCCCAGCGTGAAAGAGTCAGCCCGCATTTGCCGAGCAATCGCTCAAGCGCCGCGACGTCCGCCGTCGCAACGTCCCCGAGCGTGCGGATTCCCCTGCGCTCGAGCCGCTTTGCCGTCGCAGGACCGACGTATATCATCTCGCTTGCCGCAAGCGGCCAGACAATCTGTTTGAAGTTGTCGCGCGAGATGACCGTGGTCGCGTCCGGTTTTTTGTAGTCCGAGCCGAGCTTTGCAAACACCTTGCAAAAGGACACCCCGACCGACGCGGTTATTCCAAGCTCTTTTTTAATGCGCGAGCGTATCTCGTTTGCAAGCAGCTCCCCTTGCGAAAAGCCTGACACAGTTCCGCTAACGTCCGTCCAGCACTCGTCCGGTCCGAAGCTCTCGACGCGGTCGGAGTATTCGGTATAAATTTCCCGCGCGAGCGCGCTGTGCTTGGCGTAAAGCTCATAGTGCGGGGTTATGCAGATGAGCTCTGGGCATTTGCGCCGCGCCTGCCAGATTGCCTCGCCCGTCTTTATGTTATACTTCTTCGCAACGCTGTTCTTTGCAAGCACAATCCCATGCCGCAGCTCTGGGTCGCCCGTGACCGCGACGGGAAACGGCCTTATCTCCGGATGATAAAAGCACTCAACCGAAGCGTAAAAACCATTTAAGTCGCAGTGTAGTATCGTCCTTTCCACAACACCGCCTCGCAAGAAAATTGTTAGAACGTTTGTTCTGCTTTGTATTTCAATCTTACACCACTTGTGGTAAAATGTCCATAAGGAATTATTCCCAAAAAACGGGGAACAATTTGGACACTACATCACAAAGGGGAAAACGCTATGTGCGGAAGGTATTTGTTCTCGGCG
>CAYXRE010000080.1:0-8587 GCA_964466125.1 uncultured Oscillospiraceae bacterium
ACAGAAAAGCTCTGCGGACGATAAGCGTCCGCAGAGCTCTTTGAATTATTGTTATTTCAGCTCGACTATCGTTACGCCGCTGTCGCCCTCGCCGTAACCCGCCGTGCGAAAGGACTTGACGCATTTGAGCGTGCGCAGGTGCTTTTGTATCGCACTGCGCAGCGTTCCCGTGCCCTTGCCGTGAATGAGGTAGACGGTCGAGAAATGGGAAAGCATGGCGGCGTCAATAAACCGCTCGGTCTCCGCTATAGCCTCGTCCGAATTCATTCCGAGCAGGTTTATCTCGTTGCGTCCTCCCCGCTTTTCCTCCGTATCGAGATTCGGCGTTTTTGCGGGAGCCGCTTTCGGCTTAGGCTGCTTTCTGGCGGGCGGCTTGCGCAGCGCACTGATGTTCACGCGCGTGCGTATCAGCCCCGCCATGACCTCTACGTTGCCTTTTGCGTCCGGCGCGCACAGCACCTTGCCGGTCTGCGCAAGCGCGCTGACGTACACCAAATCTCCGACCTTGACCTTGTCTATCGGTTCGAGCTCCTCGGGTTTGATTTCCACGCCTTCGGACGCGAGGTCGAACAGCTTCTCGCTGTCTGCATTGACAATCGCTTTTGCACGCTGCTTCGCAGCCTGCCTGTCCTTGTCCTTTTGCGCGTCCAGTTTTTTGAGCTCGTCGAGCAGTTTGTAGGCGTTCGCGGTCACGTCGCTTGCAAGCTGCTTTGCACGAAGCCGTGAAGCGGCAAGCTCCCGCTCTCCTTGGGCGATGAGCTTGTCGTACTCCTCCTTCGCCTTTTTCCTCATTTCCTCGGCACTCGCCGAGATTTGCTCGGCGTCGCGCTTCTGGCGGGCAATCTCGCTTTTGAGCTCGTCAATCTCGCTCATCATGTCCTCAAAACGCCTGTCCTGCGTGGTCATGCCGAGCTTTGCCTGCGCGAGCAGCTCGTCGTCCATACCGAGTTTTTGCGCAATGAGCAGCGCGTTGGAGCGCCCTGGGATTCCGATGTTCAGATGATAGGTCGGGCGAAGCGTCGCGACGTCGAACTCGCAGCTTGCGTTCTGCACGCCTTCCGTCTCGATAGCGTATATCTTTATTTCGCCGTAGTGTGTGGTCGCAAGCACGCGCGAGCCGAGCGTGCGAAGCCGTTCGAGGATTGCCATGGCGAGCGCCGCGCCCTCGGCGGGGTCGGTTCCCGCGCCCAGCTCGTCGAGCAGCACGAGCGAATCGCCGTCCGCGGACTTGAGAATCTGCGCGATGTTTTTGACGTGCGCCGAAAAAGTGGAAAGGCTCTGCTCGATGCTCTGCTCGTCGCCGATGTCCACGAGTACGTTTTTGAAAACGCAAAGCTCGCTTCCCTCGAGCGCGGGCACCATCATGCCTGACATTGCCATGAGCGTGAGCAGACCGACCGTTTTGAGCGTGACAGTCTTGCCGCCGGTGTTCGGACCGGTGATTATAAGCGAGGTGTACTCCCGACCGAGCGAGAGGTCAACAGGCACGACCGTCTTGGGGTCAATGAGCGGGTGACGCGCTTTTTTGAGCAGCACATAGCCCTCGCAGTTGAGCTTCGGTCGGCTCGCATTCGTCTCGAGCGCATAGCGCGCCTTTGCGAGCGCAAGGTCGATTTGCACAAAACTCTCGTAGCTTTGCTCCAGCTGCTGCGCCACCTGCGCCACCTGCGCGGAAAAGGCGGCAAGAATGCGGTCCATCTCGACGCGCTCCTCGCCGTGCAGCTGCATTATCGTATTGTTCGCCTCGACGACCGCCGCGGGTTCGACAAAATAGGTCGAGCCGGACGAGCTGACGTCATGGACGAGCCCTTGTATCTCCGAGCGGTGCTCGTGCTTGACGGGGACGACGAATCTGCCGCCGCGCATGGTCACGATTGCGTCCTGAAGATACTTGTTTGTGCTCGTCGAGCGGATTATATGATCCAGCCGCTCGCGCACCGAGCTTTCCGCCCGGGTTATCTTTTTGCGTATATCCTTGAGCTGCGCGCTCGCGTCGTCGCTCATCTCGGTCTCGCTGAGAATGCTTTCGCTGATATCCCGCTCAAGCCGCGAATCCTCGTAAAGCGAAAAGAATACGCGGTTCGCCGCGCCGTTCTCGTCCAGCTCGTCCGAGTACCATGAATTGAGCGCGCGGGCGTTGGAAAGCATTGTGCGCACGCGAAGCAGCTCGCCCATGGACAGCGCACCGCCCTTGTCCGCTCGCATGGCGATCTCGGGTATCCCGCTGACGGCGGCAATGCGCGGCGCGCTGCTGTGAACGCACATCGAATACAGCGCGTCGGTCAAATCCAGCGCCTCAAGCGCCTCATGCAGTTCGGTCACGGGCTGCGTCGCAGCGGCGCGTAATTTTGCGTCCTCGCTCACGGCAAAGGCGCTCACTCGTTCGCATATCTTGTCAAATTCAAGTCGTTTGCAATAAATTTCCGAAACAGTTTCCATAATATTTCCTAACTCACGGAGTTGTAAAAATCCAGTGTGGCAAGCGAATGGTCTATCCATTGCCTGATGTAAAACTCGCACAGCGGACACAGTGTTTTCATCGCCTCGTCGGACAGTGTAAAGGAAAAGGCGCTTCTTGTGTCGCTGCGAATTATGTGGCGCGCCGCCTCGAGCACACCCGCGCTCGCGTTGCAGCGAATGTTGTCAATCGACGCGCAGCGCTCGCAAAGCCACGTCCCGTTCGCTATATCGAAGAACAGCCGCTTGTCGTTCGTCTTTCCGCACCTGCACTCGTCCAAATCGGGGCAATAACCCGCGAACTGCGCCGCTTTCAGCTCGAAAACGCACTTTATCAGCTCATGCGGCTTGGCGCTCTCGTTGAGCAGCCACAGGGAGTTGAGCATGAGCGAAAGAAAGTCGGTCGCATCGTCCTCGACAGGCGCGAGCAGCTTTACAAGCTCACAAAAATACGCGGCAAGGGCATAGCCGCGCACATCGGACGACAGCCGCACAAACCGTGTCTTGGACAGCGCATCGTCAACCGTAAACATATTTTTCCCCGAGAACAGCTCGAACTCGGAATAGCTGAGCATCGCCGTCGGCGAGGTCAGCTTGTTGGTCGGGCGCAGCGAATTGCGCGCATAGGCGTTCACCACTCCGCGCGGGGTGAGCAGCGTAAGCACCCTGTCCGCCTCGCCGGTGCGATTTTCCCAAATGACCAGTCCGTCCGTCGTAATCTTCATCTTAAAGCCCGAAGTTTTTTATGAACAGCTCGCTGTTGCGCCAGTCCTCGCGCACCTTGACCCACAGCTTGAGATTGACCGAGCAGTCGAGAAAGTCCTCGATGTCCGCGCGCGCCTGAGTTCCGATTGTCTTGAGCATAGAGCCGCCCTTGCCGATTATCATTCCCTTGTGCGACGCCTTTTCGCAGATTATCTCGGCGTCTATGTCGATGAGCGGTCTGTCATCGCGCTCCTTAAAGCGCTCGACGCTCACGGCGCAGCCGTGCGGCAGCTCGTCGCGCAGATTGCACAGCAGCTTTTCGCGTATGAGCTCGGCGACTATCGCCTTTTCGGGTATGTCGGTGAGCGTGTCCTCGTCGTACAGGTGAGGTCCGTCCTTTGCAAAAGCTCCGACTGCCCGCTCAAGCGCGTCGATGTTTTCTCCCGTAAGGGCGCTGACGTTCACGGCGCTCGCGAAGCGGTACTGCGAGCACAGCGCCTCGCTCGCTTTTGCGGCGGCGTTCTTGTCCTTGAGCGCGTCCACTTTATTTATAACGAGTATGACGGGCGTGTGAGACGCGGAAAGCTCGCTCAGCAGCTTTTTCTCGTCCTCGTCAAAGCTGTCCTTCGCCCATGTCACGAACAGCGCACAGTCCACCTCGCTCACCGATTCCTCGACCGACTTGACCATGTGCTCGCCGAGCTTGGTACGCGGGACGTGAAAGCCCGGCGTGTCAAGATAGACATACTGCACCGCGCCCTTGGTTATGACGCCCATAATGCGGTTGCGGGTGGTCTGGGGCTTGGCGGTGGTAATCGCAATCTTCGCGCCGACAAGGTAATTGAGCAGCGTGGACTTACCGACGTTCGGCTTGCCGATTATCGCGCAAAAAAGGGTTTTCTCACTTTGCATCGTCTTCCTCGACGACGTAGCTCATGCCGCGCGGCAGCCCGAGCTGCTTGAGCACCGATTCCTCGCGCTCACGCATATGTACTTCCTGTATGCCGCCCTCCTCGTGGTTGTAGCCGAGCAGATGCAGCATGGAGTGAACGGTCAAAAAGGCTATCTCGCGCGAGAGCGAATGCCCGAACAGGTTGGATTGCTCGACCGCCTTTTCGATGGATATGACGATGTCTCCGAGCAGCACGGATTTTGTCTCGGCGTTGAGCTCGTATTCCCCTTTCTCGCAAAGCGGGAAGGAAAGCACGTCGGTCTCGACGTCCTTGCTGCGAAATTCCCTGTTCATTCCCTGTATCTCCGCGTTATCGACGAAGCTGACGCTTATCTCTGCGGGAAGGTCGAATTTTTCGTTTTCAAGCACCGCGTTGCAGCACCGACGCACGAGCAGCCTTGTACCGGTGGGGATTTTGACCTTTGACTGTCGGTTGGATATAAGCACCTTGTTTGACATTACTGTCCTCCTGTTCTTTTCGGCGCGGAGCGCGGGAGCGATTTTTTTGCCGCGTTCTTCTTTTGTGTAGCCGAGTCGTATGCCTTTACAATGTCGGCGACCAAGCGGAAACGCACGACATCCTTGTCGGTGAATTTGATTTGCTGTATGCCGTCGATGTTCTTGAGAATATGCACTGCGTCCACCAGCCCCGAACGCTTGCCCTCGGGCAGGTCGATTTGGGTGTCGTCGCCGTTCACGACCATCTTGGAGCCTGTGCCGAGCCTTGTGAGAAACATCTTCATCTGCTCGTTGGTGGTGTTCTGCGCCTCGTCGAGAATCACAAAGGAATTGTCCAAGGTCCTTCCGCGCATATACGCAAGCGGCGCGACCTCGATTATCCCCTTCTCGAGATTTTTCTGAAAGCCCTCCTGCCCGAGCGTGTCGAACAGCGCGTCGTACAGCGGGCGCAGATAGGGGTCGATTTTCGTCTGCAAATCGCCCGGAAGAAAGCCGAGCTTTTCCCCCGCCTCCACCGCCGGACGCGTCAGGATAATGCGCGCAACCTCGTGGTTTTTCAGCGCCTTTACCGCCATGGTGACGGCAAGATAGGTCTTTCCCGTTCCTGCGGGTCCGACGCCGAACACGACAAAATTCTTTTCAATTGCCTCGATGTATTTCTTCTGCCCGAGCGTTTTGGGGCGGATGGGCTTTCCCTTGGAGGTGATGAAGATGCAGCCGCTGCCCAGCTCGCCGAGCGCGGACTCTTCGCCGGATTTGACGAGATTGACGCAGTAGCGCAGCGTCTGGTCGTCTATCGCCCCGCTCGCGTTGACGATTCGAAAAAGCTCCAGCACGGCGCGGGACGCGTTCTCAACGTTTTCCTCGTCGCCGCTTATGCACAGCGTCACTCCGCGCGCGCGCAGCTCAACGAGAAATTCCTTTTCCAAAAAAGCGATATTGCAATCGAGGTTCCCGAATACTCCCGCGGCAATCTCGGAAGAAACGAGATCGATTTCTCTTTGTGCCATTTGTACTCCTTGAAGGTTTTTTAGATTATAGCATATTTATGTTGAATATACACATAATTTTGAAAATATTATGGGCAAATATACTCACCGACGTTTTCTTCGCAGTGATAGCTCACCGTCAGCGAGAAACCGTTCCCCTCGTCGCGAAATTCGCTGTCCTTGGACAGCACGCGCGCCTTGGGAAACTGCGAGCGCTCATACGCGTCCGTCTGCTGCTCAAGCAGCGCCTGTGCACGCTCCTTGGTCAAGAATACCGAGCTTTGGTTGACCTCGTAAAAGCGCGTTCGTTGCACCGCAAGCGGCAGGGGAACTCCGAACAATTTTACGCTCTGCTCATACACAAGCGTGTCGAAATATCTGTAAGGCGAGCGCCCGAAAGACGGCAAAAGCGGCTGTCCTGCGACAAGCAGTGCCGCGCTTTCGACAAATTCGCCGCTGCGGGCTCTCGTGACATGATTCTTTTTTATGAAAAAACGCGCGTCGTGCACGGTGTATCCGGTTATCTCGGCGCTGATGTTGCGCGTCCAAGAGTTGTCAAAGCCGCTTTCGTCCCACACGACCAGCGGCTGCCCCTTTGCAACTGTGTCTCCCACGCGGACAAGCGGCGTTCCGCTTTGCAGCGCGATATGCTTAATCTGGGCGTCGCGCTTCGCCGCGATATACCATTGAGTCCCGCTCTTATCGTCGGGGTCGGCTATCTTGTCCTTGAGCACTATCTGCGCACGTCCGTAGAATATATTCACCGCACACCACGAAAGCTGCTCGTTGTCTATGAGCATACGCCGCGCGGCGGCTTTCGCGTCCACCGAGCGTGAAAAGGCGTATTCATATATCCCGCAGCTTTCCAAGCTCTTGTCGATTTGCTCACGCGAAAGCGTGCTCTTGCCGTCTATCTCGATTACCGCCGTGAGCATTCCGAGCAGATGCAGCGTCAAAAAGAACGCCGCCAGCCCCGCGGCGAGCGGCAGCGCCTTTTTGCTCGCGGCCACGCGAAAACGCACGCCGCGCTTTTTTTGCACTCTTACGCGGCAGCCTGTTCCCCGACACAACCGCCGCAGCTCTTTGTAGTCCTCGGGATCGACAGAGAAGTAAAAGCGATTTTCGCCAAGCTCGCGCAGACCGCGCAGCTCAACGCCGCTTTTCAACGCGCGGTCAAACAACACCGCCGCATTCTTGCCCGAGCATTCCGCCTCGACGAAACCGCGTGTGTAGCTCAGCAGCTTTTCAATCGCCATCGCCCGTCCCCTTTTTGTCGAAAGTCAGCGACGAAAGCTCGCAGCGCAGCGTCATCTGCGAGCGGGAAAGCTGTGAAATCTCTATTCCGTTGCCGTATATCGTCACCAGCCGCGAGCCCATGTCCAGCGCTATGCGCTCGCCGCTGATTTGCGCAATACCCTTGCAGCCTTCTATGAGCAGCGTCCTGCCGCCGATTATGTGAACGGCGGGCGGGTCGAGTC
Organism: uncultured Oscillospiraceae bacterium; assembly: GCA_964466125.1. GTDB lineage: Bacteria > Bacillota > Clostridia > Oscillospirales > Ruminococcaceae > JAUNBN01. Next base: position 7,041 of record CAYXRE010000080.1, read on the forward strand.
CGGCATCGAGAAGATAACCGGGTCCGATATGCTCTTTGTTGTCTTTTTTCATATATCCACCCCGCATAGTGAATATATATTTACCGCAAGCGGATTTTAGCCCGAAGAATGGGAGACGCCATGATGAAGCGTGAAGCCATAAAGCTCAAAAGAACCGCCGCCGCACTGTTCGCGGCTGTGTTTACCGCGCTCGCGCTTGTTTTTTTCGCAGACAGCGCACAGGGCGTACGGGTCGGGCTGACCCTTTGCTGTGAAAGCGTCATACCCGCGCTGTTCCCGCTCATGTTCACAAGCGACCTGCTTTCAAGCGCGCTTATGGGAAACGGAAACGAGCGGCGGTCGCTGCTGTGCGCAATCGGATTCGGGCTGCTTGCGGGCTACCCAATGGGCGCAAGGCTGCTCTCGCGCGCGGTGCTCGCGGGCGAACTGGAGCGCAAGGACGCGTCGCTGCTGCTGTGCGCGCTGGTCAACGCGGGTCCTGCGTTTATACTGAGCGGCGTCGGAGCGTGTATGTTTTCGAGCGTGCTTGCAGGCGCAATACTGCTCACAAGCCAGCTGTTTGCCTCCCTTGCGATTTTGTTCTTCGTTTTGCTCAAAACACGCGGCGGCAGAAAGAAGCGACCAAAAGCGAAAGTCATCGTTTCCCAAGACGCGCCCGACCTGATTGCAAGCGTTTCCTTCGCGCTGAAATCCACTGCGGCGCTTTGCGCAAACGTTGTGCTGTTTTCCTGTCTGGGTGCGTGCGTGCGCGCAGCCGCGGGAATCGCGCACAGCGACGCGGGCGCCTCCTTTGCACTGCTGCTGCCGCTTGAGGTGACGGAAGCGTGCCGCGCCGCTGCGGACGTCGGCTCGCTTTCGGGAATCTACCTTGCGTGCGCGGCGCTGAGTCTTTGCGGGCTTTGCGTTATCTCGCAAGTGAGCGTGTTTGCCAAGCAAGGCGGGATTTCGCTTGCGCCTTTTTTGCTCTCCCGACCCCTTCATCTGGCTTTGAGCCTGTCGTGCGCTTCGCTGCTCATTCGGCTGCTGCCGAACGCCGTTCCCGCGATAGCAAACGCAAAAGGGGTGCAGACCTTCAGCCGAAGCCCCTCCTTTGCGCTTGCGCTGTTCGCGCTGTGCGCAGTATTCGTGCTGTGCGACAAAACCGCGAGGCTATTTACTAAAAGCCGCTTTTAGGCTATACTGTAATGCAAACGGAGGTGTTTGCCCGATGGCTTTCAGCCTTTTTGACAAGAAAATATCGCCCGCGTGCGAGTATTGCGAACACGGTCGGCTTACCCACGAGGGCAAGATGGTGGAATGCAGCAAAAGAGGGCTTGTTTCGCCCTACTTTCGGTGCTCACGGTTTTTGTATAACCCCGTGCTTCGTATGCCGAGAAAAAGTCCGAAGCTGCCAAAAATGAAGCCGGACGATTTCGCGCTCTGACAATCCCTTACACAAAATAAGCTCCCGCCTCAAAACAGGCAGGAGCTTAGCTTATAAATTAGCCCTTTGCTCAATCCGTCTTTTCGTGGTTGGGACGCGAGCCGACAATTTGCGACGCCTCCGA
>CAYXRE010000081.1:0-4252 GCA_964466125.1 uncultured Oscillospiraceae bacterium
ATATGAGAACGGCGGGCATTTTATATAGCATATCGTTTGTAATTCAAGTTGTCGCGGCTTTATGTCAAAAGCGAGCCTATTTTGCGGCGCGCCGCAAGATGGGTCAAATGACCTGCGAAAAAAAGCAAACGAACTTCAAAAGCGGTTTGAGGACGCTTATGCCGCGGCGCTCGGCTAAAGGATTGCCACCAGCCCGCCTTTTTCTTCTTTTCCCGTGTTCCACAGCAGCTCAAGAGACGCGATGCGCCGTTCGCCCCACGTCGAATAGACAATCTCAAAATCATTGTCGTCCGAAAAGCCGGTCACCGTGAACCAGTGCCATTCGATGTCGTCAATCCCGTTGTTCTCATGCTCAAGCAGCAGATACTGCACGCTGATTCCGCGCTCGATGTGCTCGCGAATGAAGTTCTCCGCCGCCTCGTACGGCGCGCCGCCCTCGAGCGTGTCAAAGCCGACAGTTTCGCCGCAGTGCTCGCACCAGTCGGAAAATGCCCTGACGAACAGCCGCGTTTCGGGCATGCCGCGAAATCCGGGGTAGACGTATTTGTACATCTGCGTGCCGAACGATCGAAACTGCCGCAATGTCAGATCCTTTGTTTCAAATGGGTATAGCGCGGCTTTGCCGTGTTTTCTCGCAAGCTCGCACGCCGCATGGCAAGCGCATACGGTCGAACAGCCGCCGAGCTTCATCATCGGTCGGGTGAACCATTTCTGCGACCCGCCGTAGGAGCCGTTTACGCTGAGGATTTCGTTTTCGTACGTCATCGGCTCGCCCCGTATTTCTTTATCGGCGTTATAAGCATTGCAATCAGCGCCGACAGCGCGAGCGCGGCGAGCAGCACCCCCGCCGCCGTGTAGCCGACAAGGTATCCCGAGTCGGTTCCGGCTATGGCGAGCACACCGTGAATAAAGCTGCCGCAGCAAAGCGTCGCGGCGGCGGCATAGGAAAGCCGAAGGAAAAAGCGGTAGGGCTTTATGAGCGCTACTTTCGGCGCAAAAAGGCTGAGCGCCGCAAACAATGCGGACAGCGCGAGAAGGTAGGCGAAAGCGTAGGTCATGTACGCTGAATCCACACCGTGCGCGAATATCGAATACAGCAAATTTGCTCCGAAAACGCCCGCCGACGCCGCGAGCATACCGAGCGCGCGGGAGCGAAGATCCCTGCGGGCGGCGTTAATACCCGATATATACAATGTCGCTCACCGCCCTTTCGCTGATTTTTCTGCCGTTGGTCGTCGGATTGTTTATTAGCTTTCCCGCAAAGTACATGGCAGACGACCCTCCGCCGTCGAGGTTGTACGCGACCTCGCAACCGAGCGAATCCATGACCGCCGCAAGCTGCGTGAGCGTCAGTCCCGCGCTTTCCTGCGAACGTCCGTCCGCAACCACAAAGACGTAGTGCAGCGGTTCAATCATGCCGATGGCGGTTCGCGGGTTGAGCGTTGTGTTGTTCTTCACGCTGACCTCCAGCCCGTCGTCAACGCATATCTCGCCGCCGTTTACCAGTGCCGGACCGAAGGAGAGTATCTGCCACACGCTTGAAAGGTCGGCGGACGCGACGTCGAAAAGCGTCTCGTCGATTATCGAAAAGCCGCCGTCCGTGTCGATAACGAGCGCTTCGGTTATGTCACCGCTGCGCACGGTCGAGCGGTACAGCACGCTGTTGCGCAGCACAGCGCCGTCGTCGCGAAAGCCGTAAAAATCGCCGTTTACCGCAAGAATCGCATCGTTTTCCTGAGCCGTTTCAGAGGTTTTCGCTTTTATGTTTCGCCCAAACGTATTTTCTGCGAACGCGGTTTTCAAAAGCGAGGCGTCTGCGAGCTTTACGTCCGCGACGTATATCGTCGAATCGTATTCGTTCCTCGTCGTTATGTTGATTTCGATGTTGGAATCCCTGTATAAGCTGTCGGTCTGCGTCACATCGGACGAGTCCGCTGCGGGAGCAGCGACGGCGGGGGAGACGCTCTGCGGGCTTGAAACCGCCTCAGGCTGCTGTACGGCGGCACGCGGGATAACAAAGGCGTCCAGCAGCACGAACGCCGTGTATAACGTCAGCGCGAGAGTTGTGAGCGCGCCGAACAAACGGGAGCTTTTCATTACTGTATTCTGTCCTTTGCCGAAAATACAAAGCGTTTTTGCAGATAATAGCTAAGGAAAAACAATGCGCCGTCCACGATAATCTTGACGAGCACCGGCAGCTTCACGAGCTGCGAGAGCAAGCCGACTATGCTCGCGCTCAGCGCCATGATAAGCAGGAACACCAACACATACTTGAAGAATGCGCGCGCTGTTTTTTCTGCGCCGAACACCCACTTGGAGTTGAGTGCGAAGTTCACCGCGCCCGAGCATATCCGCGCGATGACGGTGGAGAGAAACACTCCGTGGTAGTCCGCGCCAAGCAGGTATCTCGACAGCAGCGTGAACGCGGTAAGGTCGATAAGCGTCGTGACAATGGACGAGGCTGCGAAGCGGATTATGCACCCGTAGATGAGCATGGAATCGCGAAACACGTGAAAGTGACTGGAGCTGTTTTCGTCTATGTATATCGTCTTTATCGCGAGCTGGATGAACTCGACGCCGCGCCGCGCGCACTCGAGCAGCTGGTACATCTCATACTCGTAGCGGTCGCCCTCGATGTCAAGCGCATTCTTGAATTCACCCGCGGATATTCCGCGAAGCCCCGTCTGGGTATCCGAGCAGCGAACGCCGGTCGCCATGCGGAACACGAGCGCGGTTATTCGGTTGCCCATGCGGCTGCGGGCGGGTACATCGTCGGCGGAAAAATCGCGCACGCCGAGTATCAGCGCGCCCGGGTGCTTATACAGTGCCTCGCACAGCGCAAGTATGTCGCTTTCCGAGTGCTGACCGTCCGCGTCGGCGGTAACGCAGCCGACCGTGTTCGGAAACGCGCGGGAGATAAAGGTTATGCCGGTCTTGAGTGCCGCGCCCTTGCCCTTGTTCTGCTCATGGGTGAGTATATGGCAGTCCTTGAAGCAGGCGGCTTGCACAAAAACCGACTCGTACAGCTTGCCGCCTCCGTCGTCCACGACGACAATCGGGTTGTCGCACACTCCGCGCAGCCGCGTAAGCAGTCCGATGAGCTTGTCGTCGGGGCAGTAAGCGGGAATTAGTATGACCGGCTTGTCGTCGGTCGAAATCGCGTTAACATTGTCTGTATGCATTGTCATATCAAAACCTCACGACAAAAGTGTATATTGCAAAATTGAAAATAAGCTGAAATTTCAGTTAAAGGCGGTGACGCCGCCTATATAGTTATAAATGCTCCGGCGCACAAAATCAAGAAAATGCGGCTCGTAGTATTGACAATGCAGAGCAATGAATTATAATGACTAAAAAGACGAATATGGTCAAACATAATATTCTGAGCGCCGTTGTCCTTCAGCCGACTTTTGCAAGGACAGCTTCAAGGACGCCTGCGCGCCAAGCCGAATGCAGTGACAACACTGAGAATAACGGTGAGAACAACGGGTATTGTCAGTTCGACTTGCGAGTATTGCTGCGCCGCAAAAGCGAAAACTGCCCCAACACTCAAGTTCACATTCAAATGCATTGAAAGGAAAGCCGATGCCGAAACAACTAAACGAAAAGGAACGCCGCGCGATTGAGCGGCGGCTTGTGGACGCCGCAAGCGAGTCGGTCATGCGCGTGGGAATAAAGCGCACAACGGTGGACGAGCTTGTGCGGCAAGCGAACATTCCCAAGGGGACGTTCTACCTGTTTTTTGCCTCGAAAGAGGAGCTGATATTTCAAGTCTTGATGCGCTGGCACGAGAGCATACACGAAAGCCTTGAGAAAGGGCTTGCGGCGCTCTCGGACGGCTGCACGTCCGAGCAGCTCACCGACGCGCTCATGGGGGCTTTCGGGGCGCTGCTGGAAACCGCTATCCCGCGTCTTATGGTGGACGGCGAGATGGACGCGCTGATCCGGCGGCTGCCGGACGCGTTCACCGGTTTGCTGCCGCCGATGAGCGAGGCAAAGAAAAGTGTATATTCCGCCGCCTTCCGCGCGCTGTTTTTTACGATAGCGCACAAGCGGGAGATAGGCGAGGAAGTATTTGAGGAGGCGCTGCGCTGCTGCGTTCGGGGAATCGCAATGCAGCTTATGCAGGACGACAATGGGTGACAAAATGATTGAAATCAAAGATTTGGCGTTCAGCTACGACAAAAAACCGTTCATTCAGGACGTTTCGTTCTCGGTAGGGCAAGGTGAGATTTTCGGCCGGTTCGTTGAA
>CAYXRE010000081.1:4262-8516 GCA_964466125.1 uncultured Oscillospiraceae bacterium
GGGGCGGGCAAGAGCACGCTGCAAAAGATACTGACGGGACTTGTGAGCGGCTATCGCGGCAGCGTAAAGGTGTTCGGAAAAGAGGTCTCGACACATAAGAAGGACTTTTATGAGCATATCGGCATCGACTTCGAGTTCCCGACGCTTTACGACAAGCTCAGCGCGCGCAGGAATCTCGAGTTCTTTGCCTCGCTGTATTTCGACGCGCACCCCGACATTGAAGCGCTGCTGGCGGGCGTCGAGCTGCTTCGGGACGCGGACAAGCCGGTCGGCGAGTATTCAAAGGGCATGAAGAGCCGTCTGGGCTTTCTTCGCGCGCTCGTGAACGACCCGCAGGTGCTGTTCCTTGACGAGCCGACAAGCGGGCTGGACCCGTCCAACGCGCGGCTGATGAAGGATATGATAATCGAGCAAAAGAAGCGCGGCAAGACCGTCATACTGACCACCCACAACATGAGCGATGCCGCCGAGCTTTGCGAGCGCGTCGCGTTCATCGTCCAGGGAAAAATCGTGGCGCTCGATACGCCGCACGCTCTCGTTATGCGAAAGGGAGCGGCGTCGGTGCGCTATACATATACCGACAACGGACGCGAACGCTCCGGCGAATGTCCGCTTGCCGCGCTCGCCGAGTGCGACGAGTACACCCGCGCCGTGCGCTCCAAAACGCTGACGAGCGTTCACTCGCTTGAGCCGGACTTGGGCGACATTTTCATGGAGCTCACCGGGAGGTCGCTTGTATGAGATTTTTCTCGCTCGTGAAAGGCGACGTTCGCTTTGCCCACAAGCACGGCTTCTATCTTCTTTATGTTATATTCTGCGCGCTGTACGCTTTGGTGCTGTATGCCGTTCCTTCCTCGGCGCGTCCCGTGCTGTCAACGGCGCTGATATTTACCGACCCGGCGGCGACGGGCATATTCTTTATGGGTGCGATTGTGCTGCTCGAAAAAAGCCAGAGGGTCAACTGCGCGCTCGCCGTAAGCCCCGTGCGCGTGTGGGAGTACGTTGCGTCCAAGACGCTCTCCATGTCGCTTATAAGCCTGCTTGCGGGCTTTGTTATCGCGTGGGTCGGGGAAATTCGCAGCATGGCGCAGTGCCTGCTCGGCGTGTTTCTCGGCTCCTGCCTGTTTTCGCTTTGCGGGCTGATTGTCGCCATGCGGGTCACGACGCTCAACGGCTTCATTGTTTTTACGGTTCCCTTCGAGCTGTTTATCTGCGCGCCGCCGATACTCATGCTTTTCGGAATTGAGCATCCGGCGCTCATGCTGCATCCGGGCGCGGCGTGCGTGTGGCTCATAAACGGCACAGCGCCGTCCGTGCCGCTTTGTGCGCTGTCGCTTGCCGCATGGACGGCATTGGCGTTCGTGCTATGCTGCAAGACGGTACGGCGCAACTTTCTGACGATGGGAGGCGCGGCAATATGAAAGCGCTGTTCAGTGCGACCGAACGTTTCTTTAGCGAGATATGGGACGACGTTATGCTCGCCGCCATGCCCTTTGTGCCGCTTGTCATGGGTTTGGTGTTCAAGTTCGGCGTGCCCGCGCTCGAACGCTTTTTGTGCTCAGCGTCGTCGGTGCCGTCGGTGCTTGCGCCGTACTACTATATCTTCGATATGCTGCTTTGCATGATGACGCCGCTGATGTTCACTTTCTCGGGGGTCATGGTCGTGCTAAGCGAGGCGGACAGCGGCGTCGCGAAGGCGATAAGCGCGACCCCGCTCGGACGCGGCGGATATGTATTCTCGCGAATCGGTGTTCCCTGCGTTCTTGCGACGCTGTACGGATTTATAATCATCTGCGTCTTTTCGCTGTGCGATACGCCGCTTTGGCTAAAGGCGCTTCTGGCGCTGTGCTCGGGCGCGTTCAGCGCGCCGACCGCCGTTATGGTCGTGGCTTTTGCGAAGAATAAGGTCGTGGGAATGGCGCTGACAAAAACAAGCGGAATAACGCTGATTGGCATTCCCGCCGCGATAATGGTCAGCGGTCCTGCACAGTACCTTGCGGGGGTATTTCCGAACTTTTGGATGACCCGCATGATGACGAGCGAAAATGCTCTTTGGAGTCTGCCTGCTCTTACGGTATCGGCGCTGTGGTGTGCGCTGTTCTACAAGCGCTTCAAGCGTCGAATGCTCGCTTAAACCTATCCTTCGGCGACGCGTTGCCCTATCGCGTCCGCTTACGCGCTTTATGCGTGAGCGGGCGCTTTTACGTGCTCGGTCGCGTGAGGAATTCCCCCCTTGAAGTATAAAAACACTTTGCTATACTGGATTTAACGGCGCCGAAAACGAATAGCGGAGGATACAATGAACGAAGAGTATTCAGTTAAAAGCATAGGAAGAATACACGCGGACGAGCAGGGCTTTCGCGTGGTGATAGACGAGCCTTACCGCGCGGCACTCAAGGGGCTGGAGGATTTCGGCTGCGTACAGCTGCTGTGGTGGTTTTCCGGCTGCGACAACGACAAATGCCGCAATCTGCTTGTCGAAGCGCAGCCGTACACCAAAGGACCAAAGGAGCTCGGCGTATTCGCCACCCGCTCGCCGCAGCGCCCGAACCCGCTCGCGCTCACAACGGCGTTTGTCAGCTTTGTCGATGAGCAAAGCGGAACGATTGGGCTTGAGTACATCGACGCGTTCGACGGCAGCCCCGTGCTGGACGTCAAGCCCTACACGCCGAGCGTAGACAGGGTGGAGTCTCCGACCACGCCCGACTGGTGCGCCCATTGGCCGGCGAACGTCGAGACGAGCGGCGATTTTGACTGGCAAGCGGAGTTCAATTTCTGATTTCGCACTTCGGAGCATACACCGATTTGCAAACGGCGTCCTTTGCCCTTCGGGAAGGGGAAAGGACGCTGTTGTCCGTTACAGTATTACTGGGCGCGATGGGATGACCTCCTTTTCAAGCTCCGCTGCGCCGCTCAAAGCGATGGGCGGGAATAACGATGATATATCGCCCTTCGGCGTACCAAATGCGCCGAAAGCCGTCCGTGAACGCCCGAACACACGCTGAAACCCGCCGTACAACTCATTTTAATTAAAATTTAATCATAATATTGATAAAGATTTGACATAAGTTATATTGTCAAATCTGTAATTATTTTGTATAATGAATGTATCACCAATTCACAGTGAAAGAGGAGAAACTAATGGTAAAGTACATTTACGGAAAAGTGTTCGCAATGCTCGCGAAAAAGCCGTTCCGGCTGTGGGGCATGTCGCTGCTGGCGGGACTGCTGATGATTATCGCATCGATCGTCGGCATACTGCCGATAATCACCATTCCCATAACGCTCGTGCTTGAGCTGGGCATGGCGGCGATTTTCCTTGCGGCATATCGCGGCAAGGACTTCAACTCGGACGACCTGTTCAACGGCTTCCACGATTTCTGGCGCTGCGCCGGCGGCATGGCATGGATGATGCTGTGGGTGTTCATCTGGGCGCTTATCCCCGTTGTCGGTCCGATATTTGCAATCATCAAAACGTACAGTTACTCGCTGACCCCGTACATACTCGCAGAGAATAAGGAAGTCTCCGCGACCCAGGCGCTTCGCATATCCATGCAGAAGACCGAGGGCTTCAAGGGCAAAATGTTCGGCGCGGATTTGCTCGTGGTCGCCGCGCTGGCAGCGTTCATGATTGTGTTCGGACTGCTCGGACTTATCCCGTATGTTGGTGTTCTGTTCACGATCATCTGCGTGCTCGGATACATACTTTTCTGCGTCTTTGCGCCGCTCGTCTGCGGACTGGTGCACGCGGCGTTCTATGACGAGATAGAGGCCGGCGTTGACCCCCAGAAATATGCAAGTTACGCCATGCAGCAGCAGATGGAAAAGCAGATGCAAGCGCAGATGAAAGCTCAGATGCAAGCGCAGCAGGCTCAAATGCAAGCCCAGATGCAAGCGCAGATGCAAGCTCAAATGCAAGCCCAGATGCAAGCGCAGCAGGCTCAAATGCAGTCTCAGGTTCAGCCGCAGGCTCCCGCGCAGCCCCCGCAGGCTCCTCCCGCTGCTCCCGCAGAGAAAAAATAATTTGCCTCAAAACAGGTCCGGCGTCCAAGCGGCGCCGGACCTGTTGTCTTTCTTGAAGTGCTACTGTCGGAGTGCCATACTTTCTAACAGTGTGCATCACTTGTTCGGCCGAATATGTACCTTTGAGCGTCGATAAAATCGGTCAAATTCGTGCAAAATTGAAAAAAACTTAACAAAAGCGCTAAAATATGTATTGAATTATTAATATTTGCATGGTATAAATTATAATAT
>CAYXRE010000082.1:0-8474 GCA_964466125.1 uncultured Oscillospiraceae bacterium
CGCAAAGTCAGGGTCAAGGGTCAGCTCCTGGTCGGAGTCAACGCCGATGAACCACACGCCGGCTTCCTTACAAGCTTCAACAGCAGCCGTACCGGCATCGCCGCCGACACCCCAAACGATGTCGCAGCCCGCCTGAACTTCGGCAGCGCCGAGCTCTTTGCCCAGAGCGGTATCAGTGTAGCTGTTGATCCAGCGCCAGTCAACCTTAACGTCGGGGTTGACCGAGCGGGCGCCCTCGATGTAACCTACGAGGAAGTCGCAGATAACGGGGCTGTCCATACCACCGACAAAGCCGATGATGTTCTGGTCGTTGAGACCTTCAAGGTCGCTCTTCTCCATGAGACCGGCATACACGCCGACGAGATATCCCATGTCGTTCTGGTTGTACTGGATGCAAGCGATGTTCGGCAGATAATTGCCGCCTTCGTCAAGAATCTCGGTATCGAAGATTATATACTTCTGGTCAGGGTTAGCCTGAGCAACGGGCAGCACGTAAGCGGGCATCTGCCAAGTTCCGACAACAATGATGTCGTACTCGCCGCCGGTGGTAACTTCTTCAACGTAGTTCTGCCAAGTCGCCTCGTCAGGACCCATTTCAACGGTCTTGTACTCGATGACGCCGTCGGCAGCGAGCTGAGCCAGACCGGCTTCGGCGCTGTCAAAGAAGGACTTGTCTCCGAGGTTGCCGTTTACGAGATAGCAAACCTGGGGAAGGGTCGCTGCGGGCTCGCCCGCGGGCTCACCGGCAGGGTCGGTCGCAGGCTCGGTCGTCGCTGCGGGCGCGCCGCAAGCTACGAGAGAAAGAGCGAGAACCAGTGCAAGCACTACTGCAAGCAGTTTTTTCATGTTTTTCTCCTTTTAATGCGTTTTGTTTTTCTTGTGGATTTCGCAAACCCACCTTGATTATTATATACACATCGTCTCTTTTGTCAATATTACATAGTGTTACAAATGTTTAACGCCCCGATTATTGGCAATATTGTAAAATATTTATAACAATTCATTATAAGGAACGCTATAATTGCCGTTTTGCGGTAAATTTTGTCGGAATGTAAATTTTCTGTAAATACCTGTCGAATTTGTCAATTTCCGCTTATTTTTACGCCATAAGCAGCATACCGAAAGCCCCGTTCCCCACAAAAGTGACGGGAGAACGGGGCTTAATCTGAGCATTGCCGCGTGCGCTTACCAGCTGCCGACGCCGCCACCGCCCGAGCCTCCGCCCGAGCTGCCGCCCGAGAAAAATCCTCCACCGGACGAGAAGCCTCCGCCGGAGCCGCCCGTGCTCGGAGACGAGCTCATCGTACGGGTCATGGAGCGGGTCATGCTGTCATAGAGCATAAACGGCGCGACCGTAGTCGATTCGCACCAGCTCGGCGGCTCGCTGATGAGACCGTCGAACTTTCTGGACCATTTCTTCGATACGCCGAGCACCTGCGCGTAAGGCAGGACGTTGTAGTAATAATCGGGGTCCTGCTCAAGCAGCATCTCGAGCTGATGCTTTTCCGCAGTCTTGAGGAACATCCGGAAGCCGAGCACCCGCTCAAGCAGAGAATTGCCGTACTCTGTGCGCTTGTGAATGAGCGGCGCGAGCGCGGCACAGAGCATGAGCGCAAGTCCGGTGATTGCCGCCGAACCGAACGACAGCGCCTGACCTCTGCCGAAGGCCGTGAACATCAGCCAGCCCAGGAAGAACATCAGCGACATAATGATTATGCGAATCGCCGTGCCGACCTTGCTTGCGCCGATATAGCCGTTGCCGAACATTTTGCGGGTCATCAGTTGGACGCCGAACGCGCACGGGAGCGCAAGCATAACGGCGATTATCATTTCCCCGCCGCCGAACATCGTGCTGAACGCGGCGGTTATCGCCGCCATGCCGCACAGCATCGGCAGCAGACAGCCGGAGACAGCGGAAATCACGCCGGACGCCCTGTTGTCGAGCGCCCATTTGCCGACGTAGTGCTTTTTGAGCTGATCCTTTGCGTCGCTTACAGCCGAATAGTATTTATCCTCAAGCTGGGAGCTGCTCACGCTGCTGCCGCCGCCCAGCGACCACAGCTTGTTGAACATGGTGCGTTCGTAGTCATGGCTGCCCTCAGGCAGCTCGCGCAGCTTGGTCAGGTGGAATTTGTTGTGCTCTTGCATATTTATCTTTATGCATCCGCGCGACGCCCAATAGTAGATGAGCGATACCATCTCCTTGTTGGTCACCAGGTTGTCAACGACAAGTCCCACAGCGGCAGGGTCGATGCCGTCGGGCGGATAATACTCGACCGGCTTGACGAGAGGACGCGGGCGGTTGATGAGCGACGCAGCAATTATGGCAAGCAGTGCGAACAGCGCAACGCCCGGAACGATGTAGTCCCGCGCGCCGCCCTGGCGCAGAAACGGCGCTTTGCGGAAGTTGGTCACGAGCGAGACCGAGTGCCTTTGCTCTCCCGAGCCGATATAGGTGCTCTTGACCGTTTTGCCGCGCACCGTGGTCGAAAAATTGTCGTCAACATCAGGCACGTCGTCGTCGATGTCGTCGGCTACCGCCGCGTTTTCACACTCGAACGGCAGCTCGGCTTTTACGTTTAGCTTTTCCAGCACCAGCTCCGAATCGCCCTGCCAAACGGGAAACTCGGTCCACAGGTTGTTTGATGAGAGCACGTCGTGAGCAGCGGTGTACTCGAGCGTGAAACTGACCGTCTGTCCGACGTAATCGCTCAAATCAACACGCGGCGAATAGCTAAACTCCTTCGTCTCGCCGTTGGGCATTGTCAACACTCCGCTTAGCAGCTTGCTGTCGGCGCAGCCGCTTACGCTTTCGTTGAGGTCAGGCCAAAGGGAATACTCATGATTGACCGTCACGTTGTATTTCTGCGTGCCGGTGACAACGCCGTAAGCGTCCATGACATACTTGAAATCCATCTCGTGAATCACGAGCGCAGGCTTCCAGACCTCGGCGTTCGCAAAGGTGCCCTGCGGCAGCTTTACGTCTATCGTGACGGCGGTGTAAGGCTCGAGCGTCTCGAGCGTATCGACGGTTATGTGCTTGCCCGCCGCCTCGTATTTGCTGTTGGTCGCGCCGATGTTTCCGGCGCTGCCGTCGTTGAGCGTGATCTCTAACGGTTCGCCTGGCAGCGTTATGTCCGAATGAACGTGCTGTATGGGAACGGCGGTGTCGGTGCCGATGATGTTGAAGTACATATAGTCGGCGTCCGGCTGCTCGTCGTCGTAGTGCCAAAGGGTGTATTTGATTATGTAGGTTTGGTCGCCCGTCACCGTCTCGTCGGGGTCGCCGATTTTAAGATAACCGTAGCCGTCGTACTCGAACGGAGCGCCGATTACGTCCACGTCCAGCAGCCGCACCTCGCGCTCGGCGCTTGCGTACAGCGGAATATTGCGGGTGATGCCGTGGCGCTCTTCATTAAAATAGACATCCAGCGTCTCGGTCACATCGTAGCTGCGGTCGTCGTTCACGTTCACTTGAACGTCGTAGTTCTTTATGTAGAAGTCGTAATCGTCATATTCCGCCGCGAAGCACACGCCGGAAAAAAGCAAAGCGGCAAACGTAACGGCAAGGCAAACTATCAGCCTTGCCGCCGTATGAGCCGCGTGTTTTGCGCGGCATTTCATCAGAATTCCACCTTGACGTTTTCGCGCTCCGTCTCGCTGCCGAGCTCAAAGAACGGCATGGAGGCAAAGCCGAATATCTTCGCTACGAGAGCGCTGGGCATGGTCTTAGTGCGAAGGTTGTATTCGCGCACCGAGCCGTTGTAATACTTGCGGGACTGCATAATGTCGCTTTCGACCGCGTTGAGCTGCGACTGCAAATCGAGGAACTGCTCGTTCGCCTTGAGCTCGGGATAATTCTCCGCGACGGCGAACAGCTTTTTTATGCAGCTGTCCAGCTGCTTTTCGTTCTCGACGCGCTCCTCGGGATTCGCGCTGTTCATCGCCTTCGTGCGCATGGCGGTCACCTGCTCGAGCGTTTCCGTCTCATGCTTCGCATAGCCCTTGACTGCGGCGACGAGGTTGGGAATGAGGTCATATCTCTTTTTCATGGACACGTCCATGCCCGAAAAAGCCTCCTCGACAAGCGTTTTGCGCTTTACGAGTCCGTTGTAGGTCGCAATAAACCAGACAACCAAAAGTACGACAACCGCAATTACGATATAAAGTGTCATATCCATATCCCCCAAAATGTTAGTAGATATATTCTATATCTTATTACTGCGGCGTGTCAAACAAATTTGCCTGCACGCCGCGCCGCGTCGGCGCCGATCCCCCGGTTCTCAAATCGCAGTCGCTGCACGCCGCCAGTACGCAAATTTCGTGCAATCGGTCGATATAACAAACGCCGTTTCCCCGAGAGCGCGGGAAAACGGCATTTTGCATTCACTTCAAGCTTTAGCACCGGGGGTTCGCGCCGCCGACGGCAAAAGCGCGGCCTCGGCATGCTGCAAGCGATTACACCTCGTCAATGAAGCGCACGCCCGGGGCTTTGGCGAGTATCGCAAGCAGCTCGTCATGCGAGCGGCGGCGCGGATAGGTCGCGGAAAGCACGATACCCTCCATGTCCCTGCCGATGCTCGACTGCCCCATCTGCACGTCGTGAATATCGAACTCGTTGTCCCGCGCGTATTTGAGAAACTCTCCGAAGGACAGCGTCTTGTCAAATTCAAGGTATATGTCCATGAGCCGCGCCTGACCGTGAATCACGTTGTCGATGCGCTGCATGAAGGTCATGACGACAAATATCGCAAGCCCGCCTATGAGCGCGCCCTCATAGAATCCGACGCCTATGGCAAGCCCCGCACACGCCGCCGTCCACAGTCCCGCGGCGGTGGTGATGCCCTTTATCTGATTGCGCCGCGTCACGATTATCGTGCCCGCGCCGAGAAAGCCTATTCCGCTGACGACCTGCGCGCCCATGCGCACCGGGTCGGAGACACCGAAAACGGTGAAAACATACACGTTGGTCATCATCACCAGCGCCGAGCCCAGACAGACGAGCATATAGGTGCGAAAGCCTGCCGGACGATTTTTGCGCCCGCGCCCGATGCCGAGCATTCCGCCGACAATCAGCGCAAGCAGTATGCGAACGATGACCGACCAGATATTCAGTTCTCTCATTGTCTGTATAAATTCCATCGCGTCACCCCCCGTGTTTCGGTACTCATAAGCTACCACATTTTATGCTTTCGCGCAAGTGCGGCGGGGTATTGCGCTCCCTTGTTTCGCGTTGCCGCGCTAGGTTAAATGTGGTACAATTACGGGGAAAACAAAACACGCTTTCTTTTTGTATTGAGGAGTTATATGAAGTACGAAAGAGAAAAACCGAACGACGGCGCAAACGTGACGAGCGAGGTGGACAGCCTGTTTCGGGAAGCGGGACTGGACGACGTGCGGCACGCCGCGCCGCAGACCGACGAGCTGCTGCTCAAATCCGACACCAAGCTGGAGTTCACCGCGCCCAAAAAGCAGCGGCGCAAGGGGCACGGACTGAAGGTTTTCATCGTCGTGTTCATCATTCTTATATGCCTGTCGCTCATCGGTTCGGTCATTATTGCCGAGCCGTGGGTCATCGCCGTAAAGGATACCTACACTGAGCCGTCGCTCGAAAAGCTGCCCCCGCAGACACTGGCGGTCGGCGAGAGCTACACGGTAGGCGTCGAGCTTTCCGACAACGAGCAGATAAGCGAGATAGTCGTCGCCGACCCCGACGTGCTGACGGTCAACAAGCACACCCTGACCGCCGTCGGCGAATATTTCACCACCACCGCGCTCATCACCACCACCGAGATTGCGGTCCCCGTAATCGCGCCGGTGCACACGGTGACGGTGGGACAATGGGATTTTTCAAAGCAGTACGACGAGCTGCGAAGCAATCTGCGCGACCTGCTGGGCATCGAGCCCAAGCTCGCCCCGCGCACCGAGCTGCGCGAGCTTGCGAAATATGAGATAGTCTTTCATCTGAACGGTCTGCTCAACGTGACCGAGGACGCGCCCGCCACCGTCGAGGCGTATTTGCAAAACCCCGTCTCGCTTGAATTTGCCCAGCCGTACGGCGGCTGCCTGCAAATCCAGTGTCTCAACGAGACCACCGCGAAAACCGAGCGCTTTGAAGAGAAGGACGGCGTGTTCACCCTCAAGCTGACCGGTCTTGCCGAGGGACAGACCAAGCTGCGCGTTTACAGCGGCTTTTGGAAAACGGTGGACGCGACGACCTACAAAAACTACCTTGATTTCCAAAAGACCGACACCGCCGCCGCCGAGGTCGCGGCGCTGACCGAGCTTGAGACGCGCGAAAACCAAATCTTCATTCCGACCGCTCTCAACATCATACCCGTTTCGGTTCTCGACCGCGACAAGATTGACGTAAAGGTCGAATACACCGCAGGCGACGAGGACGAGGATGAGGACGAGGAAAAGAAGCCGACGCTTCCGACCGGCTACGGCGAGGCGCTTGCAAAGCAGACGCTCGCTCTTATAAACAAGCTGCGCGTTGACAACGGGCTGGACGCGCTCAAATGGGACGCCGAGCTGGTCAAGCTCGCCAAGCCCCGCTCGAGCGACCTTGCAAGCGAGTTTGCCCCCAACAAGCCGGACGGCGCGAGCTACGAGCTTATTTCGGGCGGCTACTACACGGCGCAGTCGGTATTTGACAGCTGGAACGCGTGCGATTCCACCCGCGCAAAACTGCTGGACAAAAACTCGACCAAGCTCGGAGTGATGTTCTACGGCGCGTCGGACGGCTTCGGCGGCTACTGGGACGCGCTGATAGCGTAAGGAGACTTCATGAAAACCGTTGTGATTTACAAAAGCCGCACCGGCTTTACGAAAAGATACGCCGAATGGACGGCGCAGGACACGGGAGCTTCGCTCATGCGCTTGGAAGACGCGAGTGCCGACGCATTGCGCGGCTTTGAGCTTGTCGTCTACGGCGGCAGAGTGCACGCGGGCAAACTGGACGGACTTGCGCGCGTAAAAGCGCTGCTTTTCACGCTCGGCGGCGACGTGAAGCTCGCGCTTTTCGCGACGGGGGCTACGCCGAGCGCCGAGAGCGAAACTATACAGAAGATGTGGGAACAGAATCTGTCCGGCGATGAGCTTGTCAGCGTACCGCATTTCTACTTCCAGTCGGGGCTCAACTACGTGGCTATGGGCGTGGGAGACAAAACACTCATGAAAGCGCTCGCGGCGTTTCTCGGAGCGAAGAAAAACAAATCCGATTCGGAATCCGGCTGCGAGAACGCGATTGCCAGCTCCTATGACATCTCCTCGCAGGATTACGTTCTGCCGCTGGTCGAGTACATAAAAAGCGCGGAGTAATTTGTGACACATAACACAACGATATAAAACCGCCCGCTCTTCTCATTGGGAAAGCGGGCGATCTTTTTTGCTGTGCTGCGTGTCTCTTATTTGCCGAGGTACGCTTTTTTGACGTCGTCGTTTTCAAGCAGTTCCTTGCCGGTGCCGTGCATGGTTATGCGTCCGGTCTCGAGCACATACGCCGCGTCCGCGACGCGAAGCGCCATGTTGGCGTTCTGCTCGATGAGCAGTATCGTCACGCCCTGCTTGTTTATCTCCTTGATTATCTCAAAAATCGAGCGCACGACGAGAGGTGCCAGACCGAGCGACGGCTCGTCCATCATCATGACCTTCGGACGGCTCATGAGCGCGCGGGCGACCGCGAGCATCTGCTGCTCGCCGCCCGAGAGTGTTCCGGCAAGCTGCCAGCTTCTCTCCTTGAGGCGCGGGAACAGGTCATAGACCCATTTAACGTCCTCCGACAGGTCGTCCGAGCGCATATATGCGCCGACCTTGATGTTTTCATAAACCGTCAGGTTCGGGAACACGCGGCGTCCTTCGGGAACGAGCGTTATGCCCTTGCCGACGATGGTCGCGGTGTCCAGACCGGTGATGTCCTCGTTAAGGAAGCTCACCGTTCCCGAAGCCGCCTTTTCCAGACCGATTATCGTGCGAAGCGTGGTGCTCTTGCCAGCGCCGTTCGCGCCGATGAGGGTCACTATGCCGTCCTTGGGAACGTGAAAGGAGATTCCGCGAACGGCTTGGATTCCGCCGTAGTTGACGTGAAGGTCGTTTACACTAATCATCCTCTGCCACCCCCAGGTATGCCTCGATAACGCGCTCGTTCTCGCTGATCTCGTCCGGCGTGCCCTGTGCGATGAGCTTGCCGAAGTCCAGCACATATATGCGGTCGGAAATCTTCATGACCAAGTCCATGTGGTGCTCAATCATGAACACGGTCAGCTTGTATTTGTCCTTTATTTCAACGATGAAGTCGGTCAGCTCCTGCGTCTCCTGCGGGTTCATGCCCGCCGCCGGCTCGTCGAGCAGCAGCAGCTTGGGCTCGGTCGCAAGCGCGCGCGCTATCTCAAGACGGCGCTGAAGTCCGTAGGGCAGCGAGCCCGCCACGTCGTCCTTGTATTTGAGCAAATCCTGCTCCTCGAGCAGACGTG
>CAYXRE010000083.1:0-8325 GCA_964466125.1 uncultured Oscillospiraceae bacterium
GTTTTTCATCAGCACGCAGAACTCGTCGCCGCCGAAGCGTCCGACGATGTCGCTCGAACGGAATTCCTTGAGCAGTGTTTCTCCGACCGCTCCGAGCAGCTTGTCGCCGCTTTGGTGACCGTAGGTGTCGTTGATATGCTTGAAGTCGTCAAGGTCGATTACAAGCAGCGCGCACACGTCCTGCACGTCGCGCGTGGAGAGATATGCGCCGCAGTTTTGCTCGCACGCGGATTTGTTGAGAATTCCCGTAAGCGAGTCAAAGGTGCTGCGCTTTTGATAGCGCGCCTTGGACAGATAGGCTTTCAGTCTGCCGCGCGACGAGCGCCACGCGATGAGCAGCGAAAACAGATACGCCGCAAGCGAGCTGAACAAATCCATGCCGAGCGCCGCCGCGGCTTTTCCGTTGGACGCCATAAAGATGAAAACACCCTCGGCGAGCGTCAGCAGAAATATAACGGTTCCGGCAGGCAGCACGAACAGAAAGGATACACCGATTAGCACGAGCGAGAAAAACACCTGCGGAACGCTCGGGCTGCCGAAGGTGCTCGCAAAGGACACGCACGCGGGTACAAACAGGCAAAACAGCGTGCACAGCAGCTGAATGAGCGGGAAGCGTCGGTCGTCGCGCAGCACCAGCACGAGCGCAACGGCGAAGAACGCGGCAAAGGCGGCGAGCGACGCGGCGCATTCGAGCGTAAAGCTGAAGCCCTCGACGAGTATCGGCTCGCATACGTACAGCAGCGAGAGCAAAAAAGTGCCTCCCGCGCCCGAAAGCAGCAGCATGGACAGGTTTGTCGCCAGTATCTCCTCGCTCGCTTCCCGAAAATAGGTGGACTCGGCGTGTCGCCAATTGGTTATGTACTTTTTCACGCCGCTCCCCCTTTTTTTTAATAGATATACATAATAATAGTGTGTTTTTTTGCGAATGTCTACAATATATGCCCATTTATACAAAGAAAACCAGACACTTCTATGCGAAAACGCTTGTTTGACAGCCCTGCCGCGTGTCATTGCCTCGCAAGGACAATCGAGCGTTGAAGTCTGGAAGCGGCACTGAGCTTTGACGGCGTTATGCGGCGAGCAGACCGATTTCGCCGCAAGGTGCAAAGGAATGCAAAGCGACCCGACCGGGCGCTTGCCCGACCGGGTCTTGTTTTGCGTTTTGTACTAGCCGTTCGGCGGTGGTTTATTCCGGCGAAACCTCAGCGGACTGCGGTGCTTCGCCGCTTTCGCCTGTTTCCGCGGCGGCGTCCGTCTGCTCGCCTCGAATGTCCTTTTCGCTTAAAATCGAGCGGTACTCCTTCGCGTTTCGGTTTGGCATACGCAGCGTCATAGCCTGACGATACAGCTCAAAGTTGTTCTTCATCAGGTACTTCTCGTCGGTGCGCGGCACCTTGTGACCGGCGATGAGGCGCGAGGCGATGACGAGGCATTTGCGCAGAATCTCCATCGACTCTGCCTGAGCCTCCGCCTCCTGCTTTGCCGCTTCCATCTGCCGGCGCAGCGCGTCCTGCTCGCTTTTCGCCGCTTTTTGCTGTGCTTCGAGCTGCTGCTTTTCCGCCGCAAGGTCGGATTCCTTCGATTCCTGCTTCGAGCGCTCGAGCGCCGCCTCGGAAAGGCTGATTTCGTCCGCGAAGGACAGCTTGCTTTCTGTCGGCGGATTCTGTGCGCGGAAAAACCCCGCTACACGGTTGGCGTTGTTGCCCGCGCTGTTTGCAGGCAAGCTTGCGCTTATCATCACTTCCACCTCCTTTCATATACAGATATCACCCGAAATGAGCTGTTTTAAAGGGAAAACGTCGCTTTTTTGCGCAGCTGATCGTAATTAGGCTACAAAAATATACAAAATGTATATTGATTTGCAAACGAAACCGCAGATGCTATAATGCATTAAAAAGAAGGGGGATTACATTATGGCTGACATCAAAAACAACATCACCGAAACAGTCGGCTCAACGCCGCTTGCAAGGGTGAACAACATAGAAAAAGCGCATGGGCTTCAAGCGCGGGTGCTCGTCAAGCTCGAGTGCTTCAATCCGGCGGGCAGCATAAAGGACCGCGCGGCGCTCAACATGATTCGGGACGCCGAGCGCAGCGGACGCCTCAAAAAAGGCGGCACGATAGTCGAGCCGACGAGCGGCAACACGGGGGTCGGGCTGGCGGCAATGGCGGCTGCCATGGGCTACAAGGTCGTGCTGACCATGCCCGAAACGATGAGCGTTGAGCGCAGAAAACTGCTTGCGGCATACGGAGCAGAGCTGGTGCTCACCGACGGTGCCAAGGGAATGAGCGGCGCGGTCGAAAAGGCGAACGAGCTTGTGAAAAGCACCCCGGGCAGCATACTCGCAGGGCAGTTTGACAACACTGCGAACCCCGAAGCGCACGAGCTTTCGACCGGACCCGAGCTTGTCGCGCAGACGGACGGCCGGATTGATTACATCGTCGCGGGCGTCGGGACGGGCGGTACGCTCAGCGGAATAGCGCATTATCTAAAAAAACACATTCCCAACGTCAAGGCGGTGGCGGTCGAGCCGACCGATTCTCCGCTGCTCTCACTCGGAAAAAGCGGTCCGCACAAATTACAGGGCATCGGCGCGAACTTTGTGCCGGGCAACTACGACGCGGGCGCGGTGGACGAGATTATAACCGTCGGCACCGACGAGGCGTTCGGCGCGGCGCGTGAGCTTGCGAGAAGCGAGGGCTATCTTGTGGGCATAACCTCCGGCGCGGCGCTGTTTGCGGCGCTCAAACTCGCGCAGCGCGAGGAAAACAAGGGCAAGACCATAGTCGCCGTGCTCCCGGACACCGGCGAGCGCTACTTGTCGAGCGGTTTGTTTGACTGAACACGGACGGCGGTTATCGGGCGCGGCTGCAAAGGTTTGCGGCGAAGCGCGGGGGTGCGAAATGTGACCGCCGATTTTGCGATGAAGCAGCCACGGGGTGCAACCGCCCATTGTATTTTGTAAACGAGCAATAAAAAGCCCCGCCGCTGCACACGCAGCGGCGGGGTCTTTGTGTGAAATGCTCAGATGAGATTCTGCTTGGTCTCAACGTCGAACAGATGCGCGAGGTCCTTGCTGACGTCAAGATAAATCTCGTCGCCGTGAGCAAAGCCGTTGGCGCGATCCTTGGGCAGGTCAACGAGGGCAATGCGCACTACGCAGTCCTTGTCGGTCGCGGTCGCGACGTGCAGATAAATCTCGCTGCCCATCATCTCGGAGACGTCCACGGTCGCCTTTATGGCGTTCTCTTTGTCGGCTGCAAGCGACATATGCTCGGGACGGATACCGAAGATGATGTCCCTGGAATCGACGGCGTTCTCGGCGAGCTTGGCGCAGACCGCTGCGGGAAGCGCGACCTTGGTGCCTTCGAGCTCAACGACGTAATCCTTGCCGTTTTTGACGAGCTTGGCGTCAAAGAAGTTCATCTGCGGGGAGCCGATGAATCCGGCGACGAACACGTTTGCGGGGTGCAGGAACACCTCTTGCGGGGTGCCGACTTGCATGATGAAGCCGTCCTTCATGATGACTATGCGGTCGCCGAGGGTCATAGCTTCGGTCTGGTCATGGGTAACATAAATGAACGTGGTGTTTATGCGCTGGCGCAGTTTGATTATCTCCGCGCGCATCTCGTTGCGCAGCTTGGCGTCGAGGTTGGAAAGCGGCTCATCCATGAGGAAGACCTGGGGCTCACGGACTATGGCGCGACCGATGGCAACGCGCTGTCTCTGACCGCCGGAAAGCGCCTTGGGGCGGCGCTGCAGGAACTCGGTGATTCCGAGTATTTCAGCAGCTTCGCGAACCTTTTTGTCGATGAGCTTCTTGTCCATTTTACGCAGCTTGAGCGCGAACGCCATGTTCTCGTAAACGGTAAGGTGGTGGTACAGGGCATAGTTCTGGAAAACCATCGCGATGTCTCTGTCCTTGGGGGCGACGTCGTTGACGAGCTTGTCGCCGATGTACAGCTCTCCGGCGGTGATTTCCTCAAGTCCCGCGACCATGCGCAGGGTTGTGGATTTACCGCAGCCGGACGGACCGACGAGAACGACGAATTCCTTGTCCGCGATTTCAAGGTTGAAATCATGGACCGCCGTTACATCCTTGTCATAGACCTTCTTGATGTTTTTGAGTGTGACCTTTGCCATGTGCGAATGCTTTGAAAACGGGACCGTTCGGTCCTTCTTCTCACCCGTGCGGAGTGTACCGCATGGGCATTGCGACAGGTCTCCACGCTGCCGCACCGCAAGCGAGCGGATTGTTGAGCTCCTTTCTTGTCGTAGCCGCGCTTAATAAATGGAGTAAGCGAAGCCCGTGAAATATATTATGCGGCGCTCCGACCGCGGGGTAACAAAATCATTACACAAAATTATAACCGATTGCCGCGCCCCGTTCAACCTAAAACGTTATAGTGGCAAAAAACTCGTCGCAGCGCACAAAATTATTGATTATCGTAGGGCGTTTTGACGAATATGCAAAGGCTTCTCGCGGTCGAGCAGCCGCCGAACATATCGTTCTTTGCCCGCGTGCATCGGCGAGCGAAAGCCCTCGCACACCTGAGCGGTAAAGGGCACAGGGAGAAAAACAGGGTGCTTTTTTATGAAGTGCAGTGTACAATATACATAATATCGGATAAGCACGAAAAAATCACCGTTTCAAGGAATAATCATGGAGTATTTGTTTTCGTTTTACGAGGGCATAAAGACCTTTGTGTCGCCGTGCCTGCTGCCGCTGCTGGCGGTCTGCCTCGCCTTTTTTGCCTGCTGCGAGGAAGGTAAGGCGTCGCCGCGTTCGGCGCTGCTGAGCTCGCTGAGCTTTGCGGGCGGCTTCTCGCTGTTCTTTGTTCTCTTGGGCGTGCTCGGCGCCACGCTCTGGCTGCCGATTATCAGCAACCGCACGGATATAAACGTGATATGCGGCGTGGTGATATTTGTGTTCGGCATAGGCTGCGCAGGCATACTGAAAATCGACTTTCTCGGCGCGGCGCGCGCCTTCGGTGAAGGACGAGTGAGCGGCTTTTTGCTGTGCGCGCTGTTCGGGGTCGCGTTCGCCGTCGCATGGAGTCCGTTCATGAGCAGATTTCTCAGCGCGTCGCTGCTGTTCACGGCGGCGGAGGGAACGACGGTGCGCAGATTCTTCATGCTGCTAAGCTATCTTGTCGGTCTGGACATTCCGTTTGTCTTGAGCGCGCTCGCGCTCGAATGTCTCAAGGGCACAAGCGAATTCATCAAAAAGCATTATAAGGCGGTAAACCGCGTATGCGGCGCGCTGATGATTGCCGCGGGAATGCTCGTAATGACGGGACTGCTCGCAAAATGGATGAACCCGTAATGGAGAAAGCCGTGCGCGAGAGGGCATAACTCTCCGTGGCGCAGATTTGTGCAAGCCCGAGCGTTTTCAAAACGGAAGCGTTCGGGCTTTATTGCGTTCGGCTGCAGTACGTCCGAGCACAAAATGTGAACAACCTTGCATTGAATTAGGCGTTCAAAATGCTATTATAAAAAATAGAAAAAACAAGAAAAGGGTGTTGAAATGACGCTTTTTGAATGCTACGGCGAATACCGCCCGACGCTGCTTGCGAAGCTCAAGGCGGCGACCTCGACCGTCGCCGCGCAGCAGACGCTGTGCGAGGGCATGGACATGGTGCAGTACCGCTATGCCCAAGAGCCGATAAAGGACGGCGAGCGCGAGCTGCTTGCGTCCATGATGAGCGCGGTCAAGACGAGCTTTCCGCTGCTCGAGTGCGCGAGCGAGGCCAAGGTCTGGCAGGAGGCGGGAAACGCGGGCGGTAAAAAGCGGCGTTCGAAAAAGCCGCTTGCGGTCGCGATATTCGTTCTCGCGCTCGCTGCGTGCACGCTGACGGCGCTTGTGTTTTTGTCGCAAAACCAGTCGGTCACGCTTGAGGGGCTGTCGCCGTATCTGTATGCGTGCGCGGTATGCGCGGCGGCGTTCACGGCGGCGGGCGGGCTGTTCATGTACAAAACCGCTGCAAGCGAGGCGGCGCGGCAGAGCATCGAGATTTCGATTAACCCCGACGATGTTGTTCGCCGGCTGACGGCGGTCATTCTTCAAATGGACAAGAACCTTGCGAGCGCCAAGGCAAACGAGGCAAAGCGCGCGGCGGCGGGACCCGCAGGTCCGCTGTCGGCGGACGAACTGGAGCTTGTTTCCTCGCTGCTTGAAGCGCGATATTCGCAAAACGGCGAATTCGCGCTGGAGGCGCTGGACGATTTGGACGAATGGCTGGAGCGGCGCGGATTGACGCTGTGCGAGTACGACGACAAGCACGAGGAGCTGTTTGAACTGCTGCCCAGCGAGCAGGAGACCATGACGCTGCGTCCTGCGATACTCTACGGCGGCGTGCTCGTCAAGCGCGGGCTCGCCACCTGCGGCGGGGAGGGGTGAGCGGTATGCAAAAGCATTACGGGTTCGATTTGGGCGACGCGGAGAGCGCCGTTGCGGTAAAGACGCGCGGGGATTCCGCCGAGCCGGACATAATACCCGTTGCAGGCTCTCAGAGCTTTGTAACGGCGTTCGCCGAAACGAGAAGCGGCGTCAGCGTCGGGGAGACGGTGTGCTATAACCCCAAAGCGGGCGAAGCGAAGCTGCGCTTCAAAAGCCGCTTTCTGACCGACCCTGCGGCGCGCTCCGACGTGGGAAAATTCGCCCGCGCGGTGCTCAACGCGCTTTACGAGCAAGGCTCGCTCGCCCCGGGGGAGGACTGCACCTTCTGTGTGGGCTGTCCTGCGGGCTGGGACGCGAACGCACGCGAGGAATACCGCATGATTTTCGAAAACGCGGGCTGCCCTCCCGTACGCATCGTCACCGAGTCGCGCGCGGCGCTCATGAGCGCTTGCCGCTCCAAGTATCTACAAGTGGGTTACGACATACTCTCAAAGCCGATGCTCGTTGTAGACATCGGCTCGTCCACCACCGATTTTGCCTACATTCTCGACGGCAGGGAGGTCGAGCTGCGCACCTCGGGCGAGGTGTTTTTGGGCGGAGGGCTGATGGACGAGATGCTCGTGGAGCTGTCGCTGCAAGCGAGCCCGAAACAGGACAAGCTGCGCGAGGTGTTTGCCGAAAGCGGCGCATGGAAAAGCTATTGCGAATTCGCCGCGCGCAGACTCAAGGAGAAGTATTTTTCACGCGAGGATTACTGGCGCGGCAAGGACTGCGCCTCGTCGCTCATCGTGCGCTATCGGCTGCCGGTGCATTTCACGCTGACCATGAACGAGAGCGTCGCGGACAAGCTGCTCAACGCGCCGATAAAGGCGCTCGGGGGCAAATCCTTTCGCTCGACGCTCAGCACGGCGCTCAGGGAGATCGGCAAAAAAGTCAAGGATTCGCCGCCCGAGATAGTCTTTCTGACCGGCGGCGTTTCGCGAATGTCCGCCATACGCGCAATATGCCGCGAGAGCTTTCCCGACGCGGTGGTCGTCTGCGGCTCACAGCCGGAGTTTTCGGTCGCCAAGGGGCTAGCGTGGACGGGCGTTGTGGACGAGGAGCTTCGCGAGTTTCGCCGCGAGATTGAGGAGCTGAAAAGCTCGGACGCGGTCGAGGACATCGTGCGCGCGAACATCGACACATTGTTTCGCGGCGTGACCGACGCGCTGACGGGACCCGTGCTCGAAAACGCCGCCGTGCCGGTGTTCGAGCGCTGGCGCTCGGGGGAGATAAAGACGCTTGAGGAAATAGACCCGATATTGACCGAAGCCATCGCGTCCTATCTTCGCACCGACGAGGTGCGCTCGCTGCTCGCCGCGCCTGCCGCCGCGTGGGTTAAGCCGGTCGCGTCCGCGCTTGAGGAAAAGACCATACCGATATGCGTGCGCCACGGCGTGCCCTACACGGCGCTGTCGCTGGTGTCCTACCTGAGCGTTGCGGACGTGAGCATCAGCATAGACGCGAAGAACGTGTTCGCCATGGACGAGATAACGTGGCTTATCAACGGCATAATCTCGGTGCTTGTCGGGCTGCTGTGCGGCGGCAGCGGAGTTGCGCTGGTCGCAAGCGGCTTTGCGGGGATAATGGCGGGTGTGCTCGTTTCGCTGCTCATACTGTTTCTTGGCAAAAATAAGGTGCAGTCGGCGGTCATGTCGGCGGATATACCGCTGATGCTTCGCAAGACCATTCCCAAGGGCTTTTTCACCACCCGCGCAAAGCAGATACGCGAGCGGGTCGCGCAGTCGCTTTACGAAAATCTCAGCTCGGACAAGGGCGAGGAGATAACCGAGAACATGGTCGGCGAGCTTTCGGGGCAAATCGAGGAATGCCTGACGCGCATGGCGCAGGTCGTTGAGCTGCCGCTGCAATAGCGGCTGCAAAC
>CAYXRE010000084.1:0-8288 GCA_964466125.1 uncultured Oscillospiraceae bacterium
AACTTTTGAACTATTGTGTTATAACGTCATTTTTTGTGCACTTTCACGAGTCATTGATTGCCACAAAATTGCCACAACAGCCCATAGACAGCAAAAAACCTCCCTAAAATAGGGAGGTTAGCTGGTGCGAGTGACGAGACTTGAACTCGTACGTCATGAGACACACGCCCCTCAAACGTGCCTGTCTGCCAATTCCAGCACACTCGCATTTAACTCGCGATTTTTAGTCGCGAGTTGTATTATACCATTACTCTTTTGCGTTGTCAACAACAAGAATTCGCCTCGCACATCAGGTCGTAGACAGCGTCCATGAGGTGTTCCGGCTCAAGCCGAAGCCGGTTGAAAAGGGTCACTCGCTGCGCTAGTTTTTCTTTGCAAAAAGTGATGTCTGCGATTTCTCCACCGTTGTATTTTATGCCGTATGTATCATGCGCCACTCCGTCCTCGGAGTTAATCTTGGATGTGAATAGCCGGTAGTACATAGTCGTCCTCCCTTTTTTAGCGGAATAAAACCATGTTAACACAGTGAATTGTTAAAATAAATCAATTTTTGCCGGAAATGCATAAATAGCACACTTAGCGACATAATTGACACCTTTGCCGCGTCATCACAGCTGCTTTTCTTCGATATTCTCACGTTTTGCGGCTTCGTCAAAGGCGCTTACGTCCTTCAGTCGGCGCTGTATCTGGCGGGTGCGGACACCGACGAGCTTGTCCAGCTCGCTGTTTGCCTGCGCAAGCCGCTGCTGCGTGAGCGCGAGCACCCCCGCAAAGCTGTCAAACTCGGTCTTGACCTGCCCGAGCACCCTCCAGACCTCGCCCGAACGCTTTTGTATCGCGAGGGTGCGAAAGCCCATTTGCAGCGAATTGAGCAGCGCCGCCATCGTTGTCGGTCCGGCTATGCTGATCTTAAAATCCCGCTGCAGCGACTCCACCAGTCCGCGGCGCACCACCTCGGCATACAGACCCTCGATTGGCAAAAACAGTATCGCGAAATCGGTCGTGAAGGGCGGGTCAACGTACTTGTCGCGAATGTCCTTCGCCTCCTGACGGATTCTTGCGACCAGCTGTTTCGCGGCAGTCTCGACTGCGGCGGGGTCGGCGGCGTCATAGGCGTCAACGAGAGCGGAATAGGTATCGAGCGGGAACTTTGCGTCGATGGGCAGATAGATATGCCCGCCCTCGTCGGAAGGTATCTTGACGGCGTATTCCACGCGCTCGCGTGAATCGTGGCGGGTCGGGACCTCGGTGTCGTACTGCTCGGGCGACATCATCTGCTCGATTATCGCGCCCAGCTGTATCTCGCCGAGTATGCCGCGCGTCTTGACGTTGGACAGCACCTTTTTCAGGTCTCCGACGCCGACGGCGAGCGTCTGCATCTCGCCCAGCCCCTTGTACACCTGCTCGAGCCGCTCACTGACCAGACCGAAGGACTTGGTGAGCTTTTCCTCGAGCGTCTGCTGCAGCTTTTCGTCCACCGTCGCTCGCATTCGCTCAAGCTGCCTGTTGTTGTCCAGCTGAAGTGCAGACAGGCTGCGCTCCATACTCACACGTATATTGTCCAGCTTCTGCTCGCTTTGAAGCGAAAAGCTCTTGAAGCGCTCGTCTATCACCGAAAGGCTTTGGGATACTCCGCGGGTAAGCGCGTCCATGCGCGCGTCCTGCCGCGTGAACGCCGCATCCTGCGACTTGGAAAGCATATCCGACATCACGGCGATGTTGCTCTGAGCTTCCCTGCGCGCCTCCCGCTGCTCTGCGACCAATTCTCTGCGCAGCGAAGCCAGCCGTTCATCCGACAGGCTTTGAGGGCTTTTTTTGAGTATGAGCACCAGAAGCACGACGCAGACCGTTCCGAAAACGGCGCAGACGATAAGCGTGAGCAAAGTAAGGCTTTCCATAGACACCTCCGGATTTTTTCTTTATTATATACCCATTGGTGTACCATTCATGACGCAAATGTTCGCGTTTTACAGTTAAAAGACGATTGAACGCGGCTGAAAATTGTTTTATACTGATTTACGATAATTACTATACAAAAAAGGTCGGTCGTTTGCTATGGAACTGTATCTTGTCTACCCGCTGCTCGCCGCGCTGCTGCTCATTGGGATAAAAAGTGCTCCTAAGGGAGAGTTCTATGACGAGAGCCTGCCGCTTTCAAGCGCAAAATGCCTTCAGGGCTTTTGCGTCGTCGCGGTGATTCTGCACCACGTCACGCAGGCGCTCACCAATTTCGGCGCCGACTACTCCCCGCTCGGTTTTTTCAACGACACGGGTACATACTTTGTCAGCGTGTTCTTTTTCTGCTCCGGATTCGGGCTGATTAAGAGCCTGCTTCAAAAGCCGAATTATCTTGACGGTTTTCTTCCGAAAAGACTGATTACCCTGCTGGTGCCGTTCTATCTTGCGAACATCATCTACCTGACCTACTATGCCGTGCTGGGCAGACCCTTCTCGCTCGAAGTCGCGCTCGAATTTCTCGGATTGCGGCTGATAAACGGGGATTTCTGGTATCTGGCAGCGCTCGTTACCATGTACTTCGCGTTTTATTTCATCTTCCGCAATTCAAAGAACGAACGGCTTTCATATCTGCTTATGCTCGCGTTCACCGTGATTTATGTGCTTGTGTGCATGATCCGCGACCACGGCGACGGGCAAAGTCTGTTTCAGGGCGAGTGGTGGTTCGACACGGTTCCGTCGCTGCTCGCGGGAATGCTCTGGGCGCGATACGACAAGCAAATACGCGGCTTTTTGCAAAAGCGCTACGTCCTGTCGCTTGTCTGCGCGCTCGTGCTCACAGTTCTGTTTTACTTTGCGGACATCTGGGCGCTTGGCAACGTGGGCTATTACAACGGCTTTGGCGGTATGTGCGTGTGCTTTGTGATTCAGCAGTTCGCCCACCTGTCGCTGATCTCGCTTATTATGCTCGCGCTTATGAAAGCGCGCCCGAGCAATGCTCTGCTCGGTTTTCTCGGCGGGCTTACGCTGGAAATATATCTCATTCATCGCCTCATTCTGGAGCTTCTCATCAGCCTTGCGCTGCCGCAGATTGTCAAGTACGTCGCAATTATCGTGCTCTCGGTCGGGCTTGCGTTCTGTTTGCGCTTTGTCGTCGGCAAGCTCAAAAAGCCGCTGCTGCAAGCCGCAGACAAACGAATGGCGCAAAAACAGCAAAGCCCGATTGCGTGAATCAGCATATTATTAAACGCCCGCGTTTCCGATACAAAAACGCGGGCGCTGCTTATTATTCGGCTATTACTTTTCAGACGAATCGCCGCCCGATTTGTGCTCGGGTTTTTTGATGACCAGCTTGCTTTCGGTGCCGTTCAAAATGCGCTTGATGTTGGAGCGGTGAGTGATGAAGATGAGCGACGCCATAACCAGCGCGAATGCGGTGGATACGAGCCACGGCTCGCCGAGCAGCAGGCTCAGCGCCGCGTTTGCAATCGGCAGGCTCGCCGCCGCGCACAGCGACGCGAGGGAAACCATTTTGCTTATCGCAAAGACAATCGCGAACACCGACAGCACTATGAGCAGCAGCCGCGGGTTTATCATCAGCAGTATGCCCGCCGTGGTCATAACGCCCTTGCCGCCGCGAAAACCGAAATAGACGGGAAACAGATGTCCGAGCAGCACGCACATCGCGGCAAGATAGCCGCCCAAATACATATCCAGTCCGCCCCATGTGAACAACAGCCGCCCCGCGATTATCGCGAGCGCGCCCTTTGAGAAGTCGCCGATTCCCGTCAGTATGCCCGGAACCGGTCCGACCGAGCGCAGCACGTTGGTCATGCCGGCGTTGCCCGAGCCGTAGTCGCGTATATCGGTGTGGGTGAACGCGCGCGTGAAGATTATGCCGAAGTCAATCGAGCCGAGCAGGTAGCCCGCAAGCGCGGTGAGTGCGATTGCCGCAAGCGTCATTTCAGTCTCCCCTCTGTCGGACAAGCAGCCGTACGGGGGTGCCCTCAAGCCCGAACGCCTCTCTTATCTGGTTTTCAATGTATCGCTGATAGGAAAAATGGAACAGGTCGGCGCGGTTGACGAAGGTCACGAACGTCGGCGGACGGGTCGAGGGCTGTGTGATATAGTAGATCTTCAGCCTTCTGCCCTTGTCGGACGGCGGCTGCACGCGGGTCGTCGCCCTCGCAAGCAGCTCGTTGAGCATACCGGTCGTCACGCGCATGGCGTTTTGCATATCGACGTATTTTATCAGCTCGAGCAGCTTGTCCAGCCGCTGCCCGGTCTTGGCGGATATAAAGATTATCGGAGCATAGGACATGAAGGAGAAGTCATTTTCATATTTCTTGCGCTGCTCGTCCATGGTCTTGCCGTCTTTTTCAACTATGTCCCACTTGTTGATCGCGATGACGCAGCCCTTGCCCTGCTCGTGAGCATAGCCCGCAATCTTGGAGTCCTGCTCCGCAAAGCCCTCGGTCGCGTCAATCATAATCACGCATACGTCCGCGCGGTCAACAGCTGCCTTGGCGCGCAGCACGCTGTATTTTTCAATCGGGTCGTCTATGCGGCTTTGTCGGCGAAGCCCCGCCGTGTCGATGAAGGTGAATTTGCCGTACTCGTTTTCGACGCTTGAATCGATGGCGTCGCGGGTGGTTCCCGCGACCGACGAGACAATCATTCGGTTTTCGCCCAGCAAATTGTTCACAAGCGAGGATTTGCCCGCGTTCGGGCGTCCTATGACGGCGACCTTGATTTCGCCGCTCTCGTCGAGCTGCTCGTCAAAGGGCTTGAGGTGCTCGCAGACAGCGTCCAACATATCGCCCGTTCCGTGACCGTGAACCGAGGACACGGGGTACGGGTCGCCGAGCCCGAGCGAATAGAAGTCGTATATCTCAAGCGGCGCGTCGCCGAGCGAGTCGCACTTGTTTACGCACAGTATGACAGGGCGTCCGCTCTTTTGGAGTATGCGGGCAATCTCGATGTCCGAGGCGGTCACGCCGGAGCGAAGGTCTGTCACCATGATTATGACCGACGCCATGTCCATGGCGAGCTGCGCCTGTTCGCGGATATGCGAAAGAATCTCGTCGTCAGTGCCCGTCTCGATGCCGCCGGTGTCGATGAGCATGAATTTATAGCGTCCCCACTCGCACTCGCCGTAGACGCGGTCGCGCGTCACGCCCGGAGTATCGTCAACTATCGAGCGGCGCTCGCCTATGAGTTTGTTGAAAAGCGTGGATTTGCCCACATTCGGCCGTCCGACGACAGCCACTACGTCCATTGCCATTTTTACCTCCCGAGCAGCGCGTCGAGCAAGTCGGCGCCGTCGCTCACCGCGCGAAGCTGAGTGCCCAGCGTCTGCGCGAGCTCATCGGTCGTTATGCTGTCGAGGAACATATCGCCCTCGCGCCGCAGCATATTGTGCGAAAACAGCAGTCTCCTGCACATCTGTTTTCCCCGAAGCTGTTTTATAATGTCCGTCGCGGTGACAAGTCCCGTCACGTTGACGCTTCCGCCGAAATAATCGTTCCTGATTGCAATGACCTCGCACTCGCAGCCGAAGCGGGCGCAGGCGGTATCGACGAGCGACTTTATGAACTCATACGCCGCCTCACCGCAGACGAGCAGCGAGCGCTCGGCGCTCTTTTGTTCGTCCTCGAGCCGCATGGCGGACTCGAACTCGTCGCGCAGCAGCGCGAGCATACCGACGCCGTTTTCAAGCTGTAAAAGTTCGCCGTAATAATCTATGTCGGGTATGGGTCGTCCGGCTAACAAAAACCACTCGTCGGACGGATAGACCCGCTCGTAGCGCTCGAGAATGTCTATCGTTTCCGCGGCGCTTTGCTTATCAAAAGTCTTTAGCTCGCACAGCCCCTCGCGGTATCCCGTCAGCCCGACGGGGACGGCGGCTATGCTGCGAATGGACGGGTATTTTGTGAGCGTGTCCAGCGTCGCCGCAAGCTCGTCGCCGTCGTTCCAGCCCGGGCATAACACCAGCTGGCAGTTTATCTCCACGCCCGCGTCCGCGAGCCTGTACAGGTATTTCAGCTTTTCCCCCGCAAAGCGGTTGCCCATCATCTCGCAGCGAAGCCGCTCATTGGTGGT
Source organism: uncultured Oscillospiraceae bacterium (assembly GCA_964466125.1). Classification (GTDB taxonomy): domain Bacteria; phylum Bacillota; class Clostridia; order Oscillospirales; family Ruminococcaceae; genus JAUNBN01. Next base: position 6,058 of record CAYXRE010000084.1, read on the forward strand.
GTGCACCGAGATGTTTATCGGAGAAATCTTCATCTCGATTATGCGGTCAATCTCGTGGTCGTGCAGGTTGGTGAGCGTTATATAGTTGCCGAACAAAAAGGAAAGCCGCTCGTCGTCGTCCTTGAAATAAAGCGATTCGCGCATACCCTCGGGCAGCTGGTCAATAAAGCAGAATATACAGTTGTTCGAGCAGCGGTGCTGCGCGTCCATGAGAAAGCTCGAGGAATTCAGCCCCAGCTCCTCGTCCTCGCTCTTGCGGATATGCAGCGTCACGGGCTGCGAGCCCGCCTCGGGGATAAGTCGCAGCTCGAGCGAGCACTCCTTGGTGTAAAAGCCGTAATCCAGCACGTCGTTTATCTCGTGTGAATTAACGCTGATAAGCTGCGCTCCGGCTTTGATTTTATGCTTTTCGGCTATGCTGTTTTTGTCGACGCTTGTAATTAATACCGGCATATTTCCGACTCTGCGTTTGTTATAAAAAAGGCGAGGAAAAAACCTCGCCTTTGTTTACGATTATTACGCTTCCTTATTGATGACTTCTTTGCCCTTATAGTATCCGCAGTTGCCGCAAACTCTGTGGGGAACCATCAGCTCGCCGCACTGTGAACATCTTGCAAAACCCGGTACGGGCAATTTCCACACCGAGGAGCGTCTTTTATCGCGCCGTGTCTTGGAAATCCTTCTTTTGGGTACCGCCATGTTGAGCACCTCCTCGTCGTGAATGTCTTTGTTATCTCAGGCGTGCTTTAACATTATACATTCGGACAAGGTCAAAGTCAACACTTGAGCAGCTAATTTCACAGATATTTTTTGATGCCGTCGGTCAGGTTCTCCACGTCGGTCGAGACGGTGAAAACGACCTTCAAATTCTCTTTTGCAATGTCCTGAATCTGGTCGAGCAGATTCGCAAAGCCCTCAAGGTCGTTGTTGCCGATTTTCAGTATACCGTCAACATATACCTCCTCGATGTCATAGTCGCCTGCGAGCACGCCGGTGAAGAAGCCGAAGAACATCGCGTAGCCGCGAACGGCATAATCATCGACGTCGATGAGACGAACGGAGGACTTGATGTTATAGGTGGACTTCATGCCCTTTTCGATGCAAACGATGCTGCCCTCGGCGGTCGTGACAGCCTCGTTTATCATGTCTATCATCAGTTTGGTCTTTCCCGAACCCTTGTTTCCGACAATCAGCTTAATCATTGGTCCGTACCTTCCTTTCTGCTATTGGTTGAGTTTCTTTTCAAGCTCGGCTCTCATTTCTTCATAGCCGGGCTTGCCGAGCAAGGCGAACATATTCTTTTTATAGCTTTCGACCCCGGGCTGGTTGAAGGGATTCACACCGAGGATATAGCCGCTTACCGCGCACGCGCGCTCAAAGAAATAGATGAGCTCGCCGACGTTGGTCTCGTCGTTCTTGTCCGCTTCGATTATCATGCACGGAACGCCACCGGAAACGTGCGCAAGCACGGTGCCGTTGAGCGCGTTGTCGTTGACAAAGGTCATCGCGCGTCCCGCGAGATAGTTGAGCCCGTCAAAATCCTCCGCCGTGCGCTCGACCGTCAGGTCCTCGCCGTTTTCGCGGAATTTGACAAAGGTCTCGAACATCAGCCGCGAGCCGTTTTGCAAGAACTGACCCATCGAGTGCAGGTCTGCGGAGAAGCTGACCGAGGTGGGCATAATGCCCTTCTCGTCCTTGCCCTCGCTCTCGCCGTAAAGCTGTTTCCACCACTCGGCGAACATGACGAAGGACGGCTCAAAGCTCGCGAGCGTCTCGACCGATTTGCCCGAACGGTGCAGTAGGTTGCGCATGACGGCGTAACGGTTGCAGTCGTTGTCAAGAGAATCGTTGGAATACTTCTCCCGTGCGCCCTGTGCGCCCGCATGCGGCGCGGCGCATTGCATGACCTTTCGGTGGCCCACGGCTGCAACAAAATCGCTTTGGGACACCACATGGACGACGCCGTCGAGACGCTGTTCCTCAACTTGTTTCACGAGGGGCGGCTGGCCGCTTTTTCGCCGGTATCCTACCTGTCGCGCAAAGACATCACCATGATCCGGCCGCTGATCCTGTGTACCGAGCAGGAGCTCGCGTCCGCTGTACAACGCGCCGGGCTGCCTGTCGTCAAAAGCCTGTGCCCGATGGACGGTGTTTCCAAACGGCAGCGGATCAAATCGTTTATTCGACAAAAAGAAGAGGAATACCCCGGTTTTCTGCAGCGCACTTTTACG
>CAYXRE010000085.1:0-2492 GCA_964466125.1 uncultured Oscillospiraceae bacterium
CCTCTCGGCTGCCCTTGTGAAGATAACGCAAAGCAGTGCGCAGCAAGCGGTTCAGCTTATCTGGAACACGACGGGATACGGACAGTATGTTGTCGAACACAACTTGGATTCTGGAAAGCTAATCACGCTGTGTTTGCTCGGCGAAAAAGAAGCCGGTCCGAAAGATATGCTGCGCAGACTTTCCGAGCTTCGGGAGATCATAGGGAATCATCAAAACAGCAGCGGCAACAAGATGATTCTCTCAACGATTCATTCCGCCAAAGGTCTTGAGTACGAGCGCGTGTTTTTGCTCGATGTCTTTGACGGAACGCTGCCGGCAAACGCTATCCCAGACCCTGATTCTCAAGAGCAAATCAAGCTTTATGAAGAAGACCGCCGGCTGTATTATGTTAGTATGACCCGCGCCAAGAATGATCTGAATGTGTTTAACTGCCGCAGCAGCGAGTCGGTCTTTACCGCCGAAGTCCTGCGTTCGCTGCCTCAAGAAGTCGTCGAGGAAAACAGCGTCACAGAGGCTTTTAAGCAAGACCTTTGCGAGCGAACATATACACACCGAGACAACGGCCGCGGAAGAGTGATTGCGCAGTGCGGCTTTACGGTATTGGTTGAATATGAAAGCGGGTCATTGCAGATGCTGTCCGTTCCGCAGCTTTTGCAGCAGCGGGACCCAACGGTTAAATACGCCAAGGCGCAGCCGAAGCCAAAGGAAAAGCGTTCGGAAAACAAGAAGCAGCAGCGCGCAGTTATTCACGTGCAGGATGAAGGGGAGCTGCTTGCGCAAGCGACCGTTGGGCGAATGATAAAGCATATCAAATTCGGAAGCGGAAAAATCACGCAAAGCAGCGGCCGCTATGTAACTATACATTTCGAAAACGTTCCGGGCGAAAAGAAGTTCGATTTTATTATTGCGGTAACGAACGGAATTCTGTCGTTATAGCTACTGTGCGGTTTGGCATGATAGGTCAAATACTGAGATTTTCGTTCGGCGAAAAAGACAATGAGTATTCAAGCCTTCTTCTGCAAACCCGAACGTTTCGAGAGAGTACTCTGGTAAATTTGAAGCGACAAATTCGTGTGAGCCGTCTGCTGCTTTCACGCGCCATAAATCCGGTTTCCTTTCCAAGCGCTTTTTGACATGGTATAATGAATTAAGTCTAATGAGTGGAGGGGAATCATGAGCGTACATAACGAGGCAAAAATCAAGAATCCGTTGATTGTGGCAATCCGCGAGCAGCTCGAGCACCGCGCGCTGTGGATGTATCTGCTGTGCGACGAGGCACGCAAAAAGGGACTTGCCGCCGAGGACTATGCGCCCGCCGCGATTCGGCGCTGCGGTCTGTATCAGGGCGCGGGACTGCGCGAGAAAGCAGGCGGGGGAGATTCGCTGCGGGGGCTTCGCAAAACCCTTTTCAGCAAGGCAGCGCAGTGGGTGTTTGAGATGGACGTCAAGAGCTGCACGGACGACAATCTGGACATCGACTTTCACTATTGCCCGCTGGTGAAGGCGTGGCAGAAGCAGGGCTGTTCCGACGAGGAAATCGCTGAGCTGTGCGACCATGCCATGTGTGGGGATCGCGGAATCGCCGAGAGCTTCGGCTGCGAACTGGATTTGCTCTCGACCATTGCAAAGGGCGACGAGACCTGCAAAATCCGCTTTGTGCGCCGCAGCAAGCAGTCGTAAAACAGCCCACAGGGCACACGGGGCTTTGATTGTTAACATCCCGCCACGATATACGCTGCCTCACAGGTATAAAAAACAATCCCGTCCGCTGTTTTATACATCGGACGGGTTTTGCGATTTCTTTCAAATGCAAATTCGGCAAATGCTGTCGGGAGCTTTTACGGCAAAAGTGGTGTGAAAATAAAAACGGCTCTGTATTTACGGTATTCGATGTTATATACTGAACAATGACAGCAGACGGGCGGAAATCACCGTTTTTCTTAAAATACGGCGGCTGTTCGGGCGTCAAACCGAGAGGAGAAAAACATGATAGTTATGAATAAGGCTTGCTTGAAAGACTGCGAGCTGACATACAAGATTTTCGGCAGCGGGAAAGTGAATTTGGTCATTGAAATGGGTCTGGGCGCCGCGGCGGGTGAGTGGTGGCAGGTCGCGCAGCACCTAAGCGACAGATATACGGTGCTTTTATATGAACGAAACAAAAGCGTGAAAACCGAGCGCACGCCCGAGAATATTGCGAGGGAGCTTTTCGAGCTGTTACAGACGGTTTCGTGCGAGGAACGCATCGTGCTGCTCGCGCATTCGCAGGGCGGACTTTATGCACAGCAGTTCGCGCGGCTTTATCCCGATATGGTCAGGGGCGTCGTACTGCTTGACCCGCTGAGCGCGAATGACAACCGCTACAAAGAGGTGTTCACGCCCAAGGAACAAAAGCTGAGCGGTTTCGACAAGAGCGCGAATCTCGTGATTATGAAGCGGCTGGCTGATTTGCACATGGGGTTTCTAATCAAAGCGCTGATGAAAAACGCCC
>CAYXRE010000085.1:2502-3778 GCA_964466125.1 uncultured Oscillospiraceae bacterium
TTCCAAGGACGCGGCGGACTACATATTGAACTCGTTGACCAAGTCGTCGTTTCACAGCCCCGCGCTGGAGGAATACCGCCTTGCCCATACCGAGCAGTATACGCGCCCGCTGGCGGAAAAGTCGGATTTTCCGAATATACCGCTGGCGCTCGTTACTCACAGCAGCGAGTTCTCGATAAAGGAAATCATGGAATTCGGGCATACGAGCCTCGAATTTGCCGAAAAAGTCGAACAGCTTTGGCAGTCGCTGATGAAGGAATACCTGCAATTGAGCAGCGTGAACAAATATATTCAAGCAAATAGCAGCGGGCACTTCATTCACCTGAGCGAGCCGCAGCTGATTGACGAAAGCCTTTTGTGGATTGAAGGCGGCGGAGAAGGGGAAAAGGTATAATTCCGCATGACGCTTTGGGTGCAAGACAGAGCGATTCGATTTTTTTGAGCAGACGTTTGTCTGCGGCGGTAGGATAAAAACTGCCTTTACCAAAGAAAACAGCCGCCGCCGACAAAAAATGATAAATATGATATAATCATATCGAACAAACTGTGCGGCAGACGATGAAGGCTGCGGCGGGCTGCGAAGTGACGGCGGGCAGTTGCGCGCTGAAAGGCAAGCAGTCTTGCTGCAAACGCAAAAGACAGTACGGGCACAACAATAACTGGAGGGAAAAAATATGCCGGAAATGAGCAAAGCGTTCACGCCGAAGTTTATGGGCGACCCGAACCCCAGCGAAAAGATACTCAAGCTCGCAAAGAAAATCACCGACTGCATCGACCACAAAATCAAGGGCGTTACGGTAAACGACCCCGAATACTGGGGGTTGAAGTGCGTCGTCACGGACGAGATGGCGGAAATCGCGCTGCGCATGGACGTGCGGCATCCGTACACAATGGACGCGATGTGCGCGCTCGCGCCCGAATACAAGCGCGAGGACCTCGAGAAGCTGCTTGTGGAAATGAGCAACATCGGTATTCTTGAATACGACTACGGCGACTGCTACGGGCACGACGGTCCCATCGAGGGCGACCGTCAGCGCCGCTATCTGCTGCCGATGTTTGTCCCGGGTTCAGCCGAATTCACCAATATGATTAAAAAGCAGCTGGACGACCACCCCGAGCTTGCGATGTTCTTTGAGCGCATGACCTTCCTGCCGCTTGCCAAGGTGACGCCGATGGTGCCGCCGGGAGGCGCGGGCGTCGGAATGCACGTTATCCCCGTGGAAAAAGCCATTTCAATGGAAAACAAAACGGCGGACATCGAGCACATCTCCTATTG
>CAYXRE010000085.1:3788-8184 GCA_964466125.1 uncultured Oscillospiraceae bacterium
GTCGGGATATGCTCGTGCCGCTACGGCAGAGCAAGGCTCGGCGAGGGCTGCGGCGACAGCTGCGAGGACTGGTGCATCGGCGTCGGCGACATGGCGGACTACTGCGCGGAAACGGGAAAAGGTCATCCCATTACATACGAGCAGGCAATGGAGATTCTGCGCAACGCCGAGAAGAACGGCTTTGTACATCAGATAACCAACATCGACGGCGAGAACAAGATATTCGCCATATGCAACTGCAACATAAACATCTGCAACGCTCTGCGCACCTCACAGCTGTTCAATACCCCCAACATGAGCCGCAGCGCCTACACCGCAAAGGTGGAGAACGACAAGTGTGTGGCGTGCGGCAAGTGCGTGGAGTTCTGCCCCGCGGGCGCGGTCAAGCTCGGACAGCAGCTTTGCACCAAGAACGGTCCGATAGAATATCCCAAGCATGAGCTGCCCGACCACATGGACTGGGGCGAGGACAAATGGGACGAGGACTACCGCGACAACAACCGCATCAACTGCTATGAGACGGGCACGTCTCCGTGCAAGACGGCGTGTCCTGCGCATATCGCCGTGCAGGGGTATATCCGCAAGGCGAAGGAGGGCAAGTACCAAGAGGCGCTCGCTCTCATCAAAAAGGATAATCCGTTCCCCGCAGTCTGCGGACGCGTTTGCAACAAGCGCTGCGAAGCGGCGTGCACGCGCGGCACGGTGGACGAGGCGGTCGCCATCGACAGCATAAAAAAATTCATCGCCGAGCAGGATCTGCACGCCTCGACGCGGTTCGTTCCCGAGGTCGTGATTCCCTCCAACGTCGGGACGTGGGATGAGAAAATCGCTATCATCGGCGCGGGACCCGCGGGACTTTCCTGCGCGTATTATCTTGCGACAAGAGGCTACAAGCCCACCGTTTTTGAAAAGAATCAGCGCCCGGGCGGTATGCTGACCTACGGCATACCCTCCTACAAGCTGGAAAAGGACGTCATCGAAGCGGAGATAGACGTTCTGCGCGAGCTTGGCGTTGACATTCGCTGCGGCGTGGAGGTCGGCAAAGACGTCACGATTCCGCAGCTGCGCGAGCAGGGCTACAAGGCGTTTTATATCTCGATCGGCTGTCAGGGCGGCAAGCTGCCCGGCATAGCGGGTGAGGACGCAAAGGGCACGAGCATTGCCGTGCAGTTCCTGCATGACGCCGCCGAGAACCAACAGCAGAAGCTGTCGGGAGACGTTGTGGTGGTCGGCGGCGGAAACGTCGCAATCGACTGTGCGCGCACCGCCGTGCGTTTCGGCGCAAGCAAGGTCACCATGCTTTGTCTGGAAAGCCGCGAGACAATGCCCGCTACCAAAGAGGAAATCGACGAGGCGCTCGAAGAGGGCGTTGAGATACAAAACGGCTGGGGACCCAAGGAGGTGCTCAAGGACGGCGACGGCGCAGCAAAGTCGGTCGTGTTCAAGCGCTGCACCCGCGTAATCGACCCTGCAACCAACCGCTTCGACCCGCAGTATGACGAGAGCGAAACGCTCACCGTGGACGCGAGCAGCGTGATTTTCGCAATCGGTCAGGGAATCGAGTGGGGCGGTCTGCTTGAGGGCAGCAACGTCCAGTTCTGCCACGGCAGCTATCTCGTCGCGGACGGTCTTACCTACCAGACCTCCGAGCCGGATGTGTTTGTGGGCGGCGATGTTTTCACCGGTCCCAAGTTCGTAATCGACGCCATTGAGGCGGGCAAATGCGCCGCCGTTTCACTGCACCGTTTCGTGCAGCCGGGCACGAGCATGACCATCGGACGCAACAAGCGCGAGTTTGTCGAGCTTGACAAGGACAACATCGTCATCGACAGCTACGATACGGCGGGCAGGCAGGAAGCAAAATGTCTTGCGAGCGCCGACGAGCAAAAGCATTCCTTCCGCGATTTGCGAGGAACGCTCAGCGAGGAACAGGTGAAGACCGAGGCAGCACGCTGCCTTGGCTGCGGCGCGAGCGTGGTGGACGAGAACAAGTGTATCGGCTGCGGTATCTGCACGACCAAATGCGAGTTCGACGCCATACATCTGCATCGCGACCACCCCGAGGCGTCCACAATGGTGCGCAGCGAGGACAAGTTCAAGGCGATTCTCCCCTATGCCGCAAAACGCGCCGCGAAAATCATATTCACCAAAAAGACGGCTGCGGAGAAGGAAAGCGACCGCAAGCACCGCGAGTATAAGCGCAGTCGGAAGAACTCCGATGCATGAGCTTGGAGTGGTGTTCTACATCGCCGACAGCGTTGTGCAGACCGCAAAGGAAAACCGCGCGTCGCGCGTCAACCGCGTCGTGCTGGAAATCGGCGAGGTGACGGCAATCATCGGCTCCTACTTGGAGGACTGCTGGAACTGGAACGCCGCCCGCACTCCGATGCTTGAGGGCTGCAAGCTGGAAATCGAAAAGATTCCCGCCGTGACCTTTTGCGAGAGCTGCGGCAACCGCTATGCCACCGTTCAGTTCGGCAAGGAATGCCCCAAGTGCCACAGCGGCAATACCTACCTTTTGCAGGGGAATGAGACGAACATCAAGGAAATCGAAGTGGCGGAGTAGCGCTTCGCTTCAGATGAAACCACGCGATCGCACGGCAAGTCAAAGACATTCGGCAAATCATCCGGTGTATGTGATTCGGCGGTTATATTTGAATGACAACGACTGAGATGTGAACATCGCGCGGAATTTTGGGTTTTATGAACAATGCAATGCGGGGTGCAATTGGCGACAATGCACAATTATTCGGGAATTCGTAAAAATGTGTTGACAAACATGCCTTGTTTTCGCTATCTTATTGCTATCAACTGAACACGCACCTCATGATCGGGTGCAATGTAATAAGCGCTATGGATGCACTTATCTCTTTGAGATAAGTGCATCTTTTTTGCATAAAGGGGGATAGAGATGGATTCATTATTATGTCTGGATATGCGGGGAATCGACAAGCGTTTTCCGGGCGTTCATGCTCTGAAAGGGGTGGACTTTTCGCTTCGCCGCGGAGAGATACACGGACTGCTGGGCGAAAACGGCGCAGGTAAATCAACGCTTATGAAAATGCTCGGCGGTGTGGAGACCATGGACGGCGGCGAGGTATGGATTGACGGGCAGAAGGCGGCGATACGCAACCCGAAGGACGCGCAAGCGCTCGGCGTTTCGTTCATACATCAGGAGTTGTCGCTGTTTCCTGATTTGGACATTGCAACAAATGTGTTTGTCCAAGACTTTCCGAGAAGGGGTCCGTTGATTCTCACCGGAGAGTTGAGGAAAAAGACCGAGGAGGTGCTCAAGGGGGTCAACCTTGAGCAGCACAAGCCCTCGGAGCTGGTGAAAAACCTTCAGATGGGGGAGCGGCAGCTCATTGAGATTGCCCGCTGCCTGACGATCGACACAAAGATACTGGTTTTGGACGAGCCGACCTCCTCGCTGACCCGCAAAGAGGTGCAAAAGCTGTTCAATCTTATGCGCAGGCTTCGGGAGAAGGGCATCTCGATCATATTCATCTCTCACCGTTTGGACGAGGTGTTTGAGATATGCGACCGTATAACGATCATGCGGGACGGCAGAAAAATTGAGACCAAAGAGACCTCGCAGACGTCCACAAACGAAATCGTGTCGCTCATGCTCGGACGTGAGCTGGACGAGATGTTTGAGCGCAAGAGATTTGAGCCCGGAAAAGAGCTGCTGCGCGTCGAAGGACTCGGACGCGGCGAGCGCTACAACGACATTTCCTTCACGGTTCACGAGGGCGAGATTGTCGGTCTGTACGGGCTGATGGGCTCGGGCAGGTCGGAGATAGTCCGCTCGATATTCGGACTTGAGAAGTACGAGCGGGGTAAAATCTTCATCGACAAGAAAGCGGTGCGCATAACCCAGCCGGAGGAGGCGATTGAGAACGGGATTGGACTCATCACAGAGAACCGCCGCGACGAAGGGTTGATGGTCAAGCAAACAGTCGGGTTTAATCTGGTAGCTGCGAATCTCGAACGCTTTGAAAAGAACAAGCTGGGCTTCATGGACACTAAAAAGGAAACGGAAGTCGGCAAGGAGAACATAAAGGACCTGAACATCAAGACGTCGAGCCTGAAAAAAATCGTGCAGCACCTTAGCGGCGGAAATCAGCAGAAGGTCGTCATCGCAAAATGGCTCAATCGTTCACCCAAGGTTCTGATCCTCGACGAACCGACCCGAGGAGTGGATGTCGGCGCTAAATATGAAATATACAGCATATTGGAAAATCAGGTTAAAGAGGGCAAGGGAATGTTCGTGATTTCGTCCGAGCTCAATGAAATAATGGGACTTTGCGACAGAATACTGGTCATTCGCAAGGGCAGCATCGTCCGAGAGTTCAATTACGATGAGTTTGAAAAGAACGCGCTTCTCGAAGCCTGC
>CAYXRE010000086.1:0-471 GCA_964466125.1 uncultured Oscillospiraceae bacterium
GGATTCCAACATAAAAATGTGCGTCCTCCGAACGAGCTGAAACTCTTGTCCTGCTCGTCGGTCGTTATCGTCGAATCTCCAGGCAAGGCGACGCGCACCCCCTGATTTGCCGCTATCCAGCTCAGTGCGTTGTGCGCCTTTTGCGACGCCTCGTAGCTCACCGTCGCCGCCTGTCTGCTGTCTGAAAAACGTCCGCGAAAGGTAAAATTGACGGTGTCGTTTGCTGAAATCAGCTTTGCGTTGCCGCCGCACGAAGAAATCACTCCTTTGGGATGCTGTGAAGCGAGCGTTTCGTCGCTGCCGTAAACCATACACAGTCCCCGCTCGGCATCGCCGAGCTTGTTTGCATAGTAATCGATAAACGAACGAAAAAGTGACAGGTCACTCCAGCAAGGCCCGCTTTGTTCTTCGCCCAAACCGTTCACTACCCAGCGTACAAACAGCTTATCGTCCTTCTTGCCGCCGTCCTCG
>CAYXRE010000086.1:481-8177 GCA_964466125.1 uncultured Oscillospiraceae bacterium
GCAGCTGCAAGGTCTCTGAGAATACTGCCATTTTGCACATATTTCAATATCGCCATAAGCTTTGGGTGAGAAAACTCCGAGTTTGCCCACTCGGACAACTGTTCAACATACAAGTCGTGTTTCTCCCGGTCTTTCGGCGCGATGTATGAAAGATAGTCACAAAGCGGATGCGCACATGGAGCCGCCACCCGTCCCGCGGATTCCATAGTCACGGGAATGATAATCTTCGGCTCGTCCTTGTCCACTGTGCGCGCGGTTTGAAAAGCGCCGTCTGCGTCTACAGTCACCTCGATATCCGCGCTTTTTAAGGTATGTGCAATGGGTGCGAGCGGCGTTTTGCCCTGCTCGACAATGCCGGCAAGATGCTTAAAGCTCTCGAAGGTCTCGCACGATTGCTGTAATAATCCCATCAGCTCACCTCCCCGAATTCGCGCAGTCCCGAAAAGTTGCCCAACTGCTCACCGAAGGGTTTCATCTCCATATCGCCCAGCGGCTTTATTATTTCACACTCGTCCGGACGCGAAAAGGTAATCACCCCGTTTTTCATCACCGGACGCCAGAAGCGCGCGGTCATTTTGCCCGCGGTCTGCTCCGAGTACGCCTCATCGGCATAGATTATGCCGTGATACATAAGCCCGAACGCCAGCTCGGGCAGCTCGTCATAATGCCCCGCTCCTTCGCCGAAAACACACGGCGCGACATAGCCCTGACATTCCCGCGTGCCTAAAAACACGTCCCGTCTGCCGCCGCGCTCGATCATTCGCCGCGCGATGTTGTGGTGCTTGTTTTCATTGCGGTCGCTTGCAAGCTCGGGTCGGTTCTCGTTCCATTCAAAATGAGCGCGCACCTGATAGCGGCAGTTTACGAGATATGTATAATATGCAAGCTCGTTTCCGCCGTTGTACTTGATCGGACGAATGCCTTTTACCGCAGTCTGTATTGGGTTCATCACGCGGACTGCGTCTATCACCCAGATCAAAGTCGGTTTCCAATAAATGGATGATAATGCCCCCTTGAGCGCCTCGTAGGTCGGCACCTGATAGCTGCACTTCTCGCCGCCGACGCGCATGAGCGGGTCGGAAAACAGCGCGCAGTCGCCGAAAAGCTCAAATTCCACAATGTTCTGATGTTCCAAGTTTTACACCTCCTCAAATTCAAGTTTATTGTTATCAATTGAAAATCCCGTGTCGGGGTCATAATGACCCTTGAGTATCATTGCGCCGCATTCCGTATAGATCGCCCCCTCTCTTTGCAGCGCGTCCAGTTCATATTTATATAAGCTCACGCAGTACTCCTTCGCTTCATCAAGCAGTTTCTTTTGATACAAAATATCGTATTTCGCCTTGCTGCTGCCAAGCTCCTGTATGAGTTTGTCGGATTCCCCGCAAGGGACGATGACGTCCGTCGCGCCGCGCTCGAAGACATTGAACAGCGACGAAGCGAGCCGAAACGCCTGACGCAGACAGTAGCGTTCGCTATCGGGAAGCTCCTCGGTCGCGAAGCGGTAGTTGCACGAGAGCAAATCCAGCAGCGTACAGTCCTTTTTCGGTATCGGAAAATCGACCGGTCCGACCGCCATGCGGCGATACAGCGTGCGATAGAAAAACTCGATAGCTGCCTCGGAATCGAGCCTGCTCTCAAAGTGCTCGGGGTCGCGCGCAAATTCGCACAACAGCGCGGCGCTCGCGTCCTTGCCCGATTGAATCGACTGCAGCTTTCCGAGCTTTTCTCCCGTGCACTCCACGACGTACACCGGAGAGACGACGCCCGTACCTGCCTCGGCGTTTCGGTTGCAGCGTCCGAAGGTCTGAATCACGCTGTCCATGCCCGCCAAAAGCCTCAGCGCGCGCTCAAAGGAGATGTCAATGCCCGCCTCGATGACCTGCGTTGAGACGCACAGTGTTTTTACCCCGTCATGCGCGTCGAGCGACGTGAGAAGATTTCTGAGCACCCGTTTGCGGTGTGCCATGCACATGGACGCCGACAGATGAAAGCAGCGTCCGCCGAAATCCCGAAGCTGATGAAACAGCTCTCTCGCCTCATCTTTTTTGTTGCACACTATAAGCAGACTGTCGCTTTCGAGAAGCACGCCGCGCGCAAAATCCGCGAGCTGCGAAAGGGTCATACTTCCGAGCGGCTTTATTTCGGTTCGCCGAAAGACCGACCACAGCGCCTCATCGTACGGCACCATATCGCTTACAGGTCCTCGCAGCGGGTGCGGAAGCCGTTCCATGCACGGCTGTGTCGCCGAACACAGCACTACCGTCGCGTCCATCACTTCGCAAAGAAAATTTACCGCCAAAGTGAACAGACTCAGCAGATAATCCGGCACCGACTGCACCTCGTCGATGATTATCACACTGCCGCACAGCGAATGCATTCGCCTTATCGACGTGGTCGCGCCGTCGTACAGCGTATTGAAAAGCTGCACCATGGTGGTGATTATGATAGGCGAATCCCACGTATCGCACAGCAGCTCGCGCATATCCAGCTGTTCGTCCTGCTCGGGCTGCACTATGTTGGAGTGATGCTCAAGAATAATATCGTCATTGCCTATGTACTCTCTAATCACTCCGGCGTTTTGCTCGATTATGCTCAGCAGCGGCGCGACATAAACAATTCGTTCCTTTGCGTACTTCTTTGCGTGCGCCAGCGCAAAACGCAGCACCGACAGCGTCTTTCCTGCTCCCGTCGGCAGATTCAGCCGTATCACTCCGCCCTTGTGCTCGGCAAAATCGCGGCAGCGGCGGGAGATTTCCCCTCTCGCTTTGTTTATCGGCGTGTCAGCCTTAAATCTGTCAATCCCGGCTTCCAGATATGCAAGCCGCCCGCTCCACATATCCCGCAGCTGCTCCTCACCGCGGCGCGGCGGAAACTGCACGTCGCGCATAAACTCCGCCGTGTCCCGACGGTCGCCCTCAATGACCGACGACAGCAGCAGCCGCGAGAGCAGACCGGCATAAAACATCGTCTCGACATTGGTTTCTTCGCCGCTCGGGAGCTCGTTTATTCGTTCGATAATCGGCGCAAGCTCGGCGAGCGCGCTCTCGAACAGCTCGTCCAGCCGCGCCTCGCCGCAGCAAAGCGCGAAGTAGTTTGGTATTGCCTCGCTGCACCCGTCGTACTGCTTGCTGATTCGGTGCTCGAATCCGTTTTTTCGGTTTTCATCCACGCAGTCGAACAACCCGTGATGAGAGCCGACGGCAACGGCAAGCAGCTCACAGACTGCATCGCGCACACTCCCATCGCCTGAGTGATAGCGCTCAAGCAGCAGCTTTACCGCCGCAAAGGTGTGAATGACCGAGCCGCGCGCCGCTGCGCCGTCCGAACGCAGGTATTCCTCAAACACGCGGGTGTATTTGCCTGCGTCATGCGTCAGACCCGCAAGGTACGCCGTCTGTCCCAGACCGACACGGGACAGGCAGTTTTGCGCGTACTCGGCGCTTTTTTCGCAGTGCTCGCGAACCGTCTGCTCGCGCGACGCGACGGCTCCGTTTGCGCTTCTGATATGCGCAGGGTAGGTATTCATTGCGCTTACCTCGATTCGTAATTTAGATGGATTTTCAGCGTCGGCAGCGATGTATAGACATTTTAAATTACATTTTGTATGTAATATTTACCAATCCATTCTAAGGATACATACTTTCGCACCGTATAATCAAGAGAATTTTGTCGAAAATCAAAGTATCCTTGGATATTTTGCGAATAATTGCGATTTACGCGTTATTTTAAGGATTTGCAGGCTCATATTCATGTTTTTGCCGACGGCACTTTGGGCAATTACTGTTTTTGTAATACCACTGTATCATTTTGACTATACCATTTATAGGACTTTCGGCAGCAACAGAAAAAATCCCGCTGTAAAACAGCGGGATTTTTCGTTGCTTAATACTCTTTTGTTGTTCGCAGCCGGCTGAGGTGAAGCGCAAGCTCCCGAAATTGCGAGAGCGTGAATACTTTCATGCAGACACGGGAGTGCGCCTTATGCCTGCGTGGCGTTGGGTGTGAATTACTCCGCCGCCTCAAGTATGCCGAAGGTGCCGTTGGTGCCGGTCACGTATTTCGGCAGCGTGCCGTCCCAGCGGTCTATCGCGTCCTGCTTCTGGGTCTTGTCGGTTATGCTCTCGGACACTATGCGGTTGGCGTCCGCCTTCGCCTGCGCTTCGATGAGCGCGGCGTCCGC
This sequence comes from uncultured Oscillospiraceae bacterium, assembly GCA_964466125.1. Taxonomy (GTDB): domain Bacteria; phylum Bacillota; class Clostridia; order Oscillospirales; family Ruminococcaceae; genus JAUNBN01. The sequence goes on from CAYXRE010000086.1 coordinate 4,665, forward strand.
AGCTCCCTGAGCGGTCATGCGCGCAGCCTCCGCTTCGGCGGCGGCTTTGTCTATGTTGGTCTGGTTCTCGATTTCCTGCTTCTCCTGCGCGAGCTTGGCAATCTGGCGCTCGTTTATCGCGGCGTTGTAGGAATCCTCAAAATCCATGTTGCTTATGACGACCTTGAGCACGCGCACGGTGTCCGCGCCGTACTTGTCGTCAAGCGCCTTTTGTATCGACTCGGTCGCCGCAGGCTCGATGACTCCGCGGTTGGTCGCCTGCTCGGTGGTGATGGTGCGCGACGCCTCCTTGAGCGCGGACGCGACGAGGGTCGGGGAAACAAGATTGTTCGTATAATCGGTCACGTTCGCAAAAATCCACGCGGACTTCTCGGGATTAATCTGGAAGGTTATCGTTATGTCCTCCATAAAAAGCACGGTCTGCTCTTTGGTCTCCGACCATACCTTTGAGGGGTAGGACTGATCCTGCTGCTTGTTGTTGACCCGCTCAATCGACTGGATTATGGGTATCTTCCAGTTGAAGCCGTTGGGCAGCGGGTTGGGATTAATCTGCCCGAAGGTCGAGGCGACGCCGGTATAGCCGGTGGGAATGATTGTGAAGCTCAGCCCGAAAAGCAGCATGGGAAACGCCGCGATGAGCAGAGTTTTTGCCCACTTGGGGCTTTTCTCCTTACGCGCGAGCGAGAGCGCCGTACCAAGTATTGCCCCGATGAGCATGGCAAGACCGATGAATTCAATAATAGTGTTCATTTTCTCTCTCCTAAAAATGTGTTTGCACGCAAGTTTCTTGAGCCTGCGCGCCGTTTTTCGGATTAACCGTTATGTTCCATTATAGCGTTCGCGCCGCGAATGTCTATCGGATATTCGCATTTTTTGACAAAAAGCGACGGCTGCGCTTCCCTTTGTCGGGATTCGCAGCCGCGATGCATTGGACTCATTATACCGCGTTACTTTTTTATGTTCATGGCGCGCAGCGAGTTTAGCACCGCAATAAAGGTCACGCCGACGTCGGCAAAGACCGCCTGCCACATATTCGCCATGCCGAAAGCGCCAAGAGCGAGGAACGCGAGCTTTATCGCGAGCGCAAAAACTATGTTTTCGGTCACGATTTGCAGCGTGCGGCGGGATATACTGACCGCTTGCGCTATCTTTCGGGGATCGTCGTCCATAAGCACCACGTCCGCCGCCTCAATCGCCGCGTCCGAGCCTAGCGCGCCCATGGCAATGCCGACGTCCGCCCGCTTGAGCACCGGAGCGTCGTTGATGCCGTCGCCGACGAACACCAGCGCGCCTTTTGCGCCCTTTTGCGAAAGCAGCCGTTCGACCTCCTTCACCTTGTCTGCGGGCAGCAGCTCGCTGTGAGCCTCGTCCAGCCCGAGCTGCTTTGCCACGCTGTCGCCGACCGATCTGCGGTCGCCCGTGAGCAAAACGGTATTTTTGACGCCCGCCGCCTTGAGCGCGGCAATCGCCGCCTTGGAGCTCGGCTTGACCTCGTCCGCGATGACGATATGCCCGACGTACTCGCCGTCCAGCGCGACGTGGATTATCGTGCCCTCATGCTCGCAGGCTTTCCACTTCGCGTCGATGTCGTCCATGAGCTTGCTGTTGCCCGCGTACACCGTTTTGCCGTCCACGACCGCCTTTATTCCCTTGCCGGTTATGTCCTCGACGTCGGTTATGCGCGATTTGTTTATCGTGCGGTTGTACGCCGCACGAAGCGACTGAGAAATGGGGTGGTCGGAATAGCTCTCCGCCATTGCCGCTATCTCAAGCAGGTCGCCTTCCGATATTACCTCGGGATGAATGACCGTCACCTTGAAATTCCCCATAGTCAGAGTGCCGGTCTTGTCGAACACGACGGTCTCGGTGCGCGCGAGCGCCTCAAGGTAGTTGGAGCCTTTGACGAGCACGCCTATGCGCGAGGCGCCGCCGACGCCGCCGAAGAAGCCGAGCGGTATCGAGATGACCAGCGCGCACGGGCAGGAGATGACGAGGAAAATCAGCGCGCGCTGAATCCACATCGTCCACTCGCCGGTAATCAGCGACGGCACCAGCGCAAGCAATGCCGCTCCGATTACGACGACGGGGGTATAGACCCGCGCAAAGCGGGTGATGAATTTCTCGGTTTTTGCCTTGCCGGAATCCGAGTTCTCGACAAGCTCCAGTATCTTGGACACTGTGGACTCGCCGTAGGTGCCGCTCGTGCGCACGCGCAGCAGCCCGCTCATATTCACGCAGCCGCTTATCACATTGTCGCCCACAGCTACGTCGCGCGGCAGGCTCTCGCCCGTCAGCGCGGTCGTATTGAGACTGGATTCGCCCTCTATAACAACGCCGTCCAGCGGCACCTTCTCGCCGGGCTTGACGACGATTATCGTACCCTTGGCGACCTCATCAGGTGATACTTGCCTGAGCTCTCCGTCCTGTTCGACGTTTGCGTAATCGGGGCGAATATCCATAAGCGAGGAGATGGACGCGCGGCTTTTCTCGACCGCGATGTCCGAAAACAGCTCGCCGATTTGGTAAAACAGCATGACTGCCGCCGCCTCGGGATACTCCCCCGTCGCAAGCGCGCCTATCGTTGCAAGCGACATGAGAAAGTTCTCGTCAAACACCTCGCCGTGGAATATGTTTCTGACAGCCTCCCACAGCACGTCCGCGCCGACGAGAAGGTAGGACGCGACGCAGAGCACCAGCTTTGCGGTGTCACTGACGCCGGGTATGAAGTACGGCGCAAGCAGCGCCGCCGCCGCGATTATCCGCGCAAGGGTGATTTTTTGTTCTTTTTCCATAAGTAGGGTTACCTCATTCCTGAATGTGGACGATTCCGACGCCCAAAATCTCCTCAATGTGCTCGTCCGCCAGCGAGTAGTAGGCGGTCTTGCCCTCGCGGCGGCATGAAACAAAATTCGCCGCGCGAAGCGTCGCGAGCTGGTGGGAAACCGCCGACTTGGTCATGTTTAGAATGTTCGCAATGTCGCACACGCAAAGCTCTCTGCACACCAGCGCGGAGATTATCTTAACTCGGGTCATGTCGCCGAGCACCTTGAAAAAAGCCGCCGCCTGTTCGTACAGCGCGTCCTCCGCCATCTGCTTTTCGACCTCCCGCACGGCGTCCTCGTGAACGACGGTGCAGTCGCAGGTGTATTCGTTTCTGGACATCTTCTCGCCTCCGTAACGGTTGAGTAGTTGTTCAACTGACATTATTATAGTTGAGTGAGTGCTCAACTGTCAAGCGGTAATTTTAAGTATTTACTGTACACACAAGGCAAGCGCAGCAACAAACGGCGGGGAATCGACTGTGCGCGGCGCGGGATTCGCAACGACAAACTTTTTAGCGCGCGGCGCAAAAATACCGACCTGCCCACGCACGGACAGGTCGGTATATATAATGTAATATAGCCTCAGCGCTTGATGAGCAGCACCGAGAGGTCGTTTACGTTGGTGCCGGTCGGGCCGGTCATAATCAGTCCGCCGCATTTCTCAAGGGCGTGGTAGGCGTCGTTTTGTTGC
>CAYXRE010000087.1:0-7909 GCA_964466125.1 uncultured Oscillospiraceae bacterium
GCGATAGACGAGCTCGACGTCGGTCTTGTTGGAAAGGTACGCTTCGCGAAGCGCAGGCGCGAACATGGTGCTGCGTATGCGCTCGCGGTCCTCGGGCACGACGTTTGCCAGTATACTCTCGCAAAGCTCCTCGGTTGCGAGCGCGCCGGTCTTCATGCCCGAAACGTCGTCCGTAAGCGAGCGGTATTCCTCGATTACATCGGTGTTCAAATTCAGTTCGTAATAAACAAGCGAGTCCTTGACCATCTCGTGTCGCAGCAGCAGCTCGTGCTCATAGCGCATCTGCATATCGTGCGCAAGCTGCACGCTGGTGGAAAGCCCTATCGCGTAGCTGCCGTCAAAAAAGGAGTCGTGCAGCCGCGTATATACGATTCTCTGCCAAACATACTGACTGCCTGAAGGCTCGCGCAGACGCACCACGCACTCGCAGCGCTGAGCGCCCTCGAACAGCTCGGTGTACATTCGCATAAACTCCGCTTCGCTCTCCGGCGCAATCTCGCCGGTCCCGAAATAACAGTACGGCACATTCTCGACAACCGACGGCATTTTTGAGTAGGAATCGTTCTCCATGTCGTGAGAGATGCGGTGGGTCTCGAGATTGTAAAGCCAAAGCGAGATTCCGCCGACCTGATTTGCAAGCTCGACTATGCGCTTACTCGCCTCCAGCCGCAGCTTGTCCTTCTTTTCGCGGTCGATGTCGGAGAAGGTTACATACAACACCGTCTTTTCGTCGGTCACATACGCAACGCTCGCGCGCGCGCCGACCCACATATACTGACCCGAACCGGTTTTCACCCGAATATCCGCGCCTGCCGTGCGCTCGTTTTTTAGCGCCTCCCGCAGCTCGTCGAACATATGCCGTATATCCGAAGAATTGATATACTCAAGCACCGGCATACCCTCAAAATCGTTGTGCTCCTCGCGGGCGGAGCCGACGAGCTGGTAGTAGCCGTTGTTGAGGTAGACCATCTCGAGTCTGCCGTCGTCATAATAATCAAATATTCCGACGCCTGCGGGTATTCCGTCCAAAAGGTTGCGAAGCCGGCGTTGGGTCTCGACGCGCTCGGTGATGTCGCTTAGGTACTGCACGAACGCGCGCGAGCCGCCCCAGTCGATAAACTTGCCGCGGGTCATAAAATGCCTGTTCGTCTGCTCGGAGGAATACTCGACCGCCGTGTAATCGACGTCGTTCGCGTAGTCCATATAGCACCGCTCGCATTTCTTGTTAAGTCCCTTGAAAAAGCGGTAGCATTTCTGCCCCTTCGCGAGCTGCGGAGTGCTGCCGACCAGTTCCGCGGCGCGGCGATTTACATACAGCAGCTCACAGCTTTTTGCGTCGCAGACATAGACCGACGACGATGAGTCGTCCACCAATTGGTTGCTGATTTGCATCTCCAGCAGCGCAAGCCTTTCGCTTGTGACGTCCAGCAGCACGACGTTGATGATTCTCTTGTCGGCGGTAAGCTCACTTGCAGACGCCTGCATATTCAGCCAGCGCAGCTCCCCGTCCTTTGTGCGACAGCGACAGCTCAGCTCGACCGTCCGTTCGGGATTCGCACGAAGCTCGTTCAGCGCGGCGAGCACATTTTTTCTGTCCTCATGTTCAATGAGTACCAACGGGTCGTTCTTTTCAAGCGCGGAGTACTCCTCGCGCGTATAGCCCGAAAAGCGGAAGAATCCCTCGGAGAAATAAACCGACCTTATCCCGTCGCCGGTCAGCTCAAACATGGCAAGTCCTCCGGGAATGCTGTCGGTCAAAAGCTTGAGTTGCTCGAAAGCGTTGCGGTATTCAGTTATGTCCCGCCCGACGCCGTAAAGCCCAATCGTGTTGCCCGCGGTGTCGCGCAGCAGATATTTTGAAGTGGAGGAAAAGCGCGGTACTCCGTCCTGCGTGGGTATCGACTCGACCTTGTCAATAATCGAGCTGCCCGTCGAAAACACCCGCATATCGTCGGCGCGAAATTTCTCCGCAGTATCGCGCGTAAACAGGTCAAAGTCGGTCTTGCCGACGACCTCGTTTTCGTCGGACAACCCCACCATTCCCGCGAACGCGCGCGAGCAGCAGATGTAATTCAGCTCCCTGTCCTTTGCAAAGCAAAGGTCGGTGGTGGATTCCATTATCGCGCCGAGAATGGACGGTATGGTCTCGCGAAGGGAAAGCTCCTGTCTTTCTGCGCGCGGAACGTCGGCGTAGTAGGCGTTGATGAACGCTTCGCCGAGCGTATTGAGCGAATACCGCCCGAAAATCACAAACCACTCGTAGCTTCCGCTGCCGCAGCGCAGCCGGCACTCGACGCACCGCGTCTCGCCGCTCACCGTCATTTCCCGCATTGCCTCGCGCACCTTTGGCTCGTCCGATTCATAGACAAGCGCAAATGCGTCCTTCTTCTCCGCCTCCAGCAGCTGCTCACGGGTCATGCCGCGCATGGCGCAAAGCCCGTCGTTTACATATTGAGTTTGCGCGTGCGAAGCATCAAACACACGCAGCCGAGCAAAGCCGCCCGGGGTATCGTTCATCATATCGCGCAGATTTTTGCGCTCGTGCTCCAGCGAATCGTTCAGCTCGCGCAGCTTGTCGTGCGCCGACTTTTCATGCGAAATGTCGGTGTAGATGTCCACTTGCAGCGGCGTACCCTCCCCGTCTATGGTGAGCACGGAGATGTTGTTGCGTATTAGTATCACCTTGCCGTCGGCGCGTATCGCGCGGTATTCCAAAGTGCACGCTGAGCCGGGAATGACAAGCGCTTTTGCGGCGGCGACCACCCGTTCACGGTCGCTGGGGTGTATGAGCGCGATTAACCGCTCGCCGTCCAGCTTGAGCGTGCGCGGAGTGAAGCCCAGCATCGAATAAAACTCGTCGTTCGCAAAAAGCGTGCGCAGCCGCCCGTCCTCAATGCTTGAGACGGTAATGCCGCTGTCTATGGAGTTCATAATTCCGAGCATTTTTTCAAACGCGCCGTTGAAGCGCGCAGATTCGTCCGTCTTTACATTAGACATAGGCTTGTCTCTCCAAAGTTTGGGCGATGTTTGCGAATGACAAAAAAGCGGCATTCGCACAAACGCGCGAATGCCGCTGCCGCTTAAAGCATAGCTGCGCTTAGCCGCATAGCCGAAGCCTCCGACAGACGCTGTGCTTCTTTGTTGGTACTGTCAAAAACCGTGCCTTCGTCCGATTTCTTCATCTCTGCGTGAGCTCCCGGTCATCGTCGAGCAAGCGGAAATCCTATAATTTAACATACCACTTTTTGCGCTCTCGGTCAACCTATTTGGACTGCCAAAGCCGCAGAAATCGGCGTTCGGGAGATAATTTATGCAGAGTTGACACTTTATGGTTGCAACGCGGGAATACCGAAGCAAAAACACGAATCAGCCAACTGTTGTCGGCACGGCTACGACACGAGAAGCGAGAGGGAAAACACAAGCCACAACACACTTTGCGGCGCGGCGAATCTGTAACAATCGCTTTTTGTGCGCAGCAATCGAGTAAAAAGCGACAAGCAATACCGCCGTAGTCCGGCGTTTCGCCTGCCGCTTGATTGTTCAAATCCGTACTGTCCCGTTTTTGCAAAAAACAGGTTCTGAAAAGGCGCTTGGGATGAGGATTTTGTCGGATTCAGATCTTGAGCGAGCGAAGATAAGCCTTGCGCTCGTCGGATATGCGATAGCTTTCAATCGACTTTTGTATCGCCTTGTTGTGCGTCCATTCGTCCAGCCTGTGCTGTTCGATAAACGGCAGCACTGCGTCGTACTGCTTGGCAAGCGCCGTCGCGAAGTACCATGCCGCCATCATGCGGACATAGTATTCCTCGCTTCTCACCGCCGCGACCAAAGCGGGATACTTAACGTCGAACGCCTCGTCCAGATAAAAGCGCATGAGCATACCCATGCCGAAGCGCACGGTGTAGGTTCTGTCGCTTGCAAGCCAAAGCTCGATTCGCTCCAGCAGCGTTGGCAGGTGCTTTTTGAACACCTTCGGGCTCATCGAATCACAGGTCGCCCAGTTGTCCACATACGGCAAAAAGGCATCGGTCGCCGCGACGCATTCGCCGTACTCGCGGATATGCTCGATTAAAAAGGCGTGGAGATTGTTTTCCTCATAATATCTGTGCGGCAGCGAGCGCATAAACTCCCGCGCGCATTCGCTGCCATGCAGCTCCTTTGCAAGCGCGCGCACCGCAGGAGTGCGAACGCCGATTACGCTCTCGCGCTCCACCGTCGGTATGAGTGGGCATTGGAAGTCTTTGTACTTTTCGTCCGCAAGCGCGAGCAGCCTTTCGCGTATGTAATCCACCGAGTTATGCATTCTTTCTCCTTTGCTGTGCCGCAAGTCTGACTTGTTTGATTATACCCTATACGCCGTGCTTTGTGAATCGCGCGGCGGCTGCGGCGTACGCGGAGTATCGTTTTCGGTTTCATTTGCAGATTCGCTCTTGCTTTCTTCGCCTGCTCTTGTCCTTGCGCCGTGTTTTCTCATATACTCGTCGTGTATGCGGCGCGGTACATGCTCGCCGCAAAGTCCGATGTCGATGGACACCGCAAGCCAGCTTTTGCCCTTGAAATAGCGCAGCGTGAATATCTGGCGGGTGAGCGAGTCGTCGATGCTGTTGATAAACTGCTGGGTTTGCAGCAGCCGGCAGACCGCGCGGTTCATGTTGTCCGCAATCAGCTCGCGCAGATAAGCGAGCTCGCACGCATACAGCGCGGTTCGGTCGGTCTTTCCGCTGCTGCGCGGCATACCGTTGGGCGTGCTCGACATCGAAACAGCCGCGTCCGCCAGCTCCCGCAGTCTTCTTTTTTCTGCGGTTATCTCTCTTTTCAGGTAGCGCAGTTCGTTCAATTCTTTTACCGTCATTTTAACAATTCCTTTCTTAACATGGTGAAAACATTTGTTCTATTTGCATTATATTCCCCGCCGCAACGTATGTCAACAAGTATGCTTCGACATTTTTCGCGCTGTACCATTGTTGTCGCTTTGAGGTGCGCCGAACGGCGAAAATCGTCAGCAACGGACATATAAAAGCGCCGCGCGTCACATGGACGCGCGGCGCTGCATTGCCGCAAATTACTCCGCTTCTGCCTCGGCTTTGGGCTTTTGCATGACCTCGATTTCGGTCACGCGGCGTCCGTCGGTCGAAAGGATTTTGACCGTCAGACCCTGAAACTCAAAGCTGTCGTCCGGCTGCGGAATCTCGCCGAGCTCATCAAGCACCCAGCCGTTGACCGTCACCGACTCAGGCGTCCCCGCGAGACCGAAGAACTCAAACATATCCGCCGCGTCCGCCGCGCCCTCGATGCGATAAACGCCCTCGGACACGGGGACGATTTCCTCGACCACGTCGTCGTGCTCGTCCCAAATATGTCCTCCATGGTAACAATGCCGACCGTTCCGCCGAACTCGTCGGTTATGACCGCCATGTGGCACTTTTTGCTTTGCAGCAGCTTCAAAAGACTGCCGATTTTCATAAACTCGGTGATGAACACGACCTCGTTTATGACCTCGCGCAGCGGCTTTCTGTCGCGAATCACGCTGTTGTAAAAGTCCTTTTGGTGGACTATGCCGACGATGTTGTCAATCGTTCCGTCGTACACCGGCAGCCGCGAGAATTCCGTGTCGCGGAACACCTCGATTATCTGCTCGTTGCTCGCGTCGATGCTCACGCCCGCAATGTCCACCCGCGGCGTGGCAATGCCGACCGCTTTTTGGTCGTTGAAGTCAATTGCCGAGCGAATAAGCTCGCTCTCCTGCTCGTCGAGCGCGCCGTCGTGCTGCGCTTCGGCGACAATCGTCAGCAGCTCCGCGTCGGTCAGCCGACGGTCGCCGCGCACCTTGAATATGCGCGCAATGAGCTTTTTCCACTTGGAGAAAAGCCAGTTTATCGGAAACAGCACAACGCCCAGTGCCTTGATGAACGGTGCGCTGAACATCGCGAAGCTCTCGGGGGATTCCTTCGCCATGCTCTTGGGCGTTATCTCGCCGAATATCAGCACGACAACGGTCACGATAAGCGTGGACAATGTCGTGCCCGAATCTCCCCAGTGGGAGACGAAAAACACCGTTGCGACCGACGCCAAAGCAATGTTGACGATGTTGTTGCCGACAAGCACGGTGGACAGCAGCGAATCATAGCCGCTGATAAGCCCGAGCGTCAGCTTTGCGCGGGCATTTCCCTTGTCTGCAAGGCTCTTGATTTTGGTGCGGCTCAGCGACGAGAACGCCGTCTCCGTCGCCGAAAAAAAGGCGGACAGAACGACGAACAGCAGCATGAGCATAATTGTTCGTATGTCTTCGGATGTCATAATAACCTCAAATTTTCTAACACAAAAAGCATAACCCGTCCCCGAAAGGCAGATTACGCTTTGTTTATGTGTCTATTCGTTTGTACTTCGCGCGGGTTCCGCGCCGTCGTTAGCTTCCATGTGCGATATTATATATGGTTTTGTGCCGCGTGTCAAATATTGCCTCAAATGTGTTTTCGGATACCCCATAAACCGCAATCTACTCATAGTAATATGGTTGTTTTCTTTTGCTGACTGTATATTATTTACTGCAATCCGATTTCCTCATTCTTAACAGGCTTAGAACCGCAGATTCTACGCATTGTATATAATTGCGCAGTAAAATTTACAATTAGTATTATCTCCGTTACATACTATGCCTTGCGGCGCAATAGTGTGATGCTTGGTATTCATAGTGAAGCGTTTACCTGTTCTACGAATTGTATATTTAATCGAAATTAATATACTAAATGTAATGTCGTAAGTTTTCTGGCATTACTGTTTGTATAACGCTTTATACGCATTGTATTGTGCGCAAACGAATATGATCCCGTAATTATTGCTCATGTTTCACTGACGCGCATTTTGCGAGCCATAAAAAATCCCCGCTCTCATAGGAAAGCGGGGATGAATAACAAAATCAGATGAGTTTTTTGAACGCGTCCGGCTCCTCAAGCTGCTCCTTAATCTCCTCGGCGGAAAGCCCCATCGAGGAGGAGACAGCAGCGCTGACCGCGCCTTCGACTATCGGGCAGTCGGCGAGCAGAATCTTTTTGTCCGAGTTTGCCTCGACGACCATCTCCGCCGTCATGAGCGCGCTGCCCATGTCCATGAGCATGACCGCGCCGTCCTCGGCTGTAACCGCCTTTACCGCCGCGTCGATTTTCTCAAAGCTGGTTCCGGCACCGCCGTCCTCCAGCCCGCCGGCATACGCGACCGGCGCGTCTGCCGCCATCATCTTCGCAAGGTCATACGCGCCTTCGGCGACCTTTGCGCTGTGGGATACCAATACAATTCCGACCATAGCGCAACCTCAGGTGTTGTCGCGAATCGCCGTGAGCATGAGCATGGACGAGGTCGCCCCCGGGTCCTGATGCCCGATGCTGCGCTCGCCCAGATAGCTCGCGCGGCCTTTTGTCGCGATGATTGTCTTGGTGTATTCGCAGCCCTTTTCGGCAGCCTCGACCGCCTTGGTTATGGCGCTCTTGAAGTCGCCGTTCGCGTCGAGCTCCGCCTTGAAAGCGTCGCGTGCAGGTACGAGAGCGTCGAGCATGGTCTTTTCGCCCGTTGTGGACTTTCCGCGCATCATAACGCCGTCGATTCCGGCGCTCAGGGCGCTGAGAAAATCGCTCGCGGTCATTTCGGTCTTGCCGGAGGCGTCCGCACCCGCCTTCATGAACGCCGTTCCGTAAAGCGGACCGGCGGAGCCGCCGACCGACGAGACGAGCGCCATGCCGACTGTTTTGAGTATCGTGCCGATGTCTTTGTCCTCAAGCGTCGGGAGTTTCTCCTCGACTATTGAAAACCCGCGAGCCATGTTGATTCCGTGGTCGCTGTCCCCTATGGGACTGTCAAGGTCGGTCAGATACTCTTTGTTTTGCTTGATAATCTCTCCCATTGCACGGAGAAGCTC
>CAYXRE010000088.1:0-7852 GCA_964466125.1 uncultured Oscillospiraceae bacterium
GGCGTAGGTTTTCTCGGCAGCCGGCTTTTTTGTCTTTTCAGCCATAATAGTTTCTCCTCATTACGCGCTTGCAATACGGCGCGGTATTCTTAAAGCAAATATAGCAAAAGTGCAGGAAAAAAGCAATTACTTTCAACTTCGAGGGCTTTCGCACACAGACTTCGCCAAAATCGCAGTTTAGGAGGCTTAGCGCGGCTAATCACCGCGTGAGAGAAAACGCGGTTGCTTGGTATGTTATAACTATTGACTAAATACAACTTTAGTGGTAATCTTTTCGAGTAAATAAACAGCGAAAAGGCAATGACGAGGACAGTATCCGAAAAGCGAAAGCAGCAAAGCGAGCCGCGAGGGTGAAAGGCGGCGTGCAAGTAGGCTTCGGCGAACATCCCCTCCGAGCCGCGCGCCCAAAGGACATCCGATTAAGCGCCGCCGGTATTCCTCCGTTAAGGGAAGCACATATTATCTGTATGCGCAAATGGGTGGTACAGCGAAGTAAACGTCTTCGTCCCGTTTCGGGGCGGAGATTTTTTGTTTTACAAATCATTTTTCGAGGTGTGTCATGTATAAAGAGGTCAATGCGAGTCTGGATTTCAAGGATCGCGAAAAGCTGACGGAAAAGTTCTGGAGCGACAATCATATCTTTGAAAAGAGCATGGAGATGCGCGACCCCAAGCGCTCCTTCACCTTCTACGACGGTCCCCCGACGGCGAACGGCAAGCCGCATATCGGGCACGTTCTGACGCGCGTCATCAAGGACATGATTCCCCGCTACGCCGCCATGAAGGGCTACTATGTCCCGCGCAAGGCGGGCTGGGACACCCACGGGCTGCCCGTTGAGCTGGAGGTCGAAAAATCGCTGGGCATCAACGGCAAGGAACAAATCGAGACCTACGGCATCGCCCCCTTCATTGAGAAATGCAAGGAGAGCGTATGGAAATATAAGAGTATGTGGGAGGACTTCTCCGCGACGGTCGGCTTCTGGGCGGACATGGAGCACCCCTATGTCACATACGACAACAACTTCATCGAGTCCGAGTGGTGGTCGCTCAAGAAGATATTCGACCGTGGGCTGCTTTACAAGGGCTTCAAGGTCGTGCCCTACTGCCCGCGCTGCGGAACGCCGCTTTCCTCCCACGAGGTCGCGCAGGGCTACAAGGACGTAAAGGAGCGCTCCGCCATCGTCCGCTTCAAGGCGAAGGGCGAGGACGCGTATATACTCGCATGGACGACGACCCCGTGGACGCTGCCGTCCAACGTCGGTCTTTGCGTGCACCCGGACAAGGAGTATGTCAAGGTCAAATCCGCCGACGGCTATACCTACTATATGGCGCTCGCGCTCGTCGAAAAGGTGCTCGGCGAGGGAGCCGAGATACTCGAAAGCTATACCGGCAAGCAGCTTGAGGGCAAGGAGTACGAGCCGCTGTTCGATTTCGCCGTCGCGTCGGCGAAGGAAAAGGGCTGGTACGTCGTTTGCGACAACTATGTCACCATGGAGGACGGCACCGGCATCGTCCACATCGCGCCCGCGTTCGGCGAGGACGACGCGCGCGTCGGCAGAAAATACAAGCTTCCGTTCGTGCAGCTGGTGGACGAAAAGGGACGCATGACCGAAAACACCCTTTGGGGCGGAGTGTTCTGCAAGGACGCCGACAAGGAGGTCCTCAAAAACCTCGAAAGCCGCGGTCTGCTGTTTGCCGCGCCGCAGTTCGAGCACAGCTACCCGTTCTGCTGGCGGTGCGACACGCCGCTCATCTACTACGCCCGCGAGTCGTGGTACATCGAGATGACCGCCGTCAAGGACGAGCTTATCGCCAACAACAACACGATAAACTGGATTCCAGAAAGCCTCGGCAAGCGCCGCTTCGGCGACTGGCTGGAGAACGTGCAGGACTGGGCGGTCTCCCGCAACCGCTACTGGGGCACGCCGCTGCCGATATGGGAGTGCGAATGCGGACACCGCCACGCGATAGGTTCGATTGCAGAGCTCAAGGAGATGTCGGACAACTGCCCCGACAACATCGAGCTGCACCGCCCGTATATCGACGCGGTCACGATAAAATGCCCCGTCTGCGGCAAGCAGATGAAGCGCGTTCCCGAGGTCATCGACTGCTGGTATGACTCCGGCTCGATGCCCTTTGCGCAGCACCACTATCCGTTTGAGAACGAGGAGCTTTTCAACTCGCAGTTCCCCGCCGACTTCATTTCCGAGGCGGTGGACCAGACGCGCGGTTGGTTCTACTCGCTGCTCGCCATCTCGACGCTCATATTCAACAAAGCGCCTTTCAAGAACTGCATAGTGCTCGGACACGTTCAGGACGAGAACGGGCAGAAGATGAGCAAGAGCAAGGGCAACGCCGTCGACCCGTTCGAGGCGCTGAACACCTACGGCGCGGACGCGATTCGCTGGTATTTCTATTCCAACTCCGCTCCGTGGCTGCCCAACCGCTTCCACGGCAAGGCGGTCGTCGAGGGACAGCGCCGCTTTATGTCCACGCTGTGGAATTCCTATGCGTTCTTTGTGCTTTACGCCAACATCGACAAATTTGACGCGACGAAGTATTCACTGCACGACTGCGCTCTCACGGTCATGGACCGCTGGGTGCTCTCACGGCTCAACTCGCTCATAAGCGAGGTGGACGACGACCTTGCGAACTACCGCATACCCGAGACGACCCGCGCGCTGAGCGATTTTGTGGACGAGCTGTCCAACTGGTACATCCGCCGCTCGCGCGAGCGCTTCTGGACGACCAACATGGGCGAGGACAAAAAGGCGGCGTATATGACGCTTTACACCGCGCTCGTGACCCTCTCCAAGCTCGCCGCGCCGCTCGTGCCGTTCATGTGCGAGGACATCTACCGCAATCTCGTCTGCTCTCTCGACGAAAGCGCGCCGATAAGCGTCCACCTGTGCGACTATCCCGTCAGCGACCCGTCCTTCATTGACGAGCAGCTTGAGCGGGACATGGACGAGGTGCTCCAGATAGTGACTCTCGGACGCGCCGCACGCAACGCCGCGAGCATTAAAAATCGTAAGACGCTCTCGCAGATGTTCGTCGTTTGCAAAAACGACCTTAGCGAGCTGTACCGCAGCATTATTCTCGACGAGCTGAACGTCAGGCAGCTTGAGTTCATCAAGGACGCCTCCCGCTTCACGAGCTATACCTTCAAGCCGCAGCTCAAGGTGCTCGGCGCGAAGTACGGCAAGCGCGTCAACGAGATACGTCAGGCGCTCGCCGAGGTGGACGGCAGCGCGAAGAAGCGCGAGCTGGACGAAAACGGCGCGATGACGCTGACCCTCTCGGACGGCGACATAAGCCTTACCGAGGAGGAGCTGCTCATCGACACAGCGCAGACCTCCGGCTTCGAGACGCTCACCGACTTCGGCGTGACCGTCGTGCTGGATACAACGCTGACCCCCGAGCTCATCGAGGAGGGCTTTGTCAACGAGATAATCAGCAAGCTGCAATCCATGCGCAAGGACGCGGGCTTCAACGTGACCGACCGTATAACCGTGTACGAAAGCGGCAACGAGCGGGTGCGCGACATAATGAACGCCAACGCCGCGCGCATCAAGAAGGTCGTGCTTGCGGACGAGTTTGTGTTCGGCAGCACCGAGGGCTTCGAGCAGGAGTGGAACATCAACGGCGAGGACGCGAAGTTCGCAGTCAAGGTCAACGGCTGAGCCGCGCATTTGCCGCACAATTGAAGCAATAGCAAACGCCCCTCGCCGTTTTCGGCGAGGGGCGTTTTGTGCTAATATGAGGTGTATCAGCCGCCGCAAACACTATGCGGCAAAATCGCCGCATATTATACAAATAGTAATACAACGGCAGTCACGACAGCATCGGCTGTTTTGCGATCGCATTACCCGGCGACACCGTGCAGCGCGGCAGTTTTTTCTCTTTGCGCACGCAAGCCGCTTTTACGAACGCGCGGAATGTGGTAAACTTATAGCATCACCAACGGGAGGACCCGAATTATGAAAATTACCTTTCTCGGCGCGGCGCATGAGGTCACGGGAAGCTGCTACCTCATCGAGGCTTGCGGCAAGCGTATGCTTGTGGATTTCGGCATGGAGCAGGGCAGGGATATCTACGAAAATCAGCCCATGCCCGTCAGCTCCAACAGCATAGACTATGTTTTCCTCACCCACGCGCACATCGACCACTCGGGCAAGCTGCCCATGCTTTACAAAGAGGGCTTTCGCGGTATGATTTTCTCGACGTCCGCGACAGGCGACCTTGCGGACATCATGCTGCGCGATTCGGCGCACATACAGGAGACCGAGGCGCAGTGGCGCTCACGCAAGGCGGCGAGAGCGGGGGAGAAGCCCTACGAACCGCTTTATACCACCGAGGACGCCGTCGGCACGGCGCAGCTTTTCGCGCGCTGCGACTACGGCAAAATGATACAGGTGACCGAGGACGTCAAAATACGCTTCACCGACGTCGGACATCTGCTCGGCTCGGCGAGTATTGAGGTTTGGCTGCGCGAGAACGGCGTGGAGAAAAAGCTGGTGTTCTCGGGCGACCTTGGCAACATCAATCAGCCGATTCTGCATGACCCGCAGACGACCGACGAGGCGGACTATGTCGTCATCGAGTCCACCTACGGCGACCGGCTGCATGATATGCCGCCCGACTATGTCAGCGGCTTTGCGCAGATAATCGACGACGTCATGAAACGCGGCGGGAATCTCGTGATACCCTCCTTTGCCGTCGGGCGCACGCAGGAGCTGCTGTATTTCATTCGTGAGATAAAGCAGCGCGGACTTGTCAAAAGCAATCCCGATTTTCGCGTTTACGTTGACAGCCCGCTCGCCGTCGAGGCGACGCAGGTGTTCAACAAGAATACCGAGGGCTATATGGACGAGGACGCCATGGCGCTCATAGAAGCGGGCATAAATCCGCTGCAATTCCCCGGGCTGTCGCTGTCTGTCACGACCGACGAGTCCCGTATGCTCAATACGGACGCCGAGCCTAAGGTCATCATCTCAGCGAGCGGAATGTGCGAGGCGGGACGCATTCGCCACCACCTCAAGCACAATCTGTGGCGCTCGGAGTGCAGCGTGCTGTTCGTCGGCTTCCAGTCGCCCGGGACGCTCGGAGAGCAGCTGCTGTCCGGCGCAAAGTCGATAAAGCTGTTCGGCGAAACGGTGAACGTCGCCGCAAAGATACTCAATCTCGATGGTGTGAGCGGTCACGCCGACCGCGACGGGCTGATTCGCTGGGCGCGCGGGTTCAAAAACAAGCCTGCGCACGTCTTTGTGACCCACGGCGAGGATGAAGTGACCGATACTTTCGCAAAAACGCTCAGCGACGAGCTGGGTATGAGCGCGAGCGCGCCGTACAACGGCGAATGCTGGGACCTTGCGAGCGGCGAGCTTGTGTGCGAGGGCAACAAAAAGCCGATTCCGCCCAAGGACGGCTCTGCGCAGCAGGCAAAGAAGCCCGACCCGTCCTCCGCGTTCGGGCGGCTGCTCGCGGCAATCGACGCGCTGCGCGCCGTTGCGTCCAAGAATCAGCAGCTTGCCAACAAACAGCTTGAGCGGTTCACCGACGAGGTGTCCGCGCTCGCCGACCGCTGGAACTGAATACGCGAACGAAAGAAAGACCTGTTTTCACTTTGGTGAAAACAGGTCTTATTTATTGCATCTTTTGTTTGTCCAACGGTTGTCGCGCTGCTGCGGGAGCTTATTTAATCGTCAGTATGTCGGTGAAGCCGGTTATCTCGAACACGTCCATAATGGTCGCGTTCACATTGTGCAGCTCCATCGTGCCCTGCTGCGCCATGACCTTCTGTGTTGCGAGCAGCACGCGCAGACCGGCGCTCGATATGTACTCGAGTCCGGTCATATCGAATACGAGGTTGGTAACGCCGTCAATCGACTGCTTGAGCTCGGCTTCGAGCTGCGGCGCGGTCGCGGTGTCCAGTCTGCCGGTGAGAAGAAGGGTAAGGTTGCTGCCGTCTGAATTCTTTTCGATTTTCATGATTGACCTCCGGAAATGTTTTTTTCTATTGTTATCACGTTTTGATTGTTCGCGTATTCATAACGTGTCGAATCCATGCTGTTCTTGACCATGAATATTCCAAGCCCGCCTATCGGACGCTCGCTCGCGGCGGCGCTCACATCGGGGTCGCGGCGCGTAAGCGGATTGAACGGCGTGCCCGAATCGCAAAAGCGTATGCGCACGGTGCCGTCGGGCGCGTAGGCGAAGTGCACCGTCGCGCTGCCGGGCGTTGAGTCGGTGTAGGCGTAATGCGCGATGTTCACAAACAGCTCCTCGGACGCGACGAGCAGCTTTGCCTTGTCTTCCTTCGAGCAGCCCAGCTCGTCGAGACGGGACTCGATGAAGTCGTTTACCGCCGAAAGCGAGGAGGTGTCCGCGCTCACGGTAAGTTCGGTCTCGAGCGCGGCGCCGCGGTAGTCGAGCGCGAGCATGGTGATGTCGTCCGCCTGCTCGGCGCCGTTCGCGAAGGAATAAACGCTGCTCTTAATGCCGCGCACCAGTTCGTTGACGTCGCACTCGGACGCGCTCAGACGGTTCAGCTCGTCCTTGAGCCGCTCGTCCGAATAAAGCGCCTGCTCGGGGTCGAGCGCTTCGGTCACGCCGTCGGTGTACAAAAACAGCTTGTCGCCCGCTTGAAGCGTGATGCTCGCTTCCTTGTAGCGGAAATCCTCAAAGCCCGCAAGCACGAAGCCCGGCTTTGTGTCCAGCCATTCCCATTTGTTTTCGTGGCACACGAGCGGCTTGTTGTGTCCGGCGTTTACAAACTTGAGCACACCGGTCTTGGTGTCGAGCACGCCCATCCACGCGGTGACGAACATACCCGCCTCGTTGTTTTCGCAAAGCTGGTTGTTAACCTTGGTAAACACGCTGCCCAGCGACGCGCCGGAGCAGGCGTGGTTTTTGATGAGAGTCTTGGATATGACCATGAACAGCGCGGCGGGAACCCCCTTGCCGGAAACGTCCGCGATAACCACGCCAAGGTGAGTTTCGTCGATGAGGAAAAAGTCGTAGAAGTCTCCGCCGACCTCGCGTGCGGGGTCCATGGACGCGAAGACGTCAAACTCGTCGTGTCCGGGGAAAGCGGGGAAGATACGCGGGAGCATATCCGCCTGAATCTGAGTTGCGACCCCGAGCTCCGCGCCTATGCGCTCCTTTTCGGCGGTCACGGCGGTCAGGTTGCGGACGTAATCCACCGTGTCGTTTTCCATTTTCACGACCGAGCGCGCAAGCTGTTCAAGCTCGTCGCCGGTCTTGATTTCCAGCTTCGCAAACAGCTGCTTACCGCCCGCAAGCGAGTCCTTGTTGGTCTCGACGAACGCTCCCGTCTCTTTTGTGAGCGTCTCAATCGGGCGGACGATGAGCTTGCGCACGAGCATAACAAAGCCGAAGGCAAACGCGGCGGTGACGAGAATGAGAATGGAGCTGAGCAGTATGAGATAATGCTCGCTGACGTCCATGAGCTTGTTGATGGAGATGTCCGCCATAACGTACGCCGCCATCGTGCCGTCCGCGTACTTGACCGGCTCGACCACCGTCATCAGCCAGCCGTACTCGCCGTGGGTTATCAGCGGGTCGATTTCGCGTCCCGCGGCGAAGTCGGGTATGTGCGGGCTGAAGGTCTCGTCGAGGTCGATGTATTCTCCCAGCTCACAGCCGCCGCCCTCCGAGTAGCCGCCCAGCGACATATCCGAGTCGAATATGAACGTCACGCCCTTGCCGACGGGCTTGACGACGTACAGGTACTCGACGCTTGTGCTGTTCTTGAAGTCGAGAATTATATCGAGCGTTTTATAATAGCTCTCGTCCTTATACAGTTCCAATGACGCAAACATCTTTCCGTT
>CAYXRE010000089.1:0-1095 GCA_964466125.1 uncultured Oscillospiraceae bacterium
TCGTCGGACCGAACATCTATATTTGCAACGAATGTGTTATGCTGTGCTACACCCTTCTCGACGAGGAGGGCATTGTCACCGCGCCGCACAATCATTCGCCGAAAAAACGTGCCGTCACACGAGCGGGAGGCGAGAGCAGACTGCTTCGTCCGCGCGAGATAAAGGACATTCTCGACGAGTACGTCATCGGGCAGGACGACGCGAAGATAGTGCTTTCGGTCGCGGTCTACAACCATTACAAACGAATTGCGAACAATACCGCCTCCACGGGCGACGTCGAGCTTCAAAAGAGCAACATATTGCTGCTCGGACCGTCCGGCGTCGGAAAGACCTACCTTGCTCAAACCCTTGCAAAGGCGCTTGACGTTCCTTTTGCCATTGCGGACGCCACAACGCTTACCGAAGCCGGCTACGTCGGCGAGGACGTCGAAAACATACTGCTCAAGCTTATACAGGCGGCGGATTTTGACATCGAGCGCGCGCAGCGTGGAATCATCTACATCGACGAGCTCGACAAGATAACACGCAAAAGCGAGAACCCGTCGATAACCCGCGATGTCGGCGGCGAGGGCGTTCAGCAAGCGCTGCTGAAAATAATCGAGGGCACGGTGTCCAACGTACCGCCCGGAGGCGGCAGAAAACACCCGCAGCAGCAGTTTATTCAAATCGACACCTCAAACATTTTGTTCATTTGCGGCGGAGCATTCGACGGAATCGACAAGATTGTCGAACAGCGAGTCGCGCAGTCGTCCTTGGGTTTCGGTGCGGTGCTCGCGGACAAAAGCGACAACGCAAAGGAAAACATCGTCAAGCAGGTCACCGCGCACGACATCGTGAAATTCGGGCTGATACCCGAGCTTGTCGGACGCATACCTGTAATCAGCGTGCTGGATTCGCTCGATGAGAGTATGCTCGTTCGCATACTTGTTGAGCCGAAGAACTCGCTCGTAAAGCAATACAAGCGCATTATGGAGATGGACAACATCTCGCTTGAGTTCACCGATGAGGCACTTCACGCAATAGCGAAAAAGGCGGTCGAACGCAAGAGCGGCGCGCGCGGACTTCGTGCGATAATGGAGAATTTCCTTATTCCGA
>CAYXRE010000089.1:1105-7842 GCA_964466125.1 uncultured Oscillospiraceae bacterium
GATTATGTACGACGTCTCATCGCGAACCGACGTCAAGCAGATAACCGTTACCGAAAAAACGGTTGAAGGCGAAGAACCGCAACTGAAACTGGCATAAAATACAAGAGGGACGCCGCGGCGTTCCTCTTTTACTATTCTTGCATTATTCACACTTATTATATATAATGTTTTCTCAGGCACATCTTGAGAGGTAAATCATGATAACAAAAGTCAATGTAAATTCTAAAAACATACAGACGATGCCGCTTGTCGCCATGCGCGGAGTCGTCGTTTTTCCCGATACGGTGAATCATTTTGACGTCGGACGCGAGCGCTCGATTGCGGCTATCGAATATGCGATGAAGAACTATTCGCAGATATTTCTCATAGCCCAGCGCGAAATATCGGTCGAAGACCCAAAGCTTGAGGATTTGTACAAATACGGCGTCGTCGCCGAGGTGCAGCAGGTGCTGAGACTGTCCGAGAACTACATAAAGGTTCTGGTGAACTGCCGCTACCGCGCACGTCTGGTGAATATACACGAGGGCAAGGATTACTGCGTCGCCGATGTGATTCGCGCAAATTCCAGACCCATTCGAGAGGCAAACGCAGACTCTGCGGACGCTTTGGTGCGCGCGATTCGCGAGCAGCTTGACAATTACACCGAGCATTTCCCCAAGCTGTCCGCAGACATAGTAACGACGGCTTTTTCAGACATTGCTCCCGCGCGGCTTGCCGAGTACCTTGCGTATAACCTCAACATCGAATTCAAGGACAAACAGGCGATACTCGAAAAGACCGACGCGCTCGCAAGACTTCAGCTGCTGCACGGCATACTCGTGCGCGAGAATCATGTTCTTAACATCGAAAAGGACATAAACGACAAGGTTCAGGATTCCATCGACCAAAACCAAAGGGAGTACTATCTTCGCGAGCAGATAAAGGTCATTTCGACCGAGCTCGGCGACAGCACCGACACGCTAACCGAGGCACAGGAATTCCGCGAGAAGATTAATGCGCTTCCGCTTGCCGAGGAGTACACTAAGAAGCTGCAAAAAGAGGTTGACAGACTGCTGCAAAATCCCGGAAACTCACAGGAGGCGGCGGTCATACGCACCTACCTCGACACCGTGGTGTCGCTGCCGTGGTCAAAGTATTCCAAGGACCGCTACGACCTCAACGCGGCAAAGAAAATCCTTGAGCGCGACCACTACGGACTTGTAAAGGTCAAGGAGCGCATACTCGAATACCTTGCCGTGCGCAGCCTGACCGACACCCCCGGCGGGCAGATACTCTGCCTTGTCGGACCTCCCGGAGTCGGCAAAACATCCGTTGCGCGCTCGATTGCCGAGTGCATGAACCGAAAGTTCGTTCGTATGTCGCTTGGCGGAATCAAGGACGAAAGCGAGATACGCGGACATCGCCGCACCTACGTTGCCTCAATGCCCGGTCGCATAATCAGCGCGATTGACCAGGCGGGGACGTCCAATCCTCTTATACTGCTCGACGAGGTCGATAAACTGAGCAACGACTACCGCGGAGACCCCTCCTCGGCGCTGCTTGAAGTGCTCGACCCCGAGCAGAACAGCACCTTCCGCGACCTGTT
This sequence comes from uncultured Oscillospiraceae bacterium, assembly GCA_964466125.1. GTDB lineage: Bacteria > Bacillota > Clostridia > Oscillospirales > Ruminococcaceae > JAUNBN01. The sequence goes on from CAYXRE010000089.1 coordinate 2,691, forward strand.
CCTCGACTTGCCCTACGACCTTAGCAAGGTCATGTTCATTACGACCGCAAACGACCTTTCCATGATACCGCTGCCGCTGCAGGACAGAATGGACATTCTCGAACTGCCGAGCTATACGCGCGAGGAGAAGTTCAAGATAGCGAAGCTGCATCTTATCAAAAAGCAGCTCTTGAGAAACGGGCTTACAAAAGAGCAGTTCTCCATTGCCGACAAAGCGCTTTATGCGGTAATCGACGACTACACACGCGAGGCGGGCGTTCGCACGCTCGAGCGCACCATATCGACCCTAATTCGCAAATCGGCGAGAAAGATTGTCTCCAAGGAAGCCGAAAGCGTAAAGGTCAGCTGCGCCATGCTCTCGGATATGCTCGGACCGCCGATAACCCGCGGCAGCATAGCTTCGCACAAATCCGAAATCGGCGTCGTCAACGGTCTTGCGTGGACGGCGGTCGGCGGTGAGGTCATGCCCATTGAGACGGTCGCCGTCGCCGGAAGCGGAAAGCTCGAGATAACGGGCAGTCTCGGCGACGTGATGAAGGAGTCAGCAAAGCTTGCGCTCACCTATGTGCGCACGCTGCCGAAATACTACGGCGTGCCCTCCGACGTGCTGAAATCCTACGACATTCATATACACGCTCCCGAGGGTGCAGTTCCGAAGGACGGACCGTCTGCCGGAGTTACCCTTGCCGTGTCGCTTGTCTCCGAGCTGTGCTCCATACCCGTCAAGAAGGGAATCGCCATGACAGGGGAGATAACGCTTCGTGGGCGCGTGCTTGCAATCGGCGGGCTTCGCGAGAAGCTGATAGCTGCGTACAAGGAAAAGCTGAACACGGTTATCATACCCAAAGACAATCTCTGTGACCTCGTGGAGATGAGCGATGAAATCAAGAGCTCGATTGAGATTATCCCGGTCGAGACGGTCGATGAAGTGCTCAAAGCGGCGCTTAATTTCTCTGACGAGGTGAAAAAGCAAAGTCGTCACGTTAAAGCCGAACTAAAAAGCGAACCGACAGTAACCATATAGGTGACAAATGGATTTTAACAAAGCGGTATTCAAAAGCTCCTGCGGCTTGTCCGAGCAGCTCACATTCACCGGTAAAAGAGAGATAGTTTTTTGCGGGCGCTCCAACGTCGGCAAATCCTCACTGCTCAACAAGCTGTGCGCAAGGAATTCGCTCGCGAGAGTGAGCTCATCTCCCGGAAAGACCACGACTATCAACTTTTTCACTCTCTCGGACGAGTATGACATGGTGGATTTGCCGGGCTACGGCTATGCCCGTCGTTCAAACGAGGAGAAGAAGCGCTGGGGTGAGCTTATCGAGCACTACTTCGGCTCGGGACGAACGATAGCTCTCGTGCTTCAGCTGCTCGATTCCCGCCATGCGCCATCGAGCGACGACATGACAATGCTTGATTATATCCGCAGCTATTCGCTGCCGTGCGCCGCGGTACTGACTAAGACCGACAAGCTGAACAAGACAGAGTACCGCGCGAATATGGAGATGTTCGAGAAGATACTCAAGCCCTACAATCTTCTCGCCGTCTGCCCGTTCACGACAAATGGGACAGAAAGCGCGCAGGCGCTGCGCTCGACAATAACTTCTATCATTGAGGAGAACACCGATGCTGACATCTGATTATCTTCGCGTCAACACCGCCGGAAATCTCGAGTTTGACGGAGCGGACGTCGTCTCGCTCGCGTCTCGCTATTCGACCCCGCTTTACTGCATGAGCGAAAACCAGATTAGAAGCTCCTGCCGTGAGTTCACCAAAGCCATGTCGGACAACTACGCGAACAGCATGGTCATCTATGCGTCCAAGGCGCTCAACTGCAAGGAGCTGTGCCGCATAGTTGACAGCGAGGGACTGGGCATCGACGTTGTGTCGGGCGGTGAGCTATATACTGCGCTGTCTGTCGATTTCCCGCGCGAGAGGATATTCTTTCACGGCAACAACAAGACCGCAAGCGAGCTTAACTACGCGCTCGAATCCGGCGTAGGCACGATAATCGTAGACAACGAAACCGAGCTTGAACTGCTCAACAGCATAGCCGCTGCGCATGGCGTCGTCGCCGACATAATGCTGAGAATCAAACCGGGCGTCGAGGCGCACACCCACCAGTACGTAGTGACCGGCAGCATAGACAGCAAGTTCGGCTTCGCGCTCGAAAACGGCGAAGCATTTGAGGCGGTCGCGAACACCAAGCGTTTTGAAAACGTTCGCCTGACGGGAATCCACTGCCACATCGGCTCCCAGATATTTGAGACCGAACCGTTTTGCGAAAGCGCGCGCATTATGCTCGGTTTCATAAAGAAGGTGCGCGACGAGCTGGACGTGACGATTACAAAACTTAATCTCGGCGGCGGCTTTGGTATAAAGTATGTTGACAAAAACGACCCGTTGAGCGCGTCAGAGTTTATTAAGGACGTCGCAAGCGTCGTGAAAAGCGAGGCTGCAAAGCTCGGACTCGAGCTGCCGCAGATGCTCATCGAGCCCGGTCGCGCCATCGTCGCGCCTGCGGGCATAACGCTTTACACCGTAGGCGGGGTAAAGGAGATTGCCGGCGTTCGCACCTATGTTTCGGTGGACGGCGGAATGCCGGATAACCCGCGCTACGCGCTCTATGGCTCGGAATACACCGCCGTTGTTGCAAACAAAGCTTCCAAGCCTGCGGACAAGGTGGTCACCATTGCGGGCAGATGCTGTGAGAGCGGCGACCTCATTCAGGAGAACACCTACATTCAGCAAGCAGCTCCCGGCGACATAATCGCAGTGCTCGCCACGGGCGCGTACAACTACTCAATGGCGTCCAACTACAACCGCATTCCGCGTCCGGAAATGGTCATGATTAAGGACGGCGAGGCTAGAACGATTATCCGCCGAGAAAGCTACGAAGATATTGTCAAAAACGATATATGAACCTTTACTTTTGCGCTTTTGTATGTTAAACTGCTAAAAGCAGCTTTGCGTAAAGGAGATGTATTCATTGAACGAAAAAATCAGGTCCTCGGCGCTGGACAGCCTGTTTGAGGCGATACTGGCGCTCGAAACGACAGATGAATGCTATAAGTTTTTCGACGACCTTTGCACCGTGACCGAGCTCAAGGCAATATCCCAAAGATACCATGTCGCGAATTTGCTGCTTCAAGGCATGGTCTATAACGACATAGTCAAGGAAACCAAGGCGTCAACCGCGACAATAAGCCGCGTGAACCGTTCGCTCAGCTTCGGCTCGGACGGCTATAAGTGCGTACTTAAAAAGCTGGGTAAGCTCAAAGAGGACTGAACATATGGACGGTTACTCCGCGCTCGGGAGCGTCTATGACACGTTTACCGAAAACGTGGATTATGACGCGGCCGCACGCTACTGCGACGCCGTATTCAATAAGAATAGTATCAACAAAATAGTGCTGGATGCCGGCTGCGGCACCGGCACTCTTACTTTATTGCTCTCTTCACTCGGCTATGACATGATAGGCGTCGATGTTTCCGAGCAGATGCTCGCGCGAGCTTACGAAAAAGCCGCCGAAACGGGCGCGGACGTGCGCTTTATATGCCAAGACCTGTGCGAGCTCGATTTGTACGGCACAGTCGGCGGCGTTGTCTGTATGCTGGACACGTTAAGCCATATACCGAGCAAAAAACAGCTGGAAACGGTGCTTTCCCGCTTCTCGCTTTTCACCGAGAAGGGCGGAATTCTGATTTTTGACCTCAACACAGAGTACAAGCACAGAAATTCTCTTGCCGACAATACCTTTGTCTTTGAGGACGAAAACAGCTTTGTCGTGTGGCGCAACTCATTGGACGAAAAATCGGCGCGCGTGGATATGACGGTGGACGTGTTTTCCGCCGTGAAATCCGGATATCGCCGAGACACCGATGAATTCAGCGAGTATGTTTACGATCTGCAAACGGTGAAAGCTCTGCTCGAACGCTGCGGCTATGAGCTTTGTGAGGTACTGGACGGTGAAAGCTACAAGCAGCTTGACGAGCGCAGCGAGAGAATGCTGATTTGCGCAAAAAAGGTGAAGTAATGAACAATCTGGTGCGCTATATTGCAAAGGACGGCTGCGCGCTCGTAAGCGCAATCGATTCAACCGAAATAGTCAGACGCTGTGAGCGGCTTCACATCACCTCAGCGACCGCCACAGCGGCTCTGGGGCGGCTTTTGAGCGCGAGCGCGCTCATGGCGGCAAACATGAAGAACGACAGCGACAAGCTTACCGTTCGCGTGAACGGCGGCGGCAGTATCGGCTCTTTGTGTGCGGCGTGCGATACGCTCGGACGGGTGCGGGGATATTGCGACTTTCCGCGTGCGGACGAGCCCATCAACCCAAAGAACAACAAGCTGAACGTCGGCGCGCTTGTCGGTGCGTCCGGCGAGCTTACTGTGATTCGCTCAAATGCCGGCGGTGTGGTCAGCAGCGGTACTGTGCCGTTGGTCTGCGGCGAGATTGCCGAGGATATAACCGCTTATTACGCGCACAGCGAGCAGATACCGACAGCTTGCGCGCTCGGCGTGCTCGTCAACCCCGACCTGACCGTTAGCTGCGCGGGAGGTTTTCTTTTGCAGCTGCTGCCGGGAACAGACGACGAGACGGCGGCGGAGTTTGAGCGACGAATCGCGGAAATACCGAGTGTCACAAATATGTTAAGCGGCGGCATGAACCAACACGACATGGCAAAGAAGCTGCTTGAGGGTTTCGGCGCGGATTTGCTGGACGAAGCGCAGTACGAGTATCGCTGCGACTGCTCGCGTGAGCGAATGAGAAACGTGCTGATAAGCCTTGGGGCGGCAGAGCTTGAAAGACTTTGCGACGAGCAGGACAGCACTGAAATCGTATGCAGTTACTGCGAGGGAAAGTATGTTTTTTCACGCGAAGAAATGCTCGAATTAATCGGAGAAGCAAAGTGATTTTTTGTCCAAAACGAGGTTGACAAAATGCGCTTGAATATTGTATCATATAAGTCGCACTTCAACCGATGAAGGTCGAATGGGAGCATAGCTCAGCTGGTCAGAGCGCTCGCCTCACACGCGAGAGGTCACAGGTTCGAGCCCTGTTGTTCCCACCATTTTCTCAAACTGCTTCGCGGGTTTAGCTCATTTGGCAGAGCGCCACCTTGCCAAGGTGGAGGTAGCGAGTTCGAATCT
>CAYXRE010000090.1:0-7795 GCA_964466125.1 uncultured Oscillospiraceae bacterium
GCGACAGCAGCGGATTGAACAATATCATTCCCGCGACCCGCGCGAACACGACCATGTACGCCTCGATGTCGACCAAAGCCAGTGTGACGCTCATCGCTTACAGCCCCGTGGCATAGGTCACGACGTAGTTGAAGAAGTCGGACAGCTCGGTGAGCATCCACGAGCCTGCGAATATGAGCAGCAGCGCAATGCCGATTATCTTGGGCACGAAGGTTATCGTCTGCTCGTGTATCTGTGTTGCCGCCTGAAATATCGAGATTATCAGTCCGAGCAGCATACTCACGAGCAGCAGCGGCGCGGACAGCTTGACTATCATCCAAACCGTCTCGCGAAACACCACGAGCACATCCGCTTGTCCCATTGTCCGTCACCCCGCCTTCCGTTTAGTTTGGTCAGTAGAAGCTCTTGATTAGCATCTCCATGAGCAGTCTCCAGCCGTCCACGACGATAAACAGCATCAGCTTGAAGGGCAGCGAAATCATGGAGGGCGGCAGCATGACCATTCCGATGGACATGAGCGTGCTTGAGACTATCATGTCGATGACCAGAAACGGCAGATAGAGGAAAAAGCCAATCATGAACGCCCGCGACAGCTCGCTTGTTATGAATGCGGGGACGATTATCTCCATTCCGAGGTCCATGAGCTGCTCGGGGTCAATGGACGTGAGGTCCGCCTGCTGACCGGACAGCGACAAAAACAAGTTGAGGTCGGAGGTCTTGGTCTGCTTGAGCATGAACTCCTTGAGCGGGTCCTGCGCGGCGTCCAGCGCCTCCTCGGCGGTTATCGTGCCCTCGGAGTAGGGGACGAGCGCGGTGTCGTTTATCTCGGTCCCGACGGGAGCCATGATGAACAGCGACAAAAACAGCGCTATGCCGACGATGACCTGGTTGGGCGGCGTGGACTGAAGTCCGAGCGCACTTCGCATGAACGAGAACACGATGACGATGCGCGTGAAGCTGGTCATCATTATGAGTATGGACGGCGCGAGCGCGAGCAGTGCGAACAGGAACAACAGCTTGAGGCTGTCCATGCCCGCCGAGTCCTCGGTGCCCGAGACGTCGAAGGTGACAGTCGCGGCATTTGCGCGTACCGTCAGGGAGACTATCACAACGAGGATTACCGCCAGCGAAACGACGACGCTCATTATTTTATACAGTTTTTGAGCCCTGCCATGAGCGCGCGTGCTTTCTGCCGCGGCTGTCGGTGTGTCAGTCATCTTGCGTCTCACCGTTCTTCTTTTGCGTTTTCGCTTCTATGGCGCCCTTGAGCGCGTCCACGAAGCTCGTGGGCTTTGCGTCGGTCTGCGGCGTGTCGGGGAATTCCTCGCTCGGCAGCTCGCTTATGAGCGATATGCTCTGCGCCGTCGCGCCCAGAAAGTAGACTTTCTTTGCGACGCGCGCGACAATCAGCGACTCGCCCTTGCCCACCGGCGCGCTTTCGAGTATCTCAATGCCCCTGCCGACTCCCTTGCGCTGGTACTGCTTTCCGAGAGCCTTGGAGGTGTAGTACGCGGCGACAAATATGCCTACCATGAGCAGCAGCATACCGATTGTCGAGAGAACCTGCGTCCAGCTCTCCATCTTACAGCGGCAGCAGCTTGGAGACCGTCTGCACTATCCTGTCCTGCTTGAAGGGCTTGACGATGAAGTCGAGCGCTCCGAGCTTGATTGCCTCCATGACCATGGATTCCTGTCCCATAGCCGAGCACATAACGACCTTTGCGTTGGCGTCGATGCCCTTGATGTTGCGCAGCGCCTCGATGCCGTCCATGTTGGGCATGGTGATATCCATTATTACGAGGTCGGGCTTCTCGGCGGGATACAGCTCAACCGCCTTCTGTCCGTCCTCCGCTTCGACAAAGGTGTCGTAGCCTGCCGAGCCGAGCTGGGTCTGAACCATCTTTCTCATGAATCCGGCGTCGTCGACTATCATAATCTTATACATAACAAGCTTCTCCTTAAACTTTGCTTTTCTTTACGCGTTGGGGTCAATGGATTCCATGAGCTCTTTGGTCCCGACAATCTCGGTTATGCGAACGCCGAAGCTGTCGCCGACCACGATAACGTCTCCGTGGGCTATGAGCTGACCGTTCACGACCACGTCCGCGGGCGCTCCGGTCTGCTTGTTGAGCTCAAGCACCGAGCCCTGTCCGAAATCCGCTATCTCCTTTATCTTGCGCTTGGTCTTGCCGATTACGACCGAGACCTCCAGCTGTACGCCCATGAGCAGGTCCAGATTCGAGTCGGGACGCATTTTCAGGGTGTTTTGCGAGGCGAAGTTGGGGAACTCGGCGTTTCTCACGTTTACGGGCGGCGCGGCGTAGCTCGCAGCGGGCTGCGGCACGGGCTGAGCGTAAACGGGAAGCGGCTGCATGGGTTGTTGGTATTGCGGCTGCGCCATGGAGACCTCCGGCATCACCTGCGAGACCATCGGCTGCATGGGCTGTACGGGCTGCGCATACACGGGCGCGGGAGCAGGCTGTGCGACCGGCTGCGGAGTCGGAATGGGCTGCGCTGTCGGCACAGGAGCGGGCGTCGGCGCAGTCGCCACAGGCTGCGGCGCCGGCGCAGGCGGCGCGACCGGCTGCGGAGTCGCAACGGGCTGCGCGACCGGCTGCGGTGCGGGAGCAGGCGCTTGTGAAACGGGCGCGGCCTCCGGGACTTTAACCGGCTCAGGCTGCGGCTGCTCGACAGGCTGCGGCGCTGGAGCGGGCGTCGGCGCAGCGGCAGGCGCGGCTTCCGGCGCTGGAGCGGGCTGAGACTCGCTGCTGAGCAGTCCTATCGGGAAGGAGTCGCTCACGTGGTGAACTATCCAGCTTGCAAGCTCCGCAGAAAGGAAGCAGCTGAAGGTCGTGTCCAGCACGTCCTTTATAGACATCTTGAAGGAGATGATAACAAGGTTCTCGATGCCCACGATGTTCTTGAACGCTATCTCGCTCGATTCGCCGTTGTCCGCAAGCATTGCCTGCGGCGCGGAGATGTTGACCGTTGTGCCCAGAATCTCTGCGAGCGCCGTCGAGGACGCGCCCATCATCTGGTTCATCACCTCGCACGAGGCGCTCATGCACATCTCGTCAAACTCGAGGTCGTCCATCGCGCTCGTGTAATCGTTGCCCATGAGCAGGTCGAGAATAATCTTCATGTCCTTGCGGCGAAGCATTATGGTGTTGATGCCGTTTATGCCCTCGACGTATTTAATCGTGATGACTATCGACGGCTCAAGCTCCGAGCAATCCAAATTCGCAATATTGTCCTGACTGAGTTTCGGGGTAGTAATGGTGACCTGTTTTTCCAGCATTGTCGAGACGGCTGTCGCCGCCGCGCCCATGCTCATGTTCATGATCTCTCCGATAGCATCGAGTTCTTCCGCATTAAGCACGATGTGTTCGTTATCCACCCGTTATCCCCCCTTTTCCTTTTCCGATGTTTTCTACCAGCTTGACGGCTTTCTTCCTGTCCACCTCGCCCAGGCGCGCCGTGTACCACGGTATGCCTTCGAGATTGACGCTTATGTTGCCATCTATCTTTTTGTTGAGCGCTATCACGTCGTTCACCTGCAAATTCGCAATCTCTGCAACCGACATCTTGCAGGTATCGAGCACCGCCTCTATGTCCAGCGACGTCTTTTTCAGGTTGTCGATTATGACGCCGCGCTTGAGCTTTTCTTTTGCCGGGTCCTGCTGCTTTACCGCGTGAGCGTATCTCGTCGAGAAGCTGCGGATTATTTCCTCAAGGTTCTCTGCGAGCATACATATATTCGCCGTCGAGGTGTTGTTCTCGTCCTTTATTTCAAGTGAGACGATGACCACGACGTCCTGCGGCGAGAACGCCTGAAGCAATCGCCCGTTTGTCTCAATGTTGGTGAACGCGACGCTTACTTCGAAGTAGTTGCTCCAGATTTCTTGAAAGTACTTGGTTATGTTCTTGAACACGAAGTTCAGCAGCTCAAGCTCGATTGCCGTGTAGGACCGGTCTACGTTCTTCACGCTGCCCGAGCCTCCGAGCAGCCTGTCGATAAGCAGGAAGCCGAAGGAGGTGTTCATTTCGAACAGCAGCGTCGATTCTGCGTATTTGTCCGACGCGGGCTTGAAGGACTGCATTCCGACGAGTATGTTGTCCGGCAGCGCGTTGGAGAACTCGTAGTATCGCTGCTCCTCTATCTGGCTGACATTTACTTCGCAGACGTTTCGCAGCACGCTCGTGAAATAGGAGGCAATCACTCGGGAGAAGCTTTCATACAGGGTGCTGAGTGAGCGGATTTGGTCTTTTGTAAACTTCTTCGGCGAGGAAAAGTCGTATTCCTTAATCTTGTTTTGCGGTTGTTCTTCCTTGATTTCCTTGCCGCCGGCGGCTCCTGATTTCATTCGGTTCAGCAGCTCGTCTATCTGACTTTGAGATAATGCTTCCGCCATCTAAAAGGTTGTTCTCCCTTCCCGGACCCCTCGTTCCGTATTTCCGAGCCTTGTTCAGTTCGCCGCGTCCGCGCCCTGCTGTGCAGGGTCCTCCGGCTGAGCGTTTTGCGTGTCGGCGTTTGTCGTGCCGCCTTGCGACGCGTCGTCCGCAGCCGGCGTCGTATCGGACGGCGTTGTATCGGCTTGCGCTGTGCTGTCGGGCGCGGTCGTATCGTCGTACGCTTCAAAGAGCTTTTCGCCGCCGCTTTGCGGGTTATCCGCTTGATTGTACACCTCACCGAGCACTTCGTACAAATCAAAGTTTGTATCGGCGTTGTTGCCGACCACAATCATCTCGACGCGGCGATTGAGCTTTCGAGTTGTCTCGGTGGAATTGTCCGCAATGGGAAAGTGCTTGCCATAGCCCAAAATGACCATCTTTTTGGGGTCTATTGCTTTCTCGTACTCGAGGAACGCAGCGACAGAACCTGCGCGTTCACCCGAGAGCATCCACCCCGAGGTGGTCAGCTCGACCTCCGGAGGCTCGGCGGTGTGACCGATGATGTTTATCATCTTTATGTCCGCCTCGCGCGCCTTGAGCCCGTCGCCTATGTATTCGAGCAACGGCTTGCTTTCGGGAAGCAGCGCGTAGGAATCGGGGTAGAACAGCAGCGCGGAATCGAATCGGATGAAAATGATGTCGTCGTTTACGCTTTTTATATCGACGCCCGTTGAGTCGTTGGAGGCGTATGCCGCCAGATAATCAAACAGCTCCTGGAGCTGTTTGGCGTCGGCAGGCTCCTCGGAGTTGCCGATGCTCACAGGTCCTTCCGAAACTATCTCGTCAATGACCTCCTGCGGCAGTGCGGAAAACGAGCGTATGAACGCGTTGAATTTTTCCTGGTCGACGCTGGACATACTGATGAGCACCGCGAAAAAGGTAAGCAGCAGCGTAACCATGTCGGCGTAGGTATTCAGCCAGCTGTCTCCGCCGCCCTCTTCCTGCTGTCTTCTTCTCGCCATGCGCTCACCCTCCTTTGCTCACGTCCGCGTGTTTCGGACCGTTATTTTTTGCCCTTGCCGCCCTCTGCGGCTTCGGCTCCGTCGCCCGCGCCCGCAGCGGCAGCCGCTGCCTTGTTCATCTTCTTTTGCGTATACTCGGGCAGTATGTGCATGAGCCGCTCGCGTATGAGGTTGGGGTTTTCACCCGCCTGTATCGCCTGCACGCCCTCGGAGATAATCCGCTTGCACAGATACTCCTCCTCGTGGCGAACGTGCAGCTTGTTGGAGATGGGGGCGAAGAAGATATTCGCTAGCATCGAGCCGTACAGCGTCGTTATGAGCGCGACCGACATATTCGGTCCGACGCTTGCCATATCCGAGAGGTTTTTGAGCATGTTTATGAGTCCGATAAGCGTTCCTATCATTCCGAACGCCGGAGCAAGCGAAGCACCCTTGTCGTAAAGTCCGCGTTCCGCGCCGTGTCTTTCGTCCATGTCATCCAGCCACGATTCCATCTGGCTTTTGACCTTTTCCGGGTCGACCGAGTCGACTATCATCTGCACACTGTTTTTCAGGAATGCGTCGTTCACCTCGGCGACGTCCTCCTCGAGCGACAGCAGACCGTTGATTCTCGCCTTCTTCGCGAACTCGACAAGCTGGTCTATGTACTTCGTGGGTTCATACACCTTGGGCATATAGCAGATGCTCAAATGCTTGGGTATCTTGGTGAACTGCGAGAGCGGAAAGCTGAGCATCAGGCACGCGAAGGTTCCGCCGACGACTATCGCGACGCTGGTCGGGTCCCAGAAGCTCTTGAGGTTTATCATGTTGATGGACATCTCGCCGGTCTCGTTGTTCTTGGTGAGAATTATGCCGACAAACATCAGCACGATGGCGAGCAGCATACCTATGACGGACATTAAATCGAGTTTCTTCTTCATTGCCTAACGCTGCCCTTCCCCGCTTTTTTCCGGAACTACCACTGTGGAGTAGCCCGCCGCCTGTTTGCGAAATTCCGTCAACAACTGTATTACCTCGTTCATGCTCTCATGCACGATGTACATACTGCGATTGACGAGGCGGATTGTCGTGTCCGGGTTCTCTTCGATGGTCTCGATAAGATCCGAATTCAGCGCGAATCGGCTTCCGTTGAGCCTTGTGAGAATTATCATCCTCCGCCTCCATTATAATAAGTTATTTTTTTCACGTTCAAGCGGAAAAGCCGCAGCTTTTCCGCTTGAACGTGACGGCGAGAGACTCGCCGCCGCGATTAATGTTATCTCTTGAGGTTTATGAGCTCCTCGAGCATGGTATCGGAAACGGTTATGATGCGCGAGTTCGCCTGGAAGCCGCGCTGGGTGACAATCATCTCCGCCATCTCGGAGGACAGGTCAACGTTGGACATTTCAAGAGCGCTGCTCTTGAGCGCACCGGTGCCGTTGCTGCCCGGGTCGGACAGCTTGGGGGTGCCGGAGTTGCTGGTCGCGGAATAGTAGTTGGTTCCGTCCAGCTGCAAGCCGGCGGGGTTCGCGAAGCTCGCAAGCGAGATTTTTCCGGCAACGACGGTGCCCTTTTCGGCGTGTGTGACCGAAACGGTGCCGTCCGAGCCTATCGCGATGCTCGAAAGCTGGTCAAGTGTTATAACGCCGCCCTCGGTGCCGCCGGTAAGACTGAAGGTTATGCTGGAAAGTCCCAGCTCCTTGGAGGGAACGGACGGGGTTATCTTCAAGCTGGTGGGGTTGGTTGCAAACGCGGCGACCTTCTCACCCTCGGTGGGAGCGTGCCCGAGCTCGGTCGCGGCATAGTTGTTTATGCCCGTAAAGCCAGGGTTGGTGACCTGTATGTAGCCGTTGCTCGCGCTTTTGAGCAGCACCGACGAAGCGTTGGTGTTCTCGGTGATGTCCGCGGTATAGCTTATGCCGTTGATTTTCATCTCGAGCGAATAATAAGCCGTGCCGCCGGCGGGCGCGTGGTAGGTCGCGCTGAAATCCGTCGCGCTGCCGCCGTTTATGGTGACGGGCGCTTCATTTGAGCCGAAGTTGAAGTCGGTGCTCGCCTTGGTGAAGACCATGCCGCCGCCGAACGCTCCGCCCTCCATGCCGACAATCGTTCCGGTGACGGTGGCAAAGTTGGTGCCGGATATCTCCTGTCCGGTGAGCGGCCAGGTGGTTATTGCGGGGTCGCACGTCAGCGTAAACTGACCGCCCGCGTGCTGGGTGCCGCCGTTCGCCTCGGTAATCGCCTGATTTATGCAGCCGTTGAGCTCTGCCATGCCCGAGAAGCTCTCGGAGGCGTTGAGCTGCACCGAGATAGCGCCGGTTCCCGAAATGGACGCGACCGCTTTCTGTCCGGCGGGAAGGTCGAGCCGGGGGAGTCCCCGCTGGCCGCCCTGCGCAGGGAGT
>CAYXRE010000091.1:0-7460 GCA_964466125.1 uncultured Oscillospiraceae bacterium
ATGCCATCTTTAACAAGCTGGTCAGCGGCGACGAGTCCATGTTCGGCACCTGCTCCTTCCTCGGACTTGCTGAGGACGGCGTCGGCATCGTGACCGACAAGAACTTCACCAAGCTCGCTTCTCAGGAGATTCAGGACCAGGTCCTCGCAGTTAAGGACAAGATCCTCTCCGGCGAAGTCAAGGTTGACAGCGCGTTTGACGCTGACTTTGATTACTATGCACTGATGGACGAAGTCAAGGCGTAAGTGCCGAGACAAAACTGAAAAGTATAGTAAGGCTTATACTTTAGTTATTAAGGGGGAGCTATAAGCGGCTCCCCCTTAATTAAATATTTCACCACAAATCTAATTCAAGCGGGAGGAGGAAATCCGCAGATGGATGACAACTATGTTATTCAGATGAAGGGGATTACCAAAATCTATCCCAATGGCGTCGCCGCGAACCAGAACGTTGATTTCGCGGTGAAAAAGGGAGAGATTCACGCGCTGATGGGCGAAAACGGCGCGGGAAAGACAACGCTCATGAAAATGCTGTTCGGACTCGAGCAGCCCACGAGCGGAGAAATCATCATCAACGGAAAAAAGGTCGCAGTTACTTCTCCGCACGTTGCGATTGCCAACGGCGTCGGCATGGTGCATCAGCACTTCATGCTTGTTCCGTCGCTGACCGTCGCGGAGAACATGGTGCTGGGAATGGAGCCCAAGAAGGGTCTTTTCATCGACTATAAAAAGGCCGTTGAGCTGACCAAGGAATACGCGGAAAAGTACAACCTTCATGTAGACCCGAACGCAAAGGTCGTTGACATACCCGTCGGCATGAAGCAGAAAGTCGAGATACTCAAGGCTCTCGTTCGCGGCGCGAAGATTCTGATTCTCGACGAGCCTACCGCGGTGCTCACCACCCAGGAGACGGAGGAGCTGTTCAAGGAGCTCGTTCACCTCAAGGAGCAGGGCTACACGATAGTCTTTATTTCGCACAAGCTCAAAGAAATCAAGCAGATAACCGACCGCATGACTATCCTTCGCAAGGGTAAGTGCATGGGCGTTCACAATACCTCCGACGTCAGCGAGCAGGACATCTCCCGTCTGATGGTCGGTCGCGACGTCATTTTGACCGTCGAAAAGGACCAGGCGCAGCCGAGCGACGTAGTGCTCGACGTGGATTCGCTCGAGTACACCAACGAGTGGAATCAAAAAATGCTCAACAAAATCTCGTTCGCCGTCCGCAGGGGAGAAATCCTCGGCGTCGCCGGCGTCGAGGGCAACGGACAGCGCGAGCTGGTCGATGTGCTGTTCGACCTCACCGAGCCGGACGCCGGAAAAGCGACGGTCAACGGCAAGGATATAATCAGCCGCAGCCAGAGCGCGATACGCGATATGGGCGTCTCCTTCATTCCGGAAGACCGCATGATATACGGCGTCGCATCCGCCGCGACCATCGAGGAAAACCTTATTTCCGACCGCTTCACCCAAAAGAAATTCAACAAGGGTCCGCTGTTCGATATGAACAAAATCCACGACGAGGCGGACAAGCTGATAAAGGATTATCAGGTGCTTTGCAAGTCACGCAAGCAGCTTATAAAGATGCTTTCGGGCGGCAATATCCAGAAGGTAGTCGTCGCGCGTGAGTTCTCCTCCGACCCGTCGCTCATAATCGCCGACCAGCCGACGCGCGGCATCGACGTCGGAGCGACCGAGTTCATCCGCAAAAAGCTCGTCGAGCTTTCGCGCGCGGGCGCGGCGGTGCTGCTCGTTTCCGCCGACCTCAACGAGGTCATGGAGCTGTCCGACTCGCTCATAATCCTCTACGGCGGAAAGATAGTCGCTTATTTCGAGGACACCTCGGAGCTTACGGATATAGAGATGGGCGAATATATGCTCGGACTCAAGACCCAGACGCCCGAGGAGATAGGGAGGGTCCGTCATGCAAAGTAAAAGAGCAAAAATGTTCAATTATCTGCGCGGCTTCGTCGCGCTGCTCGTTGCGTTGCTCGTCGCGTTTGTGCTTATCTGTCTGACGACCGACGAACCGCTCGAGGCGCTCAAATATCTGCTCGTCACCCCCTTCCAGAACTGGAAGCGCATATCCATAGTTCTTGCGCGCATGATACCCATCACCTTTACCGGACTTGCGGTCTGCGTTATGTTCAGCGCCGACCAGTTCAACCTCGCCGGTGAGGGCTGCGTGCTCGCGGGCGGCTTCACCGCCGGACTTATGGCGGTCTACGTCGGAATGCCCGCAGGCATACATCCGCTCGTGTGCGTGATTGTCGGTATGCTCACCGGCGCGCTGCTCATGCTCATACCCGGTCTGCTCAAGGCAAAAATCGGCGCGTCCGAAATGGTCGTTTCGCTGATGCTCAACTACGTTATCCTCGACGTCGTGCTGCACTTCCTTAATCAGATCAAGGACCGCTCGCAGGGCGCGACGATGACGCTGCCGTATCAGGAGACCGCCATAATCGACAAGATGTTCACCGGAACTCAGACGAGCTGGGGCTTTGTGATTGCGCTCGTTATGGCTGTGCTGACATGGCTGTTTATGTACCGCACCAAGTGGGGCTATGCCATTCGCATGGTCGGTATAAACAAGCAGTTCTCCAAATACTCCGGCATCAAGATAGCGGGCATCGTGGTGCTCTGCCAGGTCGTCGGCGGTATGCTGTCCGGCATGGGCGGCGCCGTTGAGCAGCTCGGCTACTACCAGACCTTCCGCTGGGTCCAGCTCATGGGCTACGGCTGGGACGGCGTAACGCTCGCCATCCTCGCGTCCAACAACCCCATACTCATACCCATCGCGGCGTTCTTTATCGCCTATCTTGAGTACGGCTGCACGTTGATGAACACCAACACCAGCGTCCCCGCCGAAATGATGGATATCATAAGCGTCGTTATCTTCCTGTTCTTCGCGGCGGACCAGTTCATGGCAAAGACCCGTCAGAAGATGATAGTCAAGGAGACCGAGAAGGAACTGGCGCTTGCGAACAAGGAGGTTGAGAAGTAATGAACG
Source organism: uncultured Oscillospiraceae bacterium (assembly GCA_964466125.1). Classification (GTDB taxonomy): domain Bacteria; phylum Bacillota; class Clostridia; order Oscillospirales; family Ruminococcaceae; genus JAUNBN01. The sequence continues at coordinate 3,010 of CAYXRE010000091.1, forward strand.
GTTTACTTGAACAGATTTTTTCAACCGCTTTTGCAAGCTCGATTATCCGCATAACCGTCCCGATACTCTTCGCTGCCCTCGCCGCGACCGTCTGCGAGCGCGCGGGCGTGTCCAACATCGGTATCGAGGGCACCATGTCGCTGACGGCGCTGTGCGCCATAGTCATCAGCGCGAAAACCGGCAGCCTGCTGCTGGGCGTCATCGGCGCCATGCTCGTGGGCGTGCTGCTGTCGCTGCTCATCGGCTTCTTTGCCTTCAAGCTCAAGACCAACATCATCCTTTGCGGTATCGCGGTCAATACGCTCGGAGGCGGCGGCGCGGTAATGCTGCTGTATATGTTCACCGGCACCAAGAGCGACACGGCGAGCCTCGGCGCATTCGCGCTCAGCAAGCTGGACATTCCGCTGCTCAAGGACATCCCCGTGATCGGCGAGATATTCTTCTCCGGTCACTCGATACTCGTGTACATCGCGTTCCTTTGCGTGTACTTGCTGTATTTGCTGCTTTACAAGACCCCTCTCGGGCTTAAAATCCGTGCGGTGGGCGAGAACCCGAACGCTGCCGATTCTGTCGGCGTCGGCGTGAACCGCGTAAAATACATCGCCCTCACCTTCGGCGGTATGTTCGCCGGTCTTGCGGGTGCGTATATGTCCATGTCCTACATGACCATGTTCAGCAAGGGCATGATTGCAGGACGCGGCTTCATCGCTCTGGCGGCTGAGGCAATGGGACGCGGCGAGCCTCTGGGCGTCATGCTCTCCTCGCTGCTGTTCGGCTTCGCACAGGCAATTGCGAACTACATGAAGGGCACCGCGCTTCCCGCGCAGCTCGTCGATGCAATGCCCTATGCGATAACGATAATCGGTATCTCGATTTATTCCGCAAGCGTTGTGCGCAAGCTGCACCGCCATAAGAAGAAAACCAAGGAATCCGAGGCTGAGTAATATGAAGCGAATCCCCGTTATTTTGGACGGAGACCCCGGGCACGACGACGCCATCGCCTGGCTGCTCGCGTGCGCGTCGCCCGAGCTGGACATCAAGGGCGTGGTGGCGGTCGGCGGCAACGTGTCGCTGGACAAGACGCTGTTCAACACCCTCCGCTGCTTCACGCTTTTCTCAAGAACAGATATACTCGTGGCAAAGGGCGCTTCGCGCCCTTTGCTCGCTTTGCCTATGGACGCGCCGTCGGTTCACGGTGAATCGGGACTGGACGGTCCCGCGCTGCCTGAGCCCGCGTTTCGCGAGTGCGAGCTGAGCGGTGTTGAGCTCATGGCAAAGCTGCTGCGCGAAAGCGACGAAGCGATAACGATAGTCGCGACCGGTCCGCTGACCGACGTGGCGTCGCTGCTGCTCGCTTATCCGGGGCTCAAGGACAAAATCGCCCGCATCTCGCTCATGGGCGGCGGTATTTTGTCCGGCAACTGGACGCCCTCGGCGGAGTTCAACATTCTCGTTGACCCCGAGGCGGCGCGCATAGTGTTTGAAAGCGGAGTACCGATTGTCATGGCGCCGCTGGACGTGACCGAAAAAGCGCTCGTCTATCCCGAGGACTTTGAGCGGGTGCGTGCGGTCGGCAATCACGTCAGCTCGATAGTGGCTGAATGGCTGGAGTTCTTCATCAAGTTCCACCGCACGATAGGCTATGAGGGCGCGCCGCTGCACGACCCGTGCGCGATTGGCGTGCTCGTCGCTCCCGAGATATTCCAAACGGTCGATATGCACGTTGAAATCGACACGGACGGCGAGTTTACCCGCGGAGCGACGGTCGGCGACTACTACGGAGTCGGCGGAAAAGCGGCGAACGCGACGGTCATAATGAACCTTGACCGCGAGAAGTTCATTGATATGCTTATTCGCGCGTGCGAGTTCTACGGCAAGGAGGAGAAGCAATGAGCAAAAGAAGACCCGTTGCGTTCGATTCCTCCTTCGCTGCCGACGCGGCGTTTGCGCTTGCGGCGCTGGAAAACAGCGACAAGACGTCGCTTAGGGCGATATGCTGCGAGCACCCGTCGTGGAAGGACGCCGACTGTGCCGCGCAGCTTGCTTCACACATCAAAGTGTACAGCGGTATGCGTGGTCCGCTGATTGCGTGCGCCGACGGCATGAAGCCGGTTTACGCGGGCGCGCGGGCGCTGCCGCTCAAAACCGAGCAGGACGGCGCGCTCGAGGCGGCGCAGGCGCTCTACAACTGTGCGCTCGAATGCCCGGGCGAGCTGACCGTGGTATGTTACGGCGCACTGACCAACGTCGCTTGCGCCATTGCCGCGCACGACGACTTCCCAAAGCTGGTGCGCGAGATTGTAATCGCGGGCGGAATGACGCTCGGCGGAAACGCAAATCACTGCGCGGAGTACGGCTTTGCGCTCGACCCGCACGCGGCAAAAAAGGTGCTTGAAAGCGGGGCAAGGGTAGTGCTGCTGCCGTTCGACCTCGCGCGGTCGCTCACACTCAAACCCGCAGAGCTCAAGGGCAAGCCGGAGCTGTTCAAAAGCATTATTGAGAACAACGCCGCGCTCGCGACCCGTTTCGACTGCACGGGAGTGCCGCTGCACGGCGCGCTCGCCGCGCTTTACTGCATTGACGATACGCTGTTCACCACCGACGAATGCTTCCTTTCCGTCGAGACGCGAAGCGGTCTTACGCGCGGCATGACCGTGACTGACGTGTACTCGGACAAGCAGTACGTCCACAACGGCTTCATAGCGCTGAGCGTCGATGCGAAGAACGCGAAAAACACTCTGCTCGAGCTGCTGTAAACGCAATACTGTAAAGCCTTGAAACGACCTTTCAAGGCTTTATTTTTATGCCGCAAAATGCTATACTCGAACAAGCATTTTTCGCTTGAAAGGATAACCCATGGACAAATTCACCCAAAAGCTCGCCGCCGAGTTTTCCGCGACGCCCGAGCACACACAGAACGTAATCGCCCTTATAGACGAGGGCAATACAATCCCGTTCATCGCCCGCTACCGCAAGGAGATGCACGGGTCGATGGACGACCAGAAGCTGCGCGAGCTGTCCGAGAGACTATGCTATCTGCGCAATCTCGACGCGCGCAAGGGCGAGGTGCGCGAATCGATAATTTCTCAGGAGAAAATGACCGACGAGCTGGACAAGGCGATCGAAAACGCCCAGACGCTCGCCGAGGTCGAGGACATCTACCGTCCTTACAAGCCCAAGCGCCGCACCCGCGCGTCCATAGCGCGCGAAAAGGGGCTAGAGCCGCTCGCGTGGTTCATCACGGCGCAGGACAAAAAGGGCGGGAAGCCCGAGGACAGGGCGCAGGAATTTATAGACGGGGAAAAGGGCGTCGCCACCGCCGAGGACGCGCTCGCGGGAGCGCGGGATATAATCGCCGAGGACACTTCGGACGACGCGGACATCCGCAAAAAGCTGCGCGCACTTTTTACCTCTGCCGGCGTGCTGACCAGCACTGCTGCGAGCAAGGAGGATAGCGTTTATCGTATGTATTATGAGTTCTCCGAGCCGGTCAAAAAGCTGCAAAGCCACCGCATTCTCGCGCTCAACCGCGGCGAGAAGGAGGGCTTTTTGAAGGTGTCGGTGGATGTGCCGCGCCCCGACGCGATACAGCTCATCTGCGCTGCGAAGGTGCGCGAGGAGTCGCCATGTACACAGCAGCTTCGCGCTGCGCTTGAGGACGGCTACGACCGCCTCATCTACCCGTCCATCGAACGCGAGATTCGCGCGGCGCTGACCGATGCGGCGAACGAACAGGCGATAAAGACCTTTGCGGTCAATCTCAAGCCGCTGTTGATGCAGCCGCCCATAAAGAACCGCGTGACGCTCGGCTTCGACCCCGCCTACCGCACCGGCTGCAAAATCGCGGTCGTCGACGGCACGGGCAAGGTGCTTGATACCTCGGTCGTCTACCCGACCCCTCCGCACAACAAGACCGAGGAGGCAAAGAAAAAACTCAACGCTCTAATTGATAAATACGGCGTGCAGGTCATTTCAATCGGCAACGGCACCGCCTCGCGCGAAAGCGAGCAGTTTGTCGCCGAGCTGATAAAGCAGCGCGGCGGCGGGGAACTGGGATACGTCATAGTAAACGAGGCGGGCGCTTCGGTCTATTCCGCAAGCAAGCTCGGCGCGGCGGAGTTCCCCGAGTACGACGTTTCTCTGCGCTCGGCGGTCTCGATTGCCCGTCGCTTGCAGGACCCGCTTGCGGAGCTTGTGAAAATCGACCCCAAGAGCATAGGCGTCGGTCAGTATCAGCACGATATGCCCCCCGCGCAGCTCGACGAGGCGCTCGGCGGCGTGGTCGAGGACTGCGTCAACTCGGTCGGCGTCGATTTGAACACCGCGTCCGCGCCGCTGCTTTCGGCGGTCGCGGGGATAAACTCGGGCGTCGCGAAGAACATCGTCGTCTACCGTGAGGAGAACGGCGCTTTTTCAAGCAGAAAGCAGCTGCTCAAGGTGCCCAAGCTCGA
>CAYXRE010000091.1:7470-7788 GCA_964466125.1 uncultured Oscillospiraceae bacterium
CCTGCGCGTGCCGGAGAGCAAAAACGTGCTGGACAACACCGGCGTTCACCCCGAAAGCTACGAGGCGGCGAAAAAGCTGCTGGAGATATGTGATTATACTCTCGACGACGTAAAGCGCGGCTCGCTTTCCGAGCTGCCCGCGAGGCTTGCGGCGTTCGGCGAGAAAAAGGCGGCGGAGCTGTGCGCCGTCGGTCTGCCGACACTGCGTGACATCGCAAAGGAGCTTCAAAAGCCGGGACGCGACCCGCGTGACGAGCTGCCGACTCCGGTGCTGCGCTCGGACGTCATGAAGATGGAGGATCTTGTCGCAGGCATGGA
>CAYXRE010000092.1:0-7780 GCA_964466125.1 uncultured Oscillospiraceae bacterium
AAACCGATTACTTCTTGATTTTGCTCCAGAAGCTGGTCCCCGCAATGCTTGCGTCCGCGCCGAGAAAGTCGCATACGGTCGAGCCGAGGTCGGCAAAAGTGGGGAGCGTTCCGAGGTTTACACCCGGTTTCACGCATTTCCCGTAAGCGAGCATAAGCGCGTATTCGCGCGAATGGTCGGTGCTTTGGATAAAGCCGGGGTCGCAGCCGTGGTCGGAGGTGATGATGAGCAGGTCGTCCTCGCGCATACGGGCAACAAAGTCGTGCAGCTGCAAGTCAAACTCGGTTGCCGCCGCCGCATAGCCGTCCACATTGTTGCGATGCCCGTACAGCATATCGAAATCGACGAGATTCACGAACGCCAGTCCCTCGAAGTCGCGGTCGGCAAGAGCGATGGTCACGTCCATGCCGTTGTGGTTGCCTTTGATGAGGATCTTTTCCTTGACGCCCTGTCCCGCAAAAATGTCGTATATCTTGCCGACGCCTATCGTGTCCAGTCCCGCGTCCGCGACAAAGTCGAGCATGGTCTTGTGCGGGGGCTCTAGCGAGAAGTCATGGCGGTTTGAGGTGCGGGTGAAGTTGCTCTTGTCGGTGCCGATAAACGGACGCGCGATGACCCGACCGACCGCGTGCGTCTTTGAATCGGTCAGCAGCTTGCGCGCCTTGCGGCAGTCCTCATACAGTTCCTCAAGCGGCACCACCGCTTCATTTGCGGCAATTTGAAACACGCTGTCCGCCGAGGTGTATATGATAAGCGCGCCGGTCTTCATGTGTTCCTCACCGTAGTCCTTGATGACCTCGGTGCCGGAATAGGGCTTGTTGCAAAGCGTCTTTCTGCCGGTCAGCTTTTCAAACTGCTCCATTATATCAGCGGGAAAACCGTCGGGATAGGTGGGCAGCGGGTCGGGTGAAATGACCCCAGCCATTTCCCAATGTCCGATGGTCGTGTCCTTGCCCATGGACTTTTCGGTCATACGCGCGTAGCAGCCGGTCGGGTGTTCGACGCCGCTTTTGCATTTTACGCCGTCGATGTTGAACAGACCCATTTCGCGCATGAGCGGGGTGTTGTATTCGGCGGATTTGACGATGGACGCGAGGGTGTTTGCGCCCTTGTCGCCGAATTTATCCGCGTCGGGAAGCTCGCCGAGCCCGAAGCTGTCGAGCACGATTACAAAAGCTCTTTTTGCCATTATAATACCTCTTGTTTTCTGTTTGCTTGGGATTATATTTTACCACCGCAGCGAAGTATAAACAAGAGAACATTATACAAATCGTAGAAACGCAATCGAATGGCGTTCGTTTGGGGTTTGTTGACACCCGATAGTAAATATTCTATAATTCATTAGAAATTCACCCTTCCACACGCCGCCGTGGTGGAATCGGCAGACACAAGGGACTTAAAATCCCTCGCCCATAAAGCGTGCGGGTTCGACCCCCGCCGGCGGCACCACGTCGGCGCAAACTGCGCCCATTCAAAGACACCGCTGGAATACGCGGTGTTTTTTCATTCGCTTCGTTGCGCCTCCTTCACGCGAAAAGCAGTCGCCTCGCAGCGCCTGCTCGGTTGTGCGTCGTCGCGCGTTACGCTCTTTCAAGAGCGCACTTGCTATTTATTATATGTGCGCTCTCTTTTCGCTTCACTGCTCCTCCTTTATCCCACGCGATTCCATCGCGCGGGAACCCTAAAGTGCAGCCCTCACGACGGCTTCGCTTGCTTTGTGCTTTTCGCGCTTATGCTTCGCATGGTCAGGGTTATCGGTCGCCCGAGGGGTCGAACAGACCGACCCGTCCTCAGACGGGGAACAAACAGTCCGGTGGACTGTTTGTTAGGTCGCGGGTAGACCCCCGCCGTCTCGTCGGCGAAAACTGCATCAAAAAAGACACCGCTGGAATACGCGGTGTCTTTTTGTTTGTGTTTTGACGCAAATTAATCCGCAAACGAAAGGTCAAGAGCGCCGAACGAGAGATGGAGTTTAATTCGTCTGTGAAAGCGCGCGAGCGGTAAAACGCCGAGGGCACAAGAAAAGTTACTGCGCGCTTTCAAGCTCGCACAAAGCGGCTTCGGCGTCGGTGGTGAAATGGGTGCTGCCGCCCGCCTTGATGATTGCGTTGTAGGCGTCCCGCGCTTGCTCCGTTTTGCCGCGGCGTGCGTAGGACTGCGCCGACAGGGACTGCATCTCCAGACGGCGAAGCTGCACGGGGGTGCGCTTTGCTAGCTCGTCAAGCAGCGTCACGTCAGCTGTTTTGCCGGACAGCGTCGGCAGCCACTGCTCGTACAGCGACAGCGTGGCGTCGTAGTTTTTCACAAGCTCTGGATTTTGCGCCTGCGCGCGCTTCAGCACGTCCCGCAGCGCCGAAAGCTCGGATTTTGCCGTCTGTGCATCGCCGTCAAGCAGCGCGAACTCGCACAGATTGTCGTGTATGAGCGCCTTGAGCGCAAGGTCGCTTTTCTCGCTGCGCGTCGGTGCGGGGTCGCAAAATAGCGTTTGCCGCGCGAGAGCATAGTCACCCTTGGCGGCATAGCCTGCGGCTAAATACGAGCTTGTGACCGTGCGAAGATAGCTGCCCTTTGCAAGCTTGCCCGGAACCTCGCGATAGGCGGATATAAACCGCTCGGGGTCGAGCTGCACATATAAAATGCCCAGCAGCTTGGAGTTCGCGTTGCTCGCGACCATGTTGGCGATGAGCCCGCCGACTGCAAGCCCGAGCGCGAGCACGAGCAGCGCGGTGACTATGTTTATCCAAAGCACCACGTCCGAGCGGACAAGAAAAACGGCGACGCACAGCGCTGCGGACACGACGAGCGCCGCGGCGATGACAAGTTTCGACGAGCGAAAACAACGAATCATGAAAGCTGCCCCCTGAAATATGTATTGAAGAAATGCAAGAACAGTATCAACATACACATAAACGTCAAAAAATACAATAGTTTTCAACAAAAAAGAGAATTTTAGGTCGCCGTCTCAAAACTTCGTGCGGAAAGTGCTTAACATTTTGTTACACATACTGATGAAAAAAGCGAGAAAAGCTGTTATATTGGGTGTAACAGGGGAGCGCGAGACAAATTATGCCCCCTTGATTCGTTACACGGCACAGCGCGGGGAGGCATAGTCAAAATGATACAACTAACCTGTCTTATGGATAATCTGCCTTCCGAAAACAAGGCTCTGCGCGCTGAACACGGGCTGTCCATTCATATTAAGACCGACTCAGCGTCCTTTTTGTTCGACTGCGGCAGCGGAGAAAACACGATTTACAACGCCCACCGTCTGGGTATAGACCTTGAAGCGGTCGATTTCACGGTTTGCAGCCACAGCCATTACGACCACGCGGCAGGCTTTCGCGATATGGCGCAGCGGGGAATGGGCGGACGCACGCTGTATACCGGCGAGGGCTTTTGGGAGAAGAAATACGCGCTGCAAACGCCCTCCTACACCGACTTGTCCTGCGGCTTCGACGAGAGCTTTCTTCGCTCGCACTGCGTCTCTCAGGAGATCTGCGGCGATATGCTCGAGCTGCTGCCCGGAGTTTTTGCGCTCTCCGGCTTCGAGCGTGTGAACGCCTTTGAGACGATACCCGAGCGCTTTGTGAGAGACAACGGTTCCGATATGCAGCCGGACGACTTCTCGGACGAGCTTTGCCTTGCCATCGACACCGCCGACGGGATAGTGATGGTGGTCGGATGTTCTCACCCGGGAATTCTCAACATGGCGCAAAGCGTTTACAAACGCATGAATAGACCCATATACGCGCTGCTCGGCGGCACGCATCTTGTCGAGGCGGATGAGGAACGCGTGAACAAAACCGTCGCCGTGCTCAAGGATATGGGCTTAAAGATACTCGGTTTGTCCCACTGCTCGGGAACGCTCGCGCAGGACACCGTGCGGCGCGACGGTACGGTCCAGTGCTGTCACCTCGCCGTCGGAGACTGCATTCGGTTCGCAATTAGGGAGTAGCTTATGCAGGACACCGAATTTCAAAAAATCGCGCAGCAGATGGTCGAGGCGACCTCGTCGCTCGTAAGCGGACGTACGGTGAACATCATGGACACCGACGGTATTATCATCGCGTCCACCGAAAAAGAGCGCATCGGCACCCTGCACAGCGGCGCGGCGATTGCCATACGCACGGGAGAGCCGGTGGCTATCGAAAAGGAACAGGTCTCGCAGTACCCCGGGACAAAGGAAGGCTGCAATATGCCCATGTACAGCGGCGGAAAGCTGCTGGGCGTGGTGGGAATCTACGGCAATCCCGAGGAGGTCTCGGACACCGCGAGACTGCTGAGCGCTTATACGGTGCAGTACTTTGAGCAAAACGCGCATCTGCAGCAGCAGATGATAGAAAACGAGCTGCGAAGCAAGCTGCTGCAGCTGCTGCTGAATCTGGACGCGTCGGACAGCCGCAACGCCGCCGCGCTTATGAAGGCGTTGCACATAAAGCTGTCCTTTCCTGTGCGGGCGATAAGCGTCGGTATACGCGGAAAGGTGGACTCCTACGGCAGTCTGCATATTTTCGGCTCGGTGCTTGAGCAGCTGCGCTCGCGCGGTCATCTCGATTCCGAACGGGACATCTGGGGCGTTGACGATGATCGCATAATCATAGTCAAGAGCGACATGGGCGGCGAGGACGCAAAGCGGCTCGAGTCGATGCGGGAGCTGCTGGCGGAATTTGAGGGACGTGACTTTCAAATCTGCGCGGGCTATATGTGCGACAGCCTGGAGGGAATACGCGCGTCCGCCGCGCAGGCAGCCGCGCTGCTTGAGGCGGGGGACGGAGACGTTCTTGATATGACCGATTCCGCCTGCTTTGTGCGTTTTGTGCTTTATCAGGCGCAGTGTCTCAACGACGATTACGTCAAAAAGCTGTACGACAAGCTGGTGCTCGGCATCGGCGAGCGGGAGATTCCCGTCGCGCTGAGCACCGCGAAATGCTACTACGATGAGGAATGCAGCGTAACGCGCGCCGCGCTCAAGCTGCATATTCACAAAAACACGCTGCAATACAGGCTTCACCGCGTGTGGGACGCGCTGGGAGTCGTCGGACTGCCCGCCTTCGAGCGCGAATGTCTCGTCAGGCTGTGCATCGGCTTTCATTCACGAAATAAATCCCGTGGGGGTTTATAATAATTGGGAGGGAAAATCCATGTCAACGTTCTTTCTGTTCGCGCTCATTGTGGTGGCCGTTGTGGCCATGGTGCTTGCAATCTCCAAGCTCAAACTGCACCCGTTCATCGTGATGGTCGTTATCGCGATACTGGTCGGTCTTGTTGCAGGCGCCGTTGATCCGTCGCTCGAGCTGACGCCCGTAAACGTCATCAACACCGTCAAATCAGGCTTCGGCAACATCCTGGGCAATATCGGTATCGTCATTCTCTGCGGCACGATTATCGGTACTATTCTTGAGAAAACCGGCGCCGCGCTCACGATGGCTAACGCCATCCTGAAGATAGTCGGCAAAAAGCGCAGCGTGCTCGCAATGGGCGCAATGGGCTATGTCACCGGTATCCCCGTGTTCTGCGATTCAGGCTTCGTTGTACTTTCGCCGATTAACCGCGCGCTCGCCGCGCAGAGCAACACGTCGCTTGCGGTAATGGCGACGGCGCTCTCCGGCGGACTGTACGCCACTCACTGCCTCGTTCCCCCGACGCCCGGCCCCATCGCAATGGCCGGCACTCTTGAAGCGGACCTCGGACTTGTAATCATCGTCGGTCTTTTGGTCTCCATTCCCGCGACCCTTATTGCGATACTTTACGCAAAGAAAATATCCAGCAAGGTTCAAATAGACGCCAACCCCGAGTACACCATGGAAGAGCTTCAGGTCAAGTACGGCAAGCTGCCCGGCACTCTGCACAGCTTTTCGCCTATCCTGCTTCCCATTATTCTCATAGCTCTGTCCTCTGTGGCTTCGCTGCCCTCCAAGCCGTTCGGCGAGGGTTTCCTGTCCACCTTCATCACCTTCATCGGTAACCCCGTCGTCGCACTTGTGCTCGGCGTGTTCCTGTCCATGAGCCTCATCCCGAAATCCGAGAAGAAGAATACTCTTGCTTGGGTCACCAAGGGCGTCTCCGATTCCGCCGCTATAATCGCCATCACCGGTGCGGGCGGTTCCTTCGGCGCAATACTGCAAAAGCTCCCGATAGCTGCCGCGACCGAGGGTCTGCTGCAGACCGGTCTGGGAATCCTCATCCCGTTCGTCATCGCCATGATACTCAAGCTCGCCATGGGCGCTTCGACCGTCGCGATGATAAGCACCGCGAGCATGGTCGCTCCGATGCTCATGAGCATGGGCATGACCTCGCCCATAGGACGCGTGCTGGTAGTTCTCGCCATAGGCGCAGGCTCCATGGTCGCCTCCCACGCGAACGATTCCTACTTCTGGGTCGTCTCCCAGTTCTCCGACATGAAGACGAGCGAGGCTTATCGCTGCCAGACCGGTATGACCGCCGTCATGGGCGTCTCGGTCATAATCGTTCTGTTCCTCATCTCGCTGTTCGTCTGAGAGCACTCAACGTAATCTCCTCTTATCGTTCTCCTCTGCGCCCGCCGCTTGTTGACGGGCGCAGAGTATTGTCCTATAATTCAACGCAAAGGTAAGAAAGGCGGAAACACAATGACCTTACGAGAAGACGTGCAGGCGGTTATAGACGCCGCGCTGCTCGCCGCACAGCCGGACACGGCGGTGGTAAAAGCGCTGCGGGATTTTGAGTGTCCCAAGGGAAAGCTGGTGCTCATAGCCGCGGGAAAAGCCGCGTGGCAGATGGCAAAGACGGCATGCGAGCAGCTTGCAGGACGCATAGACGACGGCGTCGTAGTGACGAAATATGCCCACTCAAAGGGCGAGCTGCCAAATGTAAAGGTGTTCGAGGCGGGACATCCCGTTCCAGATGAGAACAGCTTCCTTGCGACAGGCAAGGCAATCGAGGCGGTGTCCTCGCTTACGGGGGACGACACGGTGCTGCTGCTCATATCGGGCGGCGGTTCGGCGCTTTTTGAAAAGCCGCTCGTGCCTGCGGACGAACTGACGGCGATAACCAAGCAGCTGCTCGCGTGCGGCGCGGACATCGTGGAAATGAACACCATTCGCAAGCGGCTGTCGGCTGTCAAGGGCGGCAGGTTCGCGCAGCTTTGCGCGCCCGCAAAGGTCTTTTCGATAGTGCTTTCCGATATTCTCGGCGACCCGCTGGACATGATAGCCTCGGGACCCGCTTACCCTGACAGCTCGACGGCGCAGCAGGCGCTCGACATCGCAAAAAAGTACAATCTCACGCTGTCCGAGCAAGCATGGGAACTGCTGCGGCAGGAGACTCCCAAGTCGCTTGACAACGTGCAGACGCATATCACCGGCAGCGTGCGTCAGCTTTGCGTCGCCGCAAAGAGCGAATGTGAAAAGCTCGGCTATGAGCCGGTGGTGCTCACTGACAGTCTTCGCTGCACGGCGCGGGACGCGGGGAGCTTTCTGGGCTCGATAGCGCAGTACCACAAGGACGCGGAGCGCTCCATGGCGTTCATCGCAGGCGGCGAGACGGTCGTGCACCTGACCGGCAGCGGGCTTGGCGGACGCAATCAGGAAATCGCGCTTTCGGCGGCAAACGAGATAGACGGACTTCGCGGCACGGCGGTTTTCTCACTAGGCTCGGACGGTACAGACGGTCCGACCGACGCGGCGGGCGGCTGCTGCGACGGCGAAACCAAGAAGAAGCTGCGCTCGCTGGGCGTTGACATCGACGACGTGCTGCAACAAAACGACGCCTACCACGCGCTTGAAAAATGCGGCGGACTGAT
>CAYXRE010000093.1:0-7661 GCA_964466125.1 uncultured Oscillospiraceae bacterium
GAACGAGTCGAAATTCGAGCAGTCTGCGTTTTGCGTCCGCAAACATCGCCTCAAACGTCCGCTCTACCCATTCGCGGTCGTTTGGGTGAACGAGCGCGAGCACATCGGTGATTTCACTGTCGAACTGCTCGCGGGTATAACCGAGCATATCGAAATACCGGTCGTTCGCAAAAACCTGCCTAAGGATTCCGCCGCTCTTGACCGCCGCGCTGACGCCGCTGTTGAGGTTCTGCATTATCGCCGCGAGATGTTCCGAGCTTTCATGTTCGTTCGTCGATTCAGATTTTTGCGTCGCCCTCGCAAGCCGCAGCCGCAGCACCCGTTCATCGCACGGCAGCGAGATAAATTCGTCTGCGCCGAGCGAAAGCGCCTTTGCTTCGACGTCGTCATTTGCCCTTGCAAGCACAACAAGCGGTATTTGCGTAAAGTATTCGCGCAGCTGCGAAAGCCGCGAAAGATCCTGCTCGCCGGTGTACGCGTACAGCAGCGCAGCGGCTTTGCCCGCGCAGCAAGCGAGCGCCTTGAGCGCAGCTTCGGAACTGCTTGCGATAAGCGTTTCGTATTCGTCCGACAGCATATCCCGCAGACGGTCTGCAAGGGTGTCGTCTCGAGTGTACAGAATGATTTTTCTGAGCATGGGGTTCCTCCCGAAGGCAGTGGAGATATTGTGCTTGTTACGCGGAAATATAAACCATTTAGTTATATGTAATAAATAGCAATATATATTCAGTATAGCGGATAACAGCGAAAAAAGCCATATTATTGACAAAAATGTCAAAAAATATACGGAAACTTCACCGCGTCTGGGTATTATTTGCCTAATCGCGCCAGAGCACACAAAACACGGCTTGGATTTCATTACATTTCAAGGGCAGCTTTGTTTCAAGTGCCGCAGCTGCACAGCTAACATCGAACGAATACGAAAAACACTCAATGATGAACGATAACCCGCCCGAAACGGGTGTTGCGCGATAAAGGCGCATATAATACAATAATCACAGTGAACGACTCAAATCGACAAATCAAACTTCTTCAAACGGAGGATATAATATGAGCAACATCAAAAAGCTGATTCGCATACTGCTCGCCGTCGTTTTGTGCGCGGCGCTGTGCGGCTGTTCGGTGAAAATGACCACCGTGCGTCCTTCGGAGATAAACGGCGTGACGGTCGAAAGGATTTCGGACGGGCAGACCGTGACCTTCCCAAGCGAAACTCTCGACGGCGACACAAAGGACCGCCTTATCCTTTCGCTTGAGCGCTTTTATGACAAGGTGGGGAGCTGCACGGACAGCGACTCACATGCCTATAAGGTCAGCCTATTCATCGGCGACAAGACCGACACCGAGCTTTTCATAAACGCCGACGGCAGCGTATGCCGCCGAGGCTCGCGCTACATCCCGACCGAGGATTCCGTCGGAGCGGTCGATATTGCCGACTGGGACGCTTTGTTCAAGTTCCCGAGCGAGGACGCGCCCGCGCAGGAGTGCACCCCGTATATTTCGGGTGATATGCAGGTTTGCTATGCGCTCGGCGCTTCGCTTGCCGCGCCCGTGGGTGAGTACAGCTGCACAACGATAGCCGAAATCGGCGCGTACAGCTACTATCTCGGCATGGTGACCGACGAGAGCGGCGAAAGCTCCGCCGTGCTGTGGCGCGACACCCCCAAGGGCGACGCGGACTACATCTGCGTGATTCCGGACGCCGATTCGGACACGGGGGTTCGGCACAACATATTCTATGCGGGCGGTGATAAGGAGAGCGGCGGAAAGTACCTGTATTTCTCGCTGATTGACAGCGCCAGTCTGCACGACAGCTTATGGGTGCTTGATACCGAAAGACTCTTTTTCACGCTCATGTACGACACGCCCTGTTCCAATTTCATAATTCCCGAAAATCCGCCTGCCGATTATCAGAACCTCGGCTGGCTGGTACACGAATACTACCTCATTCCCGTACAGCTCGACCAGGCAAAGGAGTACACAGGCGGCATAATCGACCTGCAGGATTTCTATGCCGCGAACGGCGAGGAGCTGTTTTTCGGCATAGGTGACTTCGGCACGCACAAGTGGGTGTCGCTCTCGCAAAGCGGCGCGAGCGCCCTTACGATTGATTCCATTGTCGCCGAACCGGCAACCTCGGCGCCCGAGCAAACCGTGTCGCACACGATAGACTTCGCTACCGGAGCGTTCGAGTAATTCCTGCGATTAGTCTTAATCTACAAAATATACCCGCTGTAATCGTGCTCGGCGACGATTTACAGCGGGTAATATTGTTTTCTCCTTAGTGTTGTTCGGACGAGTATTTGCTCGGGTCGTCCTTGCCCATGTTCAAAAAAGCGATGCGCCCGTTGAAAAGCGACGCCAAGAACATAAAGACGTCCGCGACGACGAGAAATATCGGAGAGGGCAGCATGGCGCGGGTGAAGCGGTTCTTGGTGCATTTGCGCGAGCGTATGTTGAAAACAAGCGCTGCGAAGCACCAGATTACGCCGATGAACCAGAAAATCAGCCACCCGATTTGGCGCAGCGCGGGAATGGAGGATGCAAAGCTGATTGCCTCTCCAGAGGCGGCGACAATCGCCACCGAAGCAAGCGCGACCGCAGTGAGAGCGGGGTAGACAATCGAAAGCGCATAGAGCATGACCCCGCCGCCGACTCCGACTCCGCCGCCCCATTCCAGACCGGCGCGCTCGCACCAGCATCGGCAGACGTCGAGATGTATATCGTTCTGCTTTCCCTCGATGAAGCCGTTGTTGGAGACGACGTAGACCTTAAAGCGGCAGCCGTTGTCCAGACAGTAACGCTCGGCGAGCGTGAGGAATTCGAGCAGATGAGAGGGTGCGGCGTCCCAGTAGAGCGGCGCGGAGATGACCAGCGCGTCGATGTCCGACAGCAGCGGCAGCACGCGCGCGAAATCGCCCTTTGTGCATACCGATTCGGTTTGCGTCCGTGAGCCGACGAGCATGATGCGCAGCAGCCGCGAGAGCATTCGCGAGGTGCCGCCTTTTCTCTTGGGGCTTGCGTTGATAATCAGAGTTTTCATTTCGTCACCCCCGCAAGTCGCGCAGGCGACGGCACGGTTATCAGCTCGTTTGTTTTCGCGCCGAGATTTACGGCGTTTGCAGCGACCATGCGCCGCGCGGCGTCCTGTTCAAGCTCGTTGAAATCCCCGTACATAAACACACGAAGCGTCTTTTCGTTTTTGTAGCGCAGCATATGGTGAATCCGTCCGTTGCGGTATGTAAAAAACGGCAGAGAAACCGAAATCGCGCGGTCAAGCACGTTTTTGACCGTCGGGCTGTAACAGCCGTAGCAGTTCTTGCTTATTATTACGACTTCGTCTGACGAGCCTATGAGCGCTCCGATGTGCTGTAGCGAGTCGGTCATCACGCAGTAACCCCGATTTTTCAGCCAGCACTTGAAACAGCCCTTGCAGGGCGCGTACCGGCCGTTTGCCGCAACGACCGTCGTGTCCTCTTTGAACTCTCCGAGCGCGGAAAGCTCCCGCTCGTCGAGGTCGTGGATAAGTACCCTCATTTCATTTTCCCCCAATAGTGAATTGCGTCAAAAGAGCTGTCGCTCCGTCTGTCGGAGAAACAGCTCTTTTGTTTTGTGTAGGCGTTACGCTTTTGCTTCGGCTTTCGCGGTGCGTTTTTTCGGCGCGGCCTTGCGGTACTTTTCGATGAGGTCGAACAGCCGCTTGGTGTTAATCGGCTTGGTGAGATAGTCGTTTGCGCCGGATTCGAGTGCCGTCTTAATGTCGTCCGAGAAAGCGTTGGCGGATATGGCGATAATCGGTATGCGCTTTGCGTCCGGCTTGTTGGAGGCGCGAATCTGCGCCGTCGCGTCCATGCCGGAGAGGTTGGGCATACGCATATCCATGAGTATGCATTCAAACGCGTTGTCGTCGCTCGTCTCATACAGCTTTACCGCAGCGTCGCCGTCGTTGGCGGACGCAAAGCTGATTCCCTGCGAGGAGAGCAGAGATTCGAGTATCGAGCGGTTCATCGAGTTGTCCTCGGCGATTAGCACGTTGCAGCCGATGAGCCCGGGGCGGCGTCCGTCGTCTCGCGCCTCGTCCTCCGCTTTCTGCTCGCTGACTATGGGCAGCCGCAGGTCGATGGTGAAGGTCGTACCCTTGCTGACGTGGCTTTCGACCGAGATTTCGCCGTTCATCAGCTTGACGAGGCTTTCCGCTATGGGCAGACCGAGCCCCATCTTGCCGTCGGCGTTGTCGGAGTTGTTCTCACGAACGAAGGGCTTGAAGATGCCCTGCAACATATTGTCGCCGATGCCGATGCCGGTGTCGCTCACCACAAAGCACAGACCAGCGACGCCGTTCTCAACGGCTTTCTCAAAAGCGCGCAGACGCACCTTTCCGCCGGCGGGGGTGTACATCATCGCGTTTGTGAGCACGTTCATCAGTACCTGCTGAATCCGAGTTGCGTCGCCCATGTAAAGCGTGTCGAATTTGTTGGAGATGGACACATCGAATTTCAGCTCGCACTGGGTCATGCGGGGCTGGACCATGGACACGACGCTGCGCAGCAGGTCGCGCATGACAATCGGCTTGGCGTTGAGGGTCAGACGACCGCTTTCGAGCTGGGACATTTCGAGTATGTCCGAGACAATCGAGGTCATGTAGTTTACCGTCTCGGTAAGCTGCTGTGCCGTCGAGCGCAGCACCTCTTTGTCGCCGAGTTGGGTAAGCAGTATTTCGGACAGCCCGACAATCGCGTTCATGGGCGTGCGTATTTCGTGGGACATGCGCGAGAGAAAATCGCTCTTTGCTTCGCTCGCCTGCTTTGCAAGGAACAGCTGATTTTCGGTGTTGCGCAGCTTTTCCTGCTCCTGACGCTGCGCGGAGATGTCCACAAAGGTCAGCACGCAGCCGAGTATCTTGTTTTCTGTCGTGCGGAAGGGAGCGACGCGCACAAAGAAAGTCTTGCCGCGTTTGGTCGATACCTCGCGCTCGTCAGGCATGAGCGACTCGATGACCCTCGTGCAGACGGTGGACAGGTTCAGCCCCGTGAACTGATAGGATATAAAATCTATCGGACGGCCGATGTCCTGGTCGAGCACGTTGAACTCGGTGGCGACATAGTTGGTATAGCGCCGCAAGCACAGCTTGCTGTCAACAAAGATTATGCCGATAAAGGTGGTCGCAAGGAAGTTGGTTATGTCGTCGTTCATCTCCGCAAGCTCGGTCAGCTTCATTTGATACTCCGAGTTTACGGTGTACAGTTCTTCGTTGACCGACTGCAGCTCCTCATTGGAGCTTTGCAGCTCCTCGTTTGCGGTCAGCAGCTCCTCGTTGGACGCCTGAAGCTCCTCGTTGGCGCATTCCTGTTCGGTCACGCTGTTGTTCAGCCGTGTGTGTACCGCGCTCAGCTCCTGTTCGAGGTCGGTTATGCGCTGCGCCGCCATGTGGTCAACGTTGTAGCGCACCGCTTCGGGTATTGTCGTCGCCGCGTCCTTGATTTCGGTGAAGATAAGCGCATAAAGACTGCTCGGTCCGGAGCTGCTCTTGCTTATCGGCGTAACGGTCAAATTGACCGTGCTTTTTATTGTTTCCGTTTCAAAGCAGATTTCGGTGTACTGCACCATTTTTAGCTTCTCGCGAGATTCCTTGAGCGCTGTGGACACGGGGATTCGCAGCGATTCGGCGATGATGTCGAACAGCGCGCTGGTCACCCGACCGACGGGGAAGGCGATGTAGTCCTTGGTATCGCCGTAGACATATACAAGCTCGTTTTCGTCGTTTACAACAAGACACGCAGGCATAAAGCGCTCAAGCAGCGCGGTATTAATCGCAAGGTGCTCGTCCGATTCGACGGAAGCGCCGGCTGAACCGGCGGGTTCGCGTGAATCCTCCGAGCCGTCCACGTCCTCAATCATCGTCTGCAAGTAGGGGATAGCCTTCGCTCCGCGGATTTTGATGTCGCTGCGGTGGCTGAATATCTTCGCCATGGCGTCTACAACGGGGAAGACCTCGGTGTACGCGCCGACCGCTTCGGATTTACCCAGGAACAGGAAGCCGCCGTCCTTGAGCGAGGCGTGGAAGATTGCGAACAGATCCTTTTGCAGCACGGGCTGGAAGTATATCAACAGGTTGCGGCAGCTTATCAGGTCGAGCTTACCGAACGGTGGGTCCTGAATGACGTTGTGCGGCGCAAATACCAGCATGCGGCGCACGTCGCGGTTGATTACATAATTGTCGCCCTTGCGCGAGAAAAAGCGGCTCAGCCGAGCGGCGGAGACCGACGCTGCAATGCTTGAGGAATAGACGCCCTTTCCGGCGTTCGTTATCGCGGACGCGTCCAGATCGGTCGCGAATATTTTAACACTGCGCTTGATTCCGAGCTGTTCCATCGTCTCGCAGAACAGTATGGCCATCGAATACGCTTCCTCGCCCGTGGAACAGCCTGCGACCCAGACGCGGACGGTCTCCTCCTCGGGGGTTCGCGAGAGTATCGTGGTTATGACCTTTTCCTGCAGCACCTCAAAATACTCGGGGTCGCGAAAAAAGTTGGTGACGCCGATTAAGACCTCTTTCGAGAGTATCTTTGCCTCGTTCGGCACGGCGTACAGGTAATCGACATAATCGCTGAGCGTGTCGCGGTGCGCGAGCATCATGCGGCGCTCTGCACGGCGAAGTATCGTCGCCTTGCGGTAGTGGGTAAAGTTGATGTTGCTGACCTTGCGCAGTATGTAGTAAATGCGCTCCATGAGGTCGTCGTTGATTTCCTTTTCCAGCTTGAGCTGAAATTCGCCCTTTTGCGAAACATCCGAGATGTGCTCAAGCTCGGAGACTATCTCCTCCGGCGTGCCCTGAAAATCGACCAGTCCCGTGCGAATTGCGCTGTTGGGCATACCGTTGAATTTGCAGCTGGACGGGCTTTGGACGATGACCATGCCGTCCTTTTCTTTGACGTTCTTTATTCCGTTGGTGCCGTCCGAGCCGGTGCCGGAGAGGATAATGGCAATTGCCTTTGCCCCCACGTCCTCCGCAATCGACTTGAAAAAGCCGTCTATGGGCAGATGCAGACCTCCCATGACCTGCTCGGACAGACAGATAACTCCGTTTTTGAGCGACAGGTTCTGACGCGGCGGGATAACATAGACGCAGTCCGACTGCGCGCGCATACCCTGTTCGGCTTGTATGACCGGCATATCGGTGTATTTTGAGAGAATTTCACTCAGCAGGCTTTTGTAATCGGGGGAAAGGTGCTGAATCACAACATAAGAGAAGCCGAGGTTTGAGGGAAGGGAGGAAAGCAGGCTTTGCAGTGCCTCAAGACCGCCGGCGGATGCGCCGATACCGACAATGAATTGTCCCTCTTTTCCGTTGGTCTTGGATTTTTCGCTCTTGCGAGTTGCCATAGCTTGACCCCTTTCGGCAAATGTGCCTGCCTGCCGTTTTTTGCGTTCGGCGAACGCCGTATGCCGTGAGACACACGGTAAGAATCGGTAAAAACTGACGAATTTTATCTTTCAAATTCATTATAATATATAATTTGCTATATTTCCATAAAAATGTCATATTTACTTGCCGATTATTTTGCGTTTTTTATATGTTTTTAACACATAATTCCGCATTTTTGCCGCGCTTTCGGCACAGACATATTCGTTGGACGCAATAAAGGATTTGAGTGCTTGCG
>CAYXRE010000094.1:0-3955 GCA_964466125.1 uncultured Oscillospiraceae bacterium
TGTGGGTCCAAAAGCGGCTCCACTGTGAGACAAAGCGCGCGAGGAAAAACAGGCGGTGTTTGTATAGAAAATGCGAAAAGCGGTAGTCGCGCACGGCATGAAAGCCGGAGTACAGCAGCATGACCTCAAGGCAGTTCCTTGCCGCCGGGTCGCGCTGCTTGAACGAGCGCAAATCGTCTATATATCCCATATTCAAACCTCCCAAAATAAAAAGCCTCTTTCCGAATAATCGGAAAGAGGCGCATGGCGCGGTTCCACTCTTTGTTTCACTCAAAACCCTTAACGCGGGAAACGTTCGGGAATACTCCGGTTTCCTCCCGAAGGCTCACGACCGCACTTCGCATTTCTTCGCCGCTCGAACGCTCTCAGCTGTCACGTTCTTCTCTGTCGCGTGTTGAAATGTTACTCCTGTCGTTCAACGCCTTTGCTTTGTTGGTATTCATGTTAACACGAAATCCGTGCTTGCGCAAGCGAAAAAAGACGCTTCGCTGTTTTCCCGTGTTCGAGTGCGGTGAAAAGCGATTGCGCATAAAGCGAGACGGCAGGGGGGCGGAGGTAATATTATCAGTTTGTCCGCATATATTTTCTATGTAAGCGAGGGCGAAAAGCTCCTTGACAAAGAGCAAAAAATGAACGGATAGTCATACAAAGAAATTTTGTACAAGTTGCCAAATTATGAATAGAATATGAAACAAAACGCCAAAAAATCGCAAAACGGACATAAATTTTCCGAAACGGGTTGAAAAAAATAGCGAAACTGCTATAATAAAAACACAGCAAACCAGAATCCACCAAAAACCTATTATGCGTATCCAAGGCAAAGCTTAAACTGTAAAACCAGGAAAGAAACGTCCTCATTTGCGAATAGTAGATTCCGGGCGATTATTTTTTTGCGCTCTGAATATAATTTACAAGATGTAAATTATATTCGAATAACTTTGAAAAACTCAACGCACCTCCAAACGTCTGGCTCACGTCGAAGGTCGTTGGTTTTTAATATGTTTCGTTTAACGAAGCGTAAAAATCGAAAGGGGAACAAGAATGGCAAAGTACATCATGGCGCTGGATGCAGGTACGACCAGTAACCGCTGCATTCTTTTCAACGAAAAGGGCGAGATGTGCAGCGTTGCACAGAAGGAATTCACCCAATTCTATCCGAAGCCCGGTTGGGTTGAGCATGATGCGAACGAAATCTGGGCGACCCAGATAGGCGTTGCACAGGAGGCTATGGCGAAAATAAACGCCAAGGCGACCGACATTGCGGCTATCGGTATCACCAACCAGCGTGAAACCACCGTTGTGTGGGACAAGAATACCGGCGAGCCGGTTTTCCACGCGATAGTTTGGCAGTGCAGACGTACATCCGAGTATTGCGACTCTCTTAAGGACAAGGGACTTGCGGACAAATTCCGTCAGAAGACCGGACTGGTCATCGACGCTTATTTCTCCGGCACCAAGCTCCGCTGGATACTTGAGAACGTCGAAGGCGTCCGCGCCCGCGCCGAAAAGGGCGAGCTGCTGTTCGGAACCGTTGACTGCTGGCTGATGTGGAAGCTCTCCGGAGGCAAGGTCCACGTAACCGACTATTCCAACGCTTCCCGCACGATGCTGTACAACATCGTTGACCTCAAGTGGGACGACGAGATACTCGCAGAGCTGAACATCCCGAAGTGCATGCTGCCTGAGGTCAAACCCTCGAGCTGCGTTTACGGCGAGAGCGATCCTCAGTGGTTCGGCGGCTCGATACCCCTTGCGGGCGCCGCGGGCGACCAGCAGGCTGCTCTGTTCGGCCAGACCTGCTACAACGCGGGCGAAGCCAAGAACACCTACGGAACCGGCTGCTTCATGCTCATGAACACCGGCGAAAAGCCCATCTACTCCAAGAACGGTCTGGTAACGACCATTGCTTGGGGACTCGACGGCAAGGTCAATTACGCGCTTGAAGGCTCCATCTTCATCGCCGGCGCCGCTATCCAGTGGCTGCGTGACGAGCTGCGCATGGTCGACACCTCGCCCGATTCCGAGTACATCGCGACCAAGGTCAAGGATACCAACGGCTGCTACGTCGTTCCCGCATTTGCAGGACTCGGCGCTCCGTATTGGGATCAGTATGCACGCGGAGTCGTCGTCGGACTGACCCGCGGCGTCAACAAGAGTCATTTCGTGCGTGCGACCCTTGAGTCCCTCGCGTATCAGGTAGCCGACGTTCTGACAGCTATGCAGGACGACTCCGGCATCAACCTCGCGGCTCTGAAGGTTGACGGCGGCGCTTGCGCCAACAACTTCCTCATGCAGTTCCAGTCCGACATCATCAACGCGCCGGTGCTCCGTCCCGTATGCGTTGAGACCACCGCCATGGGCGCTGCGTATCTCGCAGGTCTCGCGGTCAAGTATTGGAACACCAAGGAAGACGTCGTCAAGAACTGGGCTGTCTCGAGAGAGTTCAAGCCGCAGATGGACGCCGACACCCGTGCGAAGCTGTATGCCGGCTGGAAAAAGGCCGTCAAGTGCTCCTTCGGCTGGGCGAAAGACTAAGTTCCAAAACCCTATTACGTTATTCGATTTAATGGTCGGATAAAACAAAATTTAGAAAGATGAGGAGTAACAATGACACTACTTAACTTTTGGGGAGAGTTCCTCGGAACAGCAATGCTGGTCTTCCTGGGCGACGGCGTTTGCGCCAACAACAACCTGAACAAATCCGGAATGAAGGGCGCTGGCTCTATCCAGATTACGTTTGCATGGGGCCTTGCGGTTCTCGTTCCCGCCTTCATTTTCGGCGAAGCCTCCGGTGCGAGCTTCAATCCGGCTCTCACGATAGCCCTTGCCGCCATCGGCAACTTCCCTTGGGCTAAGGTTCCGTTCTACATCCTTTCCCAGATGGCCGGCGCTATCCTCGGCGGTATCTGCGTATGGGTCATGTTCAAGAATCAGTTTGACGCGACCGAAGACAAGGGCGCCATACTCGGCACCTTCGCAACCGGACCGTCCGTCAAGAACACCTTCCACAACTTCTTCTCCGAAGCTGCCGGCACTTTCGTTCTTGTATTCGCCATCCTCGGCACTGGCAATGTGACCGGACTTGCGACCGGCGTAGGCAACCTCTTCGTGTTCGGAATCATCGTTTCCATCGGTATGTCCCTGGGCGGCGTCACCGGCTATGCTATCAACCCGGCTCGTGACCTCGGACCCCGTATTGCTCACGCCATACTGCCCATAAAGAACAAGGGCGGCTCCAACTGGGGCTATGCTTGGATACCCGTTGTTGCCCCGATAGTCGGCGGCACCCTCGGCGCATTCCTTTACAAACTCGTCTTTATGGCGTAAGCTAGAACTGCTGTTAGTTTCACTAAACAACGGACCGGGGCGGACGTTACGTCCGCCCCATGGTTCGCTTTTGGGGTCGAAAGCCCCTTGGTGAGCGGCAGAAAAGACTACGAAAAAATGGGGAAAACACAACATGCTTGATGTAGTAATAATCGGCGGCGGTGTCGTCGGCTGCGCGACCGCGAGAGAGCTGTCCAGATATGCGCTCAAAACGGTGCTGCTCGAGAAAACGGCAGATATCTGCAACGGGCAGAGCAAATCGAACACCGCTATCATCCACGGCGGTTACGACGCTGTCCCCGGCACGCTCAAAGCAAAGTACAACGTGCTTGGGAATCAGATGTTCGACGAAGTATGCAAGGAACTGGACGTTCCCTACGAGTGGAACACCTCGCTGGTCGTCTCCTATCATGAGGAGGACGACTGCAAGCTGGACGACCTGCTTGCGCGCGGCAATGAAAACGGAGTTCCCGACCTTCGCATAATCGACCACGAGGAACTCATGAAGCGCGAGCCCAACCTAAACCCGAGCGTTTCCAAGGCGCTGCTGGTGCCCACGGGCGGCATAGTCTGCCCCTACGAGCTGACGCAGGCGTTCGCGGAAAACGCGGCGAGCAACGGTGTTGAG
>CAYXRE010000094.1:3977-7642 GCA_964466125.1 uncultured Oscillospiraceae bacterium
TTATTCGCAACGCCGAGGTCACGGCAATCGAGCGTATGGACGGCGGCTGGCGTGTGACGAGCGCGGCCGGTGTTTTTGAGACAAAAACAGTTGTCAACTGCGCCGGTCTGTTCTCCGACGTGCTCAACAACATGGTCTCGCAGGACAAGGTCCACATCACTCCTCGCCGCGGCGAGTATTATATCGTAGACAAAACCTATAAGAATATGTTCAACGCGGCAATCTTCCCCGTACCGTCCAAGATGGGCAAGGGAATTCTTGTCGCGCGCACCGTTGACGGCACCGTGCTCGTAGGTCCGACCGCCGAGGACATCGACGACAAGACCGACACGCGCACCACCGCCTTCGGCTTGAACAAGGCGCTTACCGGCGCTTCCCAGACGTGGGCGAACATTCCGCGCAGGGCGTTTATAACTACCTTCTCGGGACTGCGCGCTCATTGCGATAAAGGCGATTTCGTGCTCGGTGAGCCGAAGGACGCTCCCGGATTTTTCAACGCCGTCGGCGTCGAGTCCCCGGGTCTGACCTCCTCTCCCGCAATCGGTCGTGACCTTGCTTCGCAGGTGGCTGCCAAGCTCAACGCCGCCAAGAACGAAAATTTCAATCCAATACGCAAGGGCATACCCAAGTTCCGCGAGATGAGCATCGAGCAGCGCGCCGAGGCGATAAAGGCAAATCCCGACTACGCAAAGGTGGTCTGCCGCTGCGAGACGGTGACGGAGGCCGAGATTCGCGAGGCTATCCGCCGTCCGGTCGGAGCGAGAACAGTGGACGGCATAAAACGCCGCACCCGCGCGGGTATGGGAAGATGTCAGGCCGGATTCTGCACACCGCGAGTCGTGGAGATACTCTGCGAGGAGCTGGGGATAAGTCCTCTCGAGGTGACCAAGTTCGGCGGCGAGTCCAAGCTGCTGTCTGGTATCTCTTTAAGGAGGAAGCGTAATGATTAACAAAGATATAATCATAATCGGCGGAGGTCCCGCCGGTCTTGCCGCCGCTGTCTCCGCTTATGAAGAGGGCGCGCGCGACATACTGATTCTCGAGCGCGAGCAGAGCCTGGGCGGAATACTCAAGCAGTGCATTCACAACGGCTTCGGTCTGCACACCTTCAAAGAAGAATTGACCGGTCCGGAATACGCTCAGCGTTATATCGACAAGGTGCTCGAGTATAATATACCGTATCAGCTCAACACTATGGTCATCGACGTGACGCCCGACAAGGTGGTCAGCTGCGTAAGCAAGGACCACGGCGTCGAGCAGTTCGCGGCGAAGTCGATAATCCTCGCCATGGGCTGCCGTGAACGTCCCCGCGGCTCAATCGGAACTCCCGGTTGGCGCTGCGCGGGCATTTACACCGCGGGCACGGCGCAGAAGTTCGTCAACCTCGAAGGACTGATGCCCGGCAAGAAGGTCGTCATCCTCGGCTCGGGAGACATCGGACTCATCATGGCGCGCCGCATGACCTTCATGGGCGCCAAGGTGCTCGCGTGCGTCGAGCTCATGCCGTTCTCCGGCGGACTGAAAAGAAACATAGTCCAGTGTCTGGACGACTACGGCATTCCGCTGTACCTCAGCCACACGATAACCGACATTGCTGGACGCGAGAGACTTGAGGGCGTCACGATAGCGCAGGTGGACGACAAGCTGCAGCCGATTGAAGGCACCGAGCAGTACGTCGAGTGCGACACTCTGCTGCTGTCGGTCGGATTGCTGCCCGAAAACGAGCTTACCAAGCTCGCGGGCATCGACATTTCGCCCGCGACCAGCGGCGCGGTGGTCGATGAAAAGCTCCAGACCTCGCTTGACGGCGTGTTCTCGTGCGGCAACGTGCTGCACGTCCACGACCTTGTCGATTTCGTCTCCGAGGAGGCGGCGAAGGCGGGCAAGTACGCGGTCGAGTTCGTGAACGGCGAGATGAAGAAATCCGACCGTCTGCCCGTCGAGTCCTCGACCGGCGTCAACGGCGCGGTTCCTCAGTTTATCTCCCGCAACATAGACGAGCCCGCGACGATAATGTTCCGTCCGCGCGGAGTTTATGCGGGCGCGACCATAAAGGTCAAGGTCGGCGACAACGAGGTAATCAGCAGAAAAGCAAAGATACTTGCTCCCGGCGAGATGGTGTCGCTCAAATTCGACCCCAAATTCCTACAGGGAAGCGAGAACGCTGACAAGATAGTCGTCAGCGTGGAGGTGTGAGTATGAGCAGAGAACTTACTTGTATCGGATGCCCCATGGGCTGCAGACTGACCGTCGAGCTGGACAAGGACGGAAAATTCCTTTCGGTCGAGGGTTACACCTGCAACATCGGAAAGAAGTATGCCGAGGAGGAGGTCACCTGCCCGACGCGCATGGTCACATCGCTTGTCAAGGTCAGCGGCTGCGCAATGCCGCTGTCGGTCAAGACCAGCAAGGCGATCGGCAAGGACAAAATCTTTGATTGCCTCAAGGAAATTGCGGCGTGCGAGGTCAAAAAACCGGTGCATATAGGCGACGCGATTATCTCCGGCGTCTGCGGCACCGATGTAAACATCGTTGCTACCAAGGAATTGGTATAAACATTACACAACAACAGGAGGGCATTTTTGTGAAGAAAATCATTAACAAGGTTGAAGACGTCGAAGTCCAGATGATTAACGGCATGGTCAAGGCGTTCCCCGACAAGCTTGCGAAGCTCGACGGAAACACTATACTGGTGCGCAAGAACAAAAAGACCGGCAAGGTAGCCCTTATTTCCGGCGGCGGCTCGGGACATGAGCCCGCCCACGGCGGTTTCGTAGGCGAAGGAATGCTCGACTGCGCGGTTGCCGGACCTGTTTACACCTCTCCGTCCGCCGACGCGGCTTACGAGGGAATCAAAGCGGTCGCCACCGACAAGGGCGTGCTGATGGTCGTCAAGAACTATACCGGCGATGTCATGAACTTCGAGATGGCAGCCGACATGGCGAGCACCGACGGAATCGAGACCGCGATGGTCGTTGTCAACGACGACGTCGCTGTCAAGGACAGCCTTTACACCACCGGACGCCGCGGCGTTGCGGGCACGATTTTTGTGCACAAATGCGCCGGCGCCGCCGCCGAAGCGGGCAAGAGCCTTGCCGAGGTAAAGGCAGTCGCCGAGAAGGTCATCGCGAACATCCGCACAATGGGTATGGCTATCAAGCCCAGCACCGTTCCCGCCGCAGGCAAGCCCGGCTTCGAGCTTGAGGACGACGAGATGGAAATCGGTATCGGCATCCACGGCGAGCCCGGCACTCATCGCGAGAAGCTGCGCCCCGCCGACGAGATAATCAAAATGCTCATGGACAAGATTCTCGCCGACATCGACTACAAGGGACACGAAGTTGCCGTTATGATAAACGGCGGCGGCGGCACTCCTCTCATGGAGCTGTTCCTCATAAACAACACCGTCAACGACATCTGCGCTGCCAACGGCATCAAGGTCTATAAGACCTGCGTGGGCAACTACATGACCTCGATTGATATGTGCGGCTTCTCGATAACGCTGTTCCGCCTCGACGACGAGACCAAGAAATATCTCGACGCTCCCGCGGACGCCGTCGCTTGGAAGCAGTAATCGGTACAACTTAATTTAGTGGCGGGGCGCGGCGATGAGCCGCGCCCCGCACAGCAGAATTGGAGGACCTACAATGGCATCAAGTGCAAAG
>CAYXRE010000095.1:0-7634 GCA_964466125.1 uncultured Oscillospiraceae bacterium
CGAGGTGCTGAGCCTGCCGATGTACAACGGCATGACCGACGACGAGCAGAGCTTCGTCATAGAAAAAATCAACGGATTCGGTAAATGATATGAGACTGCGGCAGCTCGAAGAAAAGGATATTCCCTTCATGCTCGAATGGATGCACGACCCGCAGGTCAACCGCTTTTTCCGCTTTGACATGAGCGCGGCAAACGAGGAAACCGCCTCGCGTTTTATCGAGCAAAGCCGAGTGAGCGCGAACGAGCTGCACTATGCTTGCGTGAACGAGACGGACGAATACCTCGGCACGGTCAGCCTCAAGGAGATAAGCGCCGAGAACCGAAGCGCCGAGTTCGCCGTCAGCTTTCGGCGGTGCGCGCAGGGCACGGGCGCGGCGGCGTTCGCGGTCAAGGAGCTTTTGCACAAGGCGTTCGAGGAGCTTTCGCTCAACCGCGTTTACCTCAATGTGCTGTCCGACAACACACGGGCAATCGCGTTTTACAAAAAGCTCGGTTTTGTGTACGAGGGCGAGTTTCGCGAGCATCTGGTGCTTCGCGAAGAAACGAAAAATCTTTCATGGTATGCCATGCTCAAGGGAGAATACGATGAGCTGTATAAATGACGTGAGAATGCTTGAGTTTCCGCAGCACGGAGACGAGCGCGGACACCTGGTCATAGTCGAGGGCGCAAAGGACGTGCCGTTCGACGTCAAGCGGGTCTTTTATATCTACGGCTCGGACGCCGACGTCGTGCGCGGCAAGCACGCCAACCGCAAGACGCAGTTTGTGCTCATCAATGTCAGCGGCACGAGCAAGGTGCGCGTGGACGACGGGCGCGGCAATGAACAGGTTTATTCGCTCGAGCGTCCGCACACAGGCATATATCTGCCGACGATGATATGGAAGGATATGTATGATTTCTCGCCCGACTCGGTGCTGCTGGTGCTCGCAAGCGAGCACTACGAAGCGGCGGAATACATACGCGACTATGAGCTGTTCAAAAAAGAGGTGAGCGCCGATGCCTGAGCTTTCGATTGTCGTCCCCGTATATTACAACGAGGACAATCTCCCCCCGCTTTATGAGGATATTCTCGACAAGCTCAAGGACGCGCCGTTCGATTACGAGCTGGTCTTTGTGGACGACGGCTCGCGCGACGGCAGCTGGGACGTGATTCGCTCGCTTTGCGAGAAGGACGGGCGGGTGCGCGGCTTTCGGCTTTCGCGCAACTTCGGCTCGCACGCGGCGATACTGTGCGGGCTTGCAAACTCGCGCGGCAAATGCGCCGTCGTGAAAGCGGCGGATTTGCAGGAGCCGACCGAGATGATCTTGGATATGTACGCGTCGTGGAAGCGCGGCAACAAGGTCGTGCTCGCCGTGCGTGAGGGACGCGACGAGAGCGCGGGACAGACCTTTTTTGCGAACGCCTACTACTCGATGACCCGCCGCGTCGCGCTGCCGAATATGCCCAAGGGCGGCTTTGACGTGTTTTTGCTCGACCGCGCGGTGTGCGACGTGCTCGTGAGAATGGACGAGCGCAACACCGCGATTACCGGTCAGATACTCTGGAGCGGCTTTACGACCGACACCATATACTACACCCGCCGCGCGCGTGAGATAGGCAAGAGCCGCTGGACGCTCAAAAAGAAGATACGGCTGGTGTCCGACACACTGTTCAGCTTTTCGTCGGTGCCGATAACCGCCGTTTCGACGATTGGCGCAGTGTGCTGCGCAGCTTCGCTCATCTGGGCGCTGGTGGTGTTCGTTTCGCGGCTGTGCGGACACATACCCGTCGAGGGCTACACGACGCTGATGATTTTCCAGCTGCTGAGCTTCGGTATAATCATGCTCACGCTCGGCATACTCGGCGGTTATCTGTGGCGCACCTTCGACGCGTCGCGCGGCAGACCCGTTTATATTGTTGAAAGTACCGAAAACGCGGAGAAAAACGCATGACAAAGACAAAAACCGAAAAGCTCAAAACGCTGCTGGCGATAATCCTGTGCGCCGCGCTTGTCGCAAGCCTTGTGCCGCTCATAGCGCTCGGCCGCTACGACTGGGCGAGCGCGGACGACTTCACCAACGCCGTGAGGAGCGCGAACATACTTCGAGAGGGCAGCGGATTCATATCGCTCGTAAGCGGCGCGGTCAAATACGCATTAGACGTTTACTCCGGCTGGCAGGGCACCTATTTTGCCTCGTTTTTGCTGCCGTTCAATCCCGTCGCGTTCGGCGAGCAGTATTATCGGTTTGTTCCCGTACTGCTGCTCGGGCTGTTCTTGCTTGGCACATTTGTACTTTGCCGAACAATCGGGCGGCGGGTGCTCAATGCACAGACGAATGAGATTCTCATCGCCTTTGCGCTCATCAGTCTTGTTTCCATTCAGCTGCTGCCCACGCCGGTCGAGAGCTTCTTTTGGTACTGCGGGTCGATGATTTACACCGGTTTGTACAGCGTTTCGCTCATTTACTATGCCTGCCTTATCGCGCTCACACGCGAGGAGAAAAAGGGCAAGCGGATATTCCTGCTGTGCGCGGGCGTGCTGCTCGCGTTCATCTGCGGAGGGGCGAGCTTTCACACCGCGCTCATGAGCGCGATATTCCCGTTCCTGTACGCGCTTTGGTTTGCGCTCGTCAAAAAGGACCGCAAGCGCGCTCTTGCACTCGGCGTGTTCTTTGCTTTGTCCGCCGCGTTTCTTGCGCTCAACGTGCTCGCGCCCGGCAACGCCGCGCGTATGTCCGCTGCGGGAACGCAAAGCGTCAATCTGCTCGCGCTTGCGCTGAGCTGTCTCAAGCACTCGCTTGCACGGCTGAACGGCTTTCTTCATCCCTACCTCGTCATTCCCATGCTGCTGCTTATCCCTGTTTTTTGGAGTATATACAAGCGCGGTGATTTTCACTTCAGGCTGCCGGGACTTGTGTGCGCTTTTGCGTTCTGCGTTGTTTCGGCCGGCTTTGCGCCCACCTATTTTGCATACAATCTCGAATGGGAGGGTCCCGGGCGTCACGTCAATCTGGTTTTCTTCACCTATGTGTGGCTCATCGCGTTTTGCGAGTTCTATGTGCTCGGGTGGGTCTATAACAAATACTGTGAATTTCAAAGACTCGCGGGAAGCGGCGAAAAAGCCTTTGCGCTTGTCGGCGTGTTCGCGAAAAAGTCGCTCGGCGTGTGCGTCGCGGTACTGCTGCTCATTTGGACGGGGTTGTTTTATTCGGCAAACGGCGTCGGCTGGGTGAGCTCTGCTCGCGCGCTCAAGTCGCTGCTCGACGGTTCCGCCGCGGCATACAGCGCACAAATGGAGGAATTCATTGCTCAATGCAACGACCCGTCAGTCGAAATCCCGACCACTACACCGTTTTTCAACCGCCCCGCCCTGCTTTGGTTTGACGGTCCGTCGAGCGACGAAGACAACTGGTGCAACTCCGCCATCGCCGGATTTTACGGCAAGAGCGCGATAAAGGTCACGGACGTCGGCGAAGCCGCTCAATAATACTTTTCGTCAGGGGTACAGATGTCCGCAACCGTTTATAAAGAAAAAAAGCATCCGAATCCGGCGCTTCACATTCTGCGCGCCGTGCTGGGTCTTGCCGCGTGCGCGGCGTTCATTATCTGCTTTGCAATTCCCTTTCACAGCTATATGCTCGCGCAAAAGACCGAAAAGAGCGGCGAGCACGTCGCCGCCGCCGAGATGTACGGCGAGCTCGGCGGGTTTCTCGATTCCTCCGTGCGGCGGGACGACTGCCTGCTGGGGGCTGCGGGGGAATATGCCAATTCCGGCGATTTTTCGCTTTCGCGGGAGCTTTACGACGACATAAGCAATATGCGCAGCGAGCGCGCCGACGAGTTTCGCGCCGCGGTGCTCGCAGCGGGCGGCAAGCTGCTTGCGCGCGAGGACTGGCAGCACGCGTTTGAGTGCTACGGCATACTTCTCGGCGACGGAGTATCCGATATAAGCGCCGAGCTCGAGAGCTGTCAAAGCGGCTGCTACGACGCGCTTTGCGAAAAATACGAAAGCGGCGGTAAAGTCCCCGAGGGCTTTTCCCAGCCTCTGCTCGACGGTTACAAGGACGCGGCGCAGTACCGCACGCTGTACGAGCTTGAGCGCTGCAACTGGACGGACGACTACGACAAGGCCGTGGAGCTGCTGTACGAGCTCGGGGATTTCAAGGGACTTCGGGACGGCGGCTTTATAACCCAGCGGCTGCTCTCCCGCGAGTGGCGAAGCGAAAACGGCTATTACTACTTTTCGACCGACGCGGTCGGCGAGCCGGACTACAATCTTCCCGGCTACCGTTACAGCGGCTACTACGGACTCTACTGCCGCTTCAACGGCTGCGTGATGTCCATCGGCTCGGACGAAAAGCAGTTTTGGCGCGAGCAGTTCCGTTTCACCTTTTCCGAACACGACAGCAAGCTTGACGTTTACAGCTTTGCGAGCACAAACACCTACACCCTGTACCGCCAGCCCTGACGGAGGCCGACAATGGCAGAAATCGACGCTTACATCAACTCCCCGAAAATGATAGGTGAAAACAAGCTGCCGCCGCGCTTTTCGGCGTTCAGCTATGACGACGTGCTGTCCGCACTGTGCGCGTCGCCTTCTCCGTATGCAAAAAAGCTCAGCGGCACATGGGAGTTTTGCCATATTTTCGGGACTGTCGATGACACACCGGACGAGCTGTACAACGAGCTTTCCCGCGCGCAGACCACCGTTCCGTCCGTCTGGCAGCTCAACGGCTACGGTAAGCCCGTCTATCTGTCCGACTCCTACCCCGACGCAGTGAGCGTGGACAAAAAGGTTCTGCCGCATATCGACCCAAAGCAAAACGAAATCGGAATATACACGCGGCTTTTCACCATACCCGCCGTCTTTCGCGGGTGCGACATATATCTGCGCTTTTGCGGCGTGAAATCCGCCTTTTTCGTGTTTCTCAACGGGCGGCGCGTCGCCTTCTCCAAAGGCTCGATGACGCCGGCGGAATTCAACGTGACGCGATATGTCCACGAGGGCGAGAACGAGATAAGCGTCAAGGTTTACCGCTATTCGGACGCAACGTATCTGGAAGACCAGGATATGTGGTTTTTCTCGGGTATTTACCGCGACGTGTGGCTTTATGCCGAAAGCCGCGTACACATAAGCGACATCTATGCCGACGCGCTGCTCGAGCGCACGCAGAAAAGCGGCGTATTGAAGGTCACGGCGGAAATCGAGAACACAACGGGAATCGCCGAAGACGTAAGCGTCGAGTCGGCGCTGTATTACGGCGGGGCGCAGCTTTGCTGTGAGCAAAAGCCGCTGCTTGCAAGCGACGGCACGACGAGCATCGGCTTTGCAGTGCGCGTGATGGACGTGCTGCCGTGGTCGGCGGAGCACCCGCATCTGTACTCGGTTTGCATTACGCTGCGGCGCGGCGAGCGAATCCTGTGCTGCAAGGCGCTGCGCGTCGGCTTCAAGCGCGTGGAAATAGTTAAAAACGTGCTGATGTTCAACGGCAAGCCGCTCAAGCTGCGCGGCGTCAACCGCCACAACTTCGACCCGGATTTCGGCTGGGCTGTGCCGGACTGGCGCATACGCGAGGATTTGATACTGCTGCGCCGCGCGAACGTGAACGCGATACGCACCTCCCACTACCCTAATCCGCAGCTCTTCTATGAGCTGTGCGACGAGCTGGGATTCTATGTGATGGACGAATGCGACCTTGAGACGCACGGCGTTCGAAAGCTGGGCATACCCGGCAGGGACGAGCTGTGGCGCGAGGCGATGCTCGACCGCGCGCGGCGCATGGTCGTGACCGACCGCTCCCACGCGTGCGTGACGATATGGTCGCTCGGCAACGAGGCGGGCGACGGACCCAACTTTGCGCTCGAAAAGCAGGCGATACTGGAACTGGATTCCCGCAGACCCGTCCACTACGAGTGCGACAGGAAATACGCCGTCTCCGATTTCATCTCACGAATGTACCCCGACGAGGACGCGTTCGACGCGCTTTGCCGCCAAAAAAGAAGCGGCGCGCTGCGCTCGCAAATCGTTTCCTCGCTCGTCTCCTCGCGCATGAACGTTCCCGCGCGCGTCTATGCCGAGCATCCCGTCGTGCTGTGCGAATACGCCCACTGCATGGAAAACAGTCTGGGCAACTTTGAGGAATACACCGAGCGCTTCAATATGCTGCCGCATATGTGCGGGGGCTTTGTGTGGGATTTTGTCGATCAGTCGATACACAAAATCGAAAACGGCGTGGACAAGTATCTCTACGGCGGCGATTTTGACGAGGGGCGCACGAGCGGACGCTTTTGCGCAAACGGCATCGTCTCCTCCAACCGCGTTCCCCACCCCGCCTATTTTCAGGTCAAAAAGGGCTACGCACCGGTGACCTTTGCGCTCGAAAGCACCAACAGCTTCACCTTTTCAATCAAAAATCTCTATTCTTTCACCGACTTGTCGGAATATCTGCTGTGCTGGCGGCTGGACTGCTGCGGCAAGATGCTGGACTCGGGACGGCTGGAGGATTTCTCGCTTGAGCCGCTGTGCGAGGCGCATATCACGCTGCCCGTCGAGCTCGCGTCGCTGCCCGCGCAGGAATGCGTGCTCACGCTTTCAATCAACCTGCGCGAGGACAACTGGTACGCGCAGCGCGGCTATGAGACGGCGTTTGCGCAGTTTGTCGTCAACGAGGGCAGACTGACCGCGCAGCGCGAGCGCCCGTCGGACGGCGAGCCGCAAAGCGTCGCGGATATGCTGACGCTGCGTCCGTCGGTATGGCGCGCAATGACCGACAACGACATGGGCTTTTTCAACTTCTATAACAAGTATGCCAAGTACAACCCGCTGCTGCGGTGGAAAAAAGCCAACGACAAACTCAAAATCGGCAAGACGAACACCGAGGTGCTGCCGGACGGGTCGGTGCGCATAAGCGCGCGCTGGCATATACCCTTTGCGGTAAAGGCGACGACCGAATACACCTATTCCACCGACAACACCCTTCACGTCCGCTACGACTTTTGCTCGCTTATCGAGCCCATACGCGTCGGACTGCGCTCGGCGCTCAGCGAGACGCTCAACGCCGTCGAGTGGTACGGGCGCGGACCTCACGAGAACTACTGCGACCGCAAGACAGGCTGCAAGCTCGGGCTGCACACCTCACGAGCAGAAGAGCTGACGCATATGTATATGACCCCGCAGGAAAACGGACACCGCACCGACGTGCGCTTCGTCGAGATAACCGACGAGGAGGGTCACGGCATTCGCATAAGCTCCGCTGTTCCGTTCGAGTTCTCGCTCGGACCGTACAGCGTAGAGCAGCTTGAGCAGGCAAAGCATATCTGGGAGCTCAAGCGCGAGAACGCAAACGAGCTTTGCATCGACTGCGCCATGCGCGGCGTCGGCGGCGACCTGCCCGGCGTTGCGATGACCCACAAACCCTATCGCCTGCGCCGTTTCAAGACCTACACGCTGGAATTTGACGTTTCGATGTTATAACATAGGAAGAATGGATACTATCTCGGCAATCGTGCCGTGTTTTAATGAGCAGGAGGTCCTGCCGCTCGATTTGTTCACCAGCGCGACCGACTACCGCATGATGAGCCGCGAAATGCTGGACGCGGTGCTGTCGCTGCGCGAGTTCAACCGCTTCACCAAGGGTATCTTCGCGTGGGTCG
>CAYXRE010000096.1:0-5446 GCA_964466125.1 uncultured Oscillospiraceae bacterium
TGTCGTCGAGCCGTCGCTCGGCGCCGACCGCGTTGCGCTCGCGTTCCTGTGCGAGGCATACGACGAGGAGACGCTCACGAGCGACGACGGCAAGGAGGACACCCGCGTCGTCATGCACCTGCACCCTGCGCTCGCGCCGTTCAAGGCGTGCGTGCTGCCGCTGTCCAAGAAGCTGTCCGAGCAGTCGCTCAAGGTACGCGAGATGCTCAGCCGCCGCTTTATGGTCGATTACGACGAGGCTGGCTCGATTGGCAAGCGCTACCGCCGTCAGGACGAGATAGGCACCCCGTTCTGCCTGACCTACGACTTTGATTCCGAGCAGGACGGCTGCGTGACCGTGCGCGACCGCGACACCATGCAGCAGACCCGCGTGAAGATTGAGGAGCTTGTCGATTACATCGAAAGCGCCCTCGAGTTCTGAGCGAATGCAGAAGCTAAAAACCTTTTTGCGCCGCGTGCGCACGATGAGCTTTAAGCGAATGCTCATGTATGCCAAGCTCTGCCGTGAGGACTCGAAAAAGCCGCTCGTGTTCATATTGGTCGATATGCTCTGGTGCACCTTCCGCTACGGCGTGGGGTACTTTGACTACCGCACCTTCGGCTTCGTTCACCAAAACGCCGCCGCGCGCAGAACCTATATGACCATGAACGACAACATCCGTCTGGTGCACCGGCTTAACGACGCGGCGGACAAGATGCTGTTTGAGGACAAAATCAAATTTCTTGAGACCTTTCCCGAGTATGCAAAGCGCGGCTGGCTGGACCTTCGCGCGCAGACTCCCGAGGATTTGAGAGCCTTTGCTCAAAAGGACGGCTCGTTCTTCGCCAAGGAATCGGGCAACTACGGCGGGTTCGGAGTCGAGCGCATTCATGTGAGCGCCGACACCGACTACAAGGCGCTGTACGATACGCTTGTTGAGGAAAAGCAGTATCTCGCAGAGCAGGGCGTTGTCCAGCATAGCATGATGAACAAGCTCAATCCGACTTCGGTGAACACGATACGGGTGGTGACGCTGCTCAAGGACGGCAAGGCGCATTTCATGTACGCGCTCGTGCGCATGGGCTCGGGCAGCGGCTGTGTGGACAACATCTCGTCAGGCGGAATGTATGCTCCCGTCTCGCGCGAGGGAGTCATCACCGCGCCCGCGTTTTGCGACAAGACGGGCGAATATTATGACTGCCACCCCGTCACCGAAACACCCTTTGTCGGCTTTGCGATACCGATGTTCGACGAGGCGATTGAGATGGTCGAAAGCGCCGCTCCGCGCGTGCCGAGCGTGCGCTATGTCGGCTGGGACGTGGCTATCTCGAAGGACGGTCCTCTTTTCATCGAGGGCAACAGTCTGCCCAGTTACGATATGTGCCAAAACTACCGCCACCTCGGCGCGGACAAAATCGGCGTGCGCCCCCGTTTCATCGAGGTGCTCGGCGACGAGTTTTACAAGTAACGCCGCCGAACGCTTTTGCGCAGACATATCAAGCGTTGGTATATAATCGCAACAAATTTAGGATTATTAGAATGAAAAAGAAAGTAAAGAAGATAAAAAATCTGTTTGATTATAACGACCATGTGCGAATAAAAAGCACCGGTGTTATCGGTGTAATATGCGATATCTACGCGACAAAAGGTGTAATAAGATACGGCGTCGAGGATGACGATATGGACGAGAACGGACATTTTCCGGTGTACTTCAGCTACGCTGAGGATATGGAAATCGTATAGCGCAATGCAACACTGTTTTAAAGCAGCTCTCCTGGGCTGCTTTTTTGTTGCATCAGCTTCTGTTGAGTCTTGTATCGTCAGCCTAATAGGATGACACGCTGCACATCCAAACTGTCTGCAAAAGCACAGTTAGTCAAATTCGGCAGTTTTCCCAATATCCCCCCGCCGCAGGCGGGCAGATAGTTCCACATCCCGCACGCAGGGACAGTTTTAATACAAAATCGGCATTCTCACACCAAATCCGCCCGCCGCAGGCGGGCAGATAGTTCCACATCCCGAACGCAGGGACAATTTGAATATAAAATCGGCATTCTCACCCCAGATCCGCCCGCCGCACGCGGGCAGATAGTTCCATATTTCACGTGCAGGGACAATTTAAATATAAAATCGGCATTCTTGCCCCAAGTCCGCCCGCCGCAGGCGGGCAGACAGTTCCATATTTCGCACGCAGGGACAATTTGAATATAGAATCGGCATTTTAACAAAAATTTGTTGAAATGTTTGGGAAAAGTGCTATAATACAAAAGCGTGTTTTTATCCTATAAAGATGTAAGGAATGATTAAGTTTGGTAAGGGAAGATTTAAGGAATATCGCAATAATCGCGCACGTCGACCACGGCAAGACCACCCTCGTCGATGAAATGCTCAAGCAAAGCGGAGCGTTTCGCGACAATCAGGTCGTCAGCGAGCGCGTAATGGACAGCGGCGACCTCGAGCGCGAGCGCGGAATAACCATACTCGCCAAGAACACCGCCTGCAACTACAAGGGCGTGAAAATCAACATCGTCGATACCCCGGGACACGCCGATTTCGGCGGCGAGGTGGAGCGCGTGCTCAAGATGGTGGACGGCGTGCTGCTGCTCGTGGACGCTGCCGAGGGTCCCATGCCCCAGACCCGCTTTGTGCTCGAAAAAGCCCTCTCGCTCGGGCTTATGCTCATCGTCGTCGTCAACAAGATAGACCGTCCCGACGCGCGTGTGGACGAGGTCGTGGACGAGATACTTGAGCTGCTTATGGATTTGGGCGCTTCCAACGAACAGCTGGACAGCCCGATGGTTTTCTGCTCGGGACGCGCGGGCACGGCGAGCTATTCTCCGCACAAGGACGGCACCGACCTCGTGCCGCTGTTTGACACGATAATCAGCTACATCAAGCCTCCGCAGGGCGACGAGAACGGCGAGCTTGCCGTGCTGGTCTCCTCGATTGATTACAACGAATATGTAGGGCGCGAGGCCATCGGACGCATCGAGCGCGGCAAAATGCACGTCAACGACGAGATAATCGTCTGCGACTACCACAAGCCCGAGCTTCGCAAAAAGGCGAAGATAACCGCGATGTTCCAGTTTGACGACGTCAAGCGCACGCCGGTCGAGGAATCCACAGTCGGCGACATCGTCGCGTTCTCCGGCATTGAGGACGTCAACATCGGCAACACCGTCTGCTCTCCCGCACTCGTTGAGCCGATACCCTTTGTCAAGATTTCCGAGCCGACGGTCGAAATGACCTTCTCGGTCAACGACAGCCCCTTTGCGGGCAGGGAAGGCAAGTTCGTGACCTCCCGTCAGCTTTCGGACAGACTGTTCCGCGAGCTGCTCAAGGACGTCTCGCTCATCGTTGAGCGCACCGACACCACCGACAGCTTCCGCGTGCTCGGACGCGGCGAAATGCACCTTTCCATTCTCATAGAGACAATGCGCCGCGAGGGCTATGAGTTCCAAGTCGGCGCACCCCGGGTGCTTATAAAGACTATCGAGGGCAAAAAGTGCGAGCCATACGAGCGCTTTGTCGCCGACGTTCCCTCCGACGCGGTGGGCGCGGTCATGGAAAAGCTCGGCGCGCGCAAGGGCGAGCTGGTCTCGATGACCCCGGTCGGCTCGCGCATGAAGCTTGAGTTCCGTATTCCCTCGCGCGGACTGTTCGGCTACCGCAACGAGTTTTTGACGGATACCCGCGGCGAGGGCATTATGAGCGCAGTGTTTGATTGCTATGATGAATACAAGGGCGACATTCAAAAGCGCTCCACCGGCTCTCTCGTCGCGTTTGAAAACGGCGAATCGGTCATCTACGGACTGTTCAACGCGCAGGAGCGCGGCGTGCTGTTCATCGGCGCGGGCGTTCCCGTCTACGCTGGCATGGTGGTCGGTCAGTCCCCGAAAAACGAGGATCTCGTTGTAAACGTGTGCAAGACCAAGCACCTGACCAACACCCGCGCGTCCGGCTCGGACGACGCGCTGCGGCTGGTGCCCCCGCGCAATATGTCGCTTGAGCAGTGCATCGAGTTTTTGGCGGACGACGAGCTACTTGAGGTCACGCCTCAGTCGCTTCGCATCCGCAAGCGCGAGCTTTCCCACGCGCAGCGTGCGAGAGAAGCGTCGCAGAAGAAGAATCAGAAGTAATCTGTCATACTCAAAGGACGTCCCTTTTCAAGGGGCGTCCTTTTTTGCTGCAAAAGTTCATCACTGCTTCATACGCACGACACATACATAAGGCTAATATTAAATAGTAGGGGTTGGCGCCCCGATTTCGGAAAAGGGAGAGATAGAAAATGGAAAAGATATATTTGGTCACCGGAGCTGCCGGTTTTCTCGGCGGAGAGATCGTCGCGCAGCTCGCGGCGGGCGGGAAGAAGGTCAGGGCGCTCGTCATGCAGGGCGACCGCGCCGCCGAGCGGCTGCCGGCGTCGGTCGAGCGGTTTGTCGGGGACGTCTGCCGCCCGAGCGAATGCGAGAGCTTTTTTGAGACAAACGGCGCGCCGGCGGTCGTCATACACGCTGCGGGCATAGTGTCGATTGCCACCAAGACCGACCCGCGCGTGCAGGCGGTCAACGTGTGCGGCACGGCGAACATAATATCGCTCTGCTTCAAGCACAAGGTTCAAAAGCTGGTGTATGTCAGCTCGGTGCACGCCATTCCCGAGCTGCCGAACGGCGAGACGATACGCGAGACGAGCGTGTTCTCGCCCGAGCTTGTCGTCGGGCAGTACGCCAAATCCAAGGCTGCGGCGACCGCGCTCGTGCTCGACGCGGCGGCGCGCGGGCTGAACGCCTCGGTGGTGCACCCGTCCGGCATAATCGGACCGGGCGACCCGGGGCACGGCTATATTGCACAGCTGATGACCGATTACTACAACGGCACGCTCACGGCGGGGGTGCTCGGCGGCTACGACTTTGCGGACGTGCGCGATGTTGCGGCGGGGGTGATCCGCTGCTGCGAAAAGGGAAAGCGGGGAGAATGCTACATACTTTCCAACCGCTACGTCTCGGTGCCCGAGCTGCTTGCGACCATGAGCGCGGTCACGGGCAGGAGGCGCATACACACCATGCTGCCGCTGTGGTTTGCGCGCGCGAGCGCACCGCTCGCCGAGCTTTACTACAAGCTGCTGCGTCAGCCGCCGCTTTACACCGCATATTCGATGTACACGCTTCAAGCCAACGCGAACTTTTCTCACGAGAAGGCGACGCGCGAGCTTGACTTTCATCCGCGCGATATCCGCGAAACGCTTGCCGATACGGTCGCGTGGCTGTGTCAGACCGGACGGCTGCAGCTTCAAACTTAAGGTAATCTTATATATACTTTCCTTATATTGCATATTGCGTCTCGTAAATAATCAACTTGATTTATGCTGTATTGCCTTAAAATGTTATGCTATAATCAAGCCAACGGATAAAAATTTTGAAAGGATCACCATATTATGAAGATCGTCATAATCGGCGGCGTAGCTGC
>CAYXRE010000096.1:5456-7623 GCA_964466125.1 uncultured Oscillospiraceae bacterium
AAGGCGGCAAAGGAGTTGGGCTACACCGTGCGCCCGCTGCGTGAGACGCTCGCGGACGGCTTTGCGTGGTTGGAGGCGCTCGGACGGCTCAAGCACAAAAAGCCCGCCGTCGTTAATCCCCACAAGAGCAAGGCAAAGCTCAAATGCTGAAAAAAGACCGCTTACCCAACGGGTAAGCGGTCTTTTATATGCTGAGGTTATGCTTGCTTGAACGGGCGAATGCTTATGCAGCCGACCGGACAGGCGTTTGCGCACTCTGAGCACTGCACGCATTTGTCGGTGTCGATGTACGCGCAGTTGTCCTTGACGTGTATCGCGTCGTGCTCGCAGGTCTTTTCGCACTTCATGCAGCCGATGCAGCCGTTTGTGCAGACCTTGCGGGTCACGCCACCCTTGTCGAGATTGACGCAGCGCACGACCGAGTCCTCGACTTGCGGGACGAGCTTGATGAGCTTTTTCGGGCACGCGGCGGCACAGCTTCCGCAGCCGGTGCATATCTTCGGGTTGATAACGGCGACGCCGCTTTCCACACAGATTGCGCCGAACTTACACACGCTCACGCAGTCGCCGTAGCCAATGCAGCCATACGCGCAGGGATTGGGACCGCCGTGCAGCGCGCTTGCGGCGGCGCAGGTCTTGAGTCCGTCGTAGTCGTACTTGGGCAGTTCTGCGGTGCACCCGCGGCAGCGAACGACGCCGAGCATTTCGACGACGTCCTCGGCGGCGACGCCCATGATTCCCGCGACCTTTGCGGCGACGGCGTCAGCGCCGGGAACGCACAGGTTGGTGGCGGCTTTGCCGCTTGCGACGGCGGCGGCGTAGTCAGAGCAGCCCGCGAAGCCGCAAGCGCCGCAGTTTGCGTTGGGCAGCGCTTCCTGTATTTCGCTCACCCGCTCGTCGGTCGGCACGAACATGATCTTCGCGGCGACGACGAGTATGGCGGCGGCGACCAGACCTATGCCGGTCAAAACAAGGATAGCTGATAAAATCGGATTCATTGTGTCAGCCCCCTTTACGCGAACAGGTTCTCGACAACGCCGGAGAACCCCATGAATGTAAGCGAGGTGAGCGCCGCCGCGACGAGGGTTATCGGAAGTCCCTCAAAGCATTTGGGCGGCTTTGCGCGCAGCAGCGCGCGGCGAACGCCGGAGAACAGCACCATGGCGAGCATAAAGCCCAGTCCCGCGCCCA
Source organism: uncultured Oscillospiraceae bacterium (assembly GCA_964466125.1). Classification (GTDB taxonomy): domain Bacteria; phylum Bacillota; class Clostridia; order Oscillospirales; family Ruminococcaceae; genus JAUNBN01. Next base: position 6,648 of record CAYXRE010000096.1, read on the forward strand.
GACCGTTGAATATTGACTCAACAAAGCTGTATTCGTTGGTGAAGTTGAGCAGCGTGACGCCGAGCACGGCGCAGTTGGTGGTGATAAGCGGCAGGTAGATGCCCAGCGTCTTGTGCAGCGCGGGCAGGAACCGCTTGAGCGTGAACTCAACGAGCTGCACGAGCGCGGCGATGACGAGGATAAAGACGATCGTCTGCATGTACTCAAGACCCAGCGGCACGAGCAGCTTGGTCTGAATGAGCCACGTAGCTGCCGAGGAGAGCACCATGACGAACACGACTGCCGTGCTCATTCCCAAGGCGCTGTCCAGCTTTTTAGAAACGCCGAGGAACGGGCAGATACCGAGGAATTTGACCAGCACGAAGTTCTCGGTGAGAATCATCGTGAACAGTATGATAAGCATTTGTTTCATCAGATGTTCGCCTCCTTGCAGCCGTCGCAGTGCTCACAGCCGAGGCACTTGTTCTGCGAGGCGTTGAGCTTGATGCCGCGTTTTTGCAGTACGGCGGTCAGCAGCGCTATCAAAACGCCGAAGGTGAAGAAGCCTCCCGGAGGCATGGTGAGAATCGAGAAGGCATACTCCGCGGGGAATATGCGCATGCCGAACCACGCGCCGGTGCCAAGCAGCTCGCGTATCGAGCCCATGACGAACAGCGTCAGCGTGAAGCCCAGACCCATGCCAAGACCGTCGAACATCGAATCGACGACCGTGTTCTTGGACGCGAACATTTCCGCGCGCCCGAGGATTATGCAGTTGACGACGATGAGCGGAAGATATATGCCGAGCATCGAGTACAACGCGGGCACAAACGCCTGAACGAGCATCTGGATAATCGTTACGAAGCCGGCGATGAGGGTTATGTATGCGGGTATGCGAACCTTGTCGGGTATCACCTTGCGCAGCGCGGAGATAGCCATGTTAGAGCAGATGAGCACGAAGGTCGCCGCAAGACCCATGCCTACGCCGCCGAGCACC
>CAYXRE010000097.1:0-7443 GCA_964466125.1 uncultured Oscillospiraceae bacterium
CTGCTGTACGACCAGGCGCTGCTCATCGAGGGATTCTCGATTGACGACCCCGTCGAGTTCTCCAACTCGGTGTGCGAGCTCATGCAGTAACTTTTACACGGCTGTAATCAAAAAAAGGGCTGTTCCCCTCGGGGAACAGCCCTTTTTTGTATATTTCAGCCCTCGGCGGTCGTGGCGGCAAGCGGTATATCGGACGCCTGCTGTCTGCGGACAAGCTCCGCGAAAATGCCGTTGTTCGCGACCAGCTCGTCGTAGGTGCCGTCCTCGCAGATGACCCCCTTGTTGAGCACGATTATGCGGTCGCAGTTCTTTATCGTGGACAGGCGGTGGGCGATGATGATTCGGGTGCATTTGAGCGCGGAAAGCGAATCGAACACCTCGCGCTGCTTTATGTTGTCCAGTGCCGACGTCGCCTCGTCGAGCATGAGGATTCGCGGCTTGGGAGCGAGAGCGCGCGCGAGCATCAGCCGCTGGAGCTGACCGCCGGACACGCCGCCCGTTCCCTCGGGTATCATGGTCTTGAGTCCAAGCGGCATTTCCCGCACGTCCTGCGCAAGCCCCGCCGCCTCAAGCGCCGTCCAGACCTCGTTTTCACCGAGTCCGGGCGAGGAGACGGTCACGTTGCCGTAGATGTCGCCGTTGAACAGCCGCGAGTCCTGAAGCACCACGCCAATGCGCTCGCGCAGGCTTTTCAGGTCAACCGACTGCAAATCGCGTCCGTCGTAATACACCGCGCCCTTTTGCGGCGTTTCAAAGCCGAGCATTATGCGCAGCAGCGTGCTTTTGCCGCAGCCGGTCGGTCCGACAATCGCGACATACTGTCCGGGGCGGATCTTCAGCGACACGTTGTCCAGCACGTTCGGCGCGTCCGGAGTGTAGCGGAAGGTGACGTTGTTCAGCTCGACCGAACCGGTCAGGCGGGTCACAACGTTCTTTCCCTTGGCGACCTCCGGCTTTGCTTTGAGTATGGGCTCGACCATTTCAAGCACCGGCTTAATTTGAGAAAGCGAGAAGATTATCGTTCCCAGCGCCGTCACTCCGGCGGTGAACATTCCGTATGCCGTGCCGAAGGCTACGTAGTCGGAGACCGCGACCCCGTTCGCGAGCGCGATGGAGTATATTGCAAGCGTGCCGAACATGAGCACCATGTTGTTTATCGCAGGCGCAATGCGCAGCATGAGCGGCTCGTTGTTGCGCGCGTCGATGTTCTCCCCGAGCTTGCGCGACCAGCGCGCGAACGCGCGGCGCTCCGCTCCGGCGAGCTTTATCTTGGCGACGCCGGTGTACATCGCAAAGGACATACCGGACAGCTTGGAATCGGTGAGCAGTATGCTCTTGGTAACACCGACTTGAAAGACGGTGCTGATAATCGAGATTATCAGCGAGAGCAGGTTGACGATTACAGCGCAAAGGGTCAGCGAGGGGGCATAGGTGTTTATCTGCACGATATATGCAAGCGAGAACACCGAGGTAATACCCGTCGTAAAGACGAACTCGGCAAGCTGGGAGCAAAGCGTCTTGACCCCCTGTGCGCGCGAGGCGAGCTCGCCTGCGTTGAAGCGGGAGAAGAAGGAGGTCGGCAGACTCAGCAGACGGCTCATCGCCGCCGCTTCGCTCGCAATGTCCATTTTGGTGCTTATTCGGTTGATGAACAGCGTTCGTGAAACGGTCAGCAGCGCTCCCGAGAGCGCAGCGCCGAACACGAGCGCCGCCGCAGACGCCAGCAGCTTGGAGCCGGACGTCGGGATAATCACGCTGAATATCAGGCTGTTGACGTACGGCAGCAGCATACTGATGAGCGTCATGAGCAGCGCGGTGAAGGCGACAAAAAGGTAGTCGGACACGCGCAGCGTCTGGGCGATGAAAGCCAAGAGGTCCTTCATCGTAATCGAGCGCGCGGGCAGCGCCGCGTAAAAGCAAATCGCCTGCTCTGCGAAAAGTCCCGCATTCGCGCGGGTAACGCGCACCTTTGTCCCCCGCTCGCGGTCGGTGTAGTAATAGCCTCCCGCAGAGCGCGGCAGCAGCGCGACGCTCGCGCCGTCCTTTGTCTGCGCAAGCAGCGGACCTATGCCGTCGCGGTACCACGCGTCCTTGAGCTCGACGCTGCGTCGCATTATGCCGGACGGGCGCAGCAGGTATTCCAGCCGCTCGTCCATGCTGCGAAAGCTCGCGGGAGCCTCATTGGACTTTATGCGGTAAAAACGCAGTATGTCCTCCACCGCTCCGTGCGAACGGTCACCGCCGCGCTCGGGAACAGGAGCGTTTCCGCCGACGACCGCGTCGAGATATTCGTAGGACTCAAGCAGCATATCGTTTTCGCGGGAGATTCGGTTTTTTATCTGTTCGTCAAACCAGCCCATACCGCTCCCCCCTATTCCGTCGCCGCGAGACGCGAATAAAGCCCGTTCGCGCTCAGCAGCTGCTCGTGGGTGCCTCTTTCGACCACCGAACCCTTGTCAAGCACGATTATCTCGTCGCACTCTCGCACGGTGGACAGCCTGTGAGCGACGATAATACAGCTTATCCCCCGCTCGCGTATCGCGCGCACGACCTGGTATTCGGTCATCGCGTCCATTGCGGAGGTCGCCTCGTCGAGTATGATGAGCGTCGGGTCCTGCGCGAGCACTCGGGCAATCTCAAGGCACTGACGCTGTCCGCCGCTGAAGTTTTTGCCGTTCTCGAGCACCTTCGCGTTGTAGCCGCCGTCCCGCTGCATGATGTCGTCGTGAATCTGCGCGTCGCGTGCGGCGAGTATCACCTCAAAGTCCTCGATGGAATCGTCCCACATTTTCAGGTTGGCGCTTATCGTGTCCTCGAACAGCGTTATGTTCTGGCTGACGACGGCGACCGAGCTTGTGAACACCTCGTGGCGTACCTCGTCGCGGCGCTTGCCGCCGAAGCGAATCTCCCCGCTCCACGGCTCGTACAGCCCGCTTATGAGCTTGGTGACAGTGGACTTGCCGCAGCCGGTCGTGCCGACGAGCGCAACCGTTTTACCCTGCTCGAGCCGCATGGAAAAGTCCTTTATTACCGGCTTGTCCAGCTTGGAGTAGCCGAAGGTCACGTTGTCTACCTCAAGCGCGCCGAGCAGCTTGTCAACGTGCTCGTCCGAGCGAAGCGGCTCGCTGTAATCGACGTCGGTTTTGTAGCCGCTGACGTCGTTGAGCCGCGACATGGAGTCCTTGGCGTTTTGAAGCACTCCGCTGAAATTCAGCACCGAGTCAACAGGGGTCAAGAAGTAGGTCATGTAGCCTTGAAAAGCGAGCAGCATACCTGCGGTCAGCTGACCGCGAATAATCAGCAGCGCGCCGATTATGAGCACCGCGCCCTGCGCGAGCGACTGCATGAGCTGCGGAACGCTCGTGAGCACGGCGTTCATCCTGCCGTTCGCCGTCTCACAGGTGTTGACAGCCGCCTGATAGCCCACCCAGCGCGCAAAATAACCGTTCTCCGCGCCGTTTGCCTTTATCGTCTCAATGAGCTCGATGCCGCCGAGCAGCGTTTCGTCCAGCTTGCTGCGGTTGCGCGAACGCATACGGGCGGCGGCAAGGCGGCGATTGTTGATGATGCAGGAAAGCACGATATTGACCGCGAGCGCCGTTATCGCGATAAGCGAGAGCACAAGACTCAGCTGCGTCATAATGATGAGATAAATGACGAGCATTCCGAAGCTGAACACGAAGGAGACGTAGTGGTTGAACAAATCCATCGTGACCGTCTCGTCGGTCTTCTGCCGGTTGGCTATGTCCCCCGCAAAGCGTCCGTCAAAAAAGGACATCGGCAGCCGAAGGACGTGCCACATAAAGCGGGAGTTGGACACCGCAAGCAGCTTGCTTTGCACCTTGAGCATATACACCGTGCGCACCGATTCGAGCAAAAACTGCACGACGATGACGACGGACATAAAAATGATGAAATACCGCGCCCAGTTCATCGAGCTTCGGGTTAGCAGCTGGTCAACGAACACGCGGCTCGCCGCCGGAAATACAATGGAAATGAGCCCCGCGAGCAGCGAGGAGACCATGGCGAACGCAATGGATTCCCCCATGCCGCGCAGCTTGCGCTTCATAAAGGACGCAAACGTGGAGGCGCTTCCGTCCGCAACGAAGGTCTCGGACGGCTCGAACTGCAGGCATATCCCCGTATAGTCACGGTCGAACTCCGCAGCGCCGATATTCAGCACGCCGCGAGCGGGGTCACAGATGACCGCCTTGCTGCCGCGAAAGCCGCACAGCACGACAAAGTGGTCGCGCCGCCAGTGGATTATGCACGGGAATTTCACCTGCCTGAGCTGCTCGACATCCAGCCGCCAGCCGTCGCAGCGCAGCCCGTAGCCGCGCGCCGCGATAAGCAGGTTCTTGGCGCTCGTGCCGTCGCGGGACAGACCGCAGCGGTCGTGCAGCTCGTCCAGCGAGACGATTTTGTGATAGTACCCGAGTATCATGGACAGACAGCACGGACCGCACTCGCGCAGCTCGAGCTGGAGCTTGACGGGCACCTTCGCTATACCGCGCGACATAGCTTAAGCCCCCTTGTTTGAGAGAAACTCGATGGGCGAGATCTCGTCGCTGACTATCTGGACGGAATATATCTCGTCAATCGTGATGTCCGCGGGAGTGTCCACGAGCACGGGAACGCTCCATTCGGAGATGTTAAGCTGCGAGGCAAGATAGTCGCTGCCGATGCTCGCGGCGACCTCGCTTTTCGAGCAAGGCAGCGTGCCGACGTTGTTGACCGTTCCGTAAATACCGTCGTCCAGCTTGACCTTCATGCCGGCGATTACGGTGTCCATGTTCTCTGCGGGTATGTAGCAGTATATGCCGTCCCGCGCGCCGATTCCGTGCGCGTCGATAACCGTCGGCAGCTTGGCGGTGACGCACCAGACCGCCACGGCGGCAATGAGCAGCGCCACGGCGGCAAGCATTATCCACACTCCGGAGCTAATCGCGCGTATGTACTCGTTGAGATCATACGGCGTTGTGACCGTCGTTTTGCATTCTTTCCTGAAAAAACTCGTGCGCACGCTGTATCACTCCTTTTCGGTATAATAATAGCTTAACCGTGCGGATTCGGCAAGAGACTATCTTTTGTGAGCGCGCTTCAATCTGTCTATGCCGGTTTTCTGCTCAAATGCTCATAAAGCAGCATGGTGCTTTTTGCGCACGCCGCATTGTACTCGTAAAATATACCGTTATTATTGCTTTTTTCAACAAAATAATTGATAATAGACCTATAACAGTTATTGCGGAGGATGTCATGACCTTCAACGAATTGACCGCGCTTTTAACGCCCGCGCAGATAACCCGCGCCATGGAGTGCGAAAGCGCCTTTCAGCTCAAATCCGCGCTTCGCGCGCAGGACGTCGAGCTGAGCGACGAGCAGTCCGACGAGGTGTTTGAGCTGCTCAACCCCGAGATTGGGAAGCTGGACGACGATATTCTTGAATTTGTAATCGGGGGCGGGATTTAAGGCATGGACTCAAAAAAGAACCGTTCGTTTGTCAACAAATCCTTCCGCGCGTTTTTCATCCCCTCGCTGCTTTCGACCCTCGGGCTTGCGCTCGGCGGGCTTGCGGACTGCCTGTTCATCGGCAACGTCCACGGAGCGGTCGGGCTGACCGCCATAAGCATCGGGCAGCCGATATATATGCTTTTCAACACCCTGAGCTACTCGCTTTCCATCGGCGGCTCGATATTCTACGCCGAGGCGCTAAGCGAAGGTCGTCCCGACGAGGGGCGGCAGATATTCACCCGCGTGATGCGGTGCGCGGTGAGCATCTATCTCGTCGTCTGCACGCTCGGGCTGTGCTTTCTGCCGGTGCTGCTGCGCTTTCTCGGCGCGGGCGAGCCGGGTACGGAGGTCTACGCGGCGTGCGAGGAATATGTCCGCGCGCAGCTGCTGCTGTGTCCGGTGATGTTCTGCCAAGGACCGCTCTACTACTTTGTCAACGCCGACGGCAATCCAAAGCAGTCCGCGCTCGCGCTGGTGCTGAGCAACTTTGTGGACATCGCGCTCAACTACGTTTTCGTCGTGCGTCTCGGAATGGGCGTCGCAGGGTCGGTCTATTCCACCGGAATCGGCGCGGCGGTCATGCTCATCATCAGCTTTGAGCATATTCTCAAGAAAAAAGGCGAGCTTCGATTCACCCGCGCGCCCTTTGAGCCCAAAAGCGTCCTTCGCGCGGCAAAGCTCGGCTTTTCGACCGCGATACAATATATCTACCAGTTCGTGACCGTGCTTTGCTTCAACCACCTGCTCATGTCCATTTCGGGACTCAACGGGGTGGCGGCGTTCGACGTCGTGTTCAACGTCGCGCTGCTCGCGTGCGCCGTATGCGATGCGGTGAGCATGGCGATACAGCCGATGATAAGCACCTATCGCGGCGAGCACAACCAGCTTTGCGTCCACCAGACGCTCATGCGCGCGCTCACGGTGACGATGATTGCAAGCGTGCTGCTCAATCTGCCGCTCGCGCTCGTCCCCGAGTCGGTCTGCGAGCTTTTCGGGCTGAACGGCGCGGCAGCGCTCGAGCTTTGCTCGCGCGCGGTTCGGATATACTCCGCGAGCGTGCTGCTCGCATGCTTCAACATGGTCGTCACCTACTATTATCAGTCAATGCAGCTCGCGCGGCGCTCCTTTGTGCTCTTTACGCTGCGCTGCTTCGTACTCGTGCTCGCCTTCGGGCTTTTCTTTGCAAGCAAGGGCATAGACTGGTTCTGGTGGCTTTATCCCGCAAGTGAGGCGGGCTGCTTCGTGCTCGCGCTCGCGTCGCTGCTTAAAAACGGCGAGCTGAAAGCTCCCCCGCGTCCCGACCACAAGGTTTACAGCGCGCTCATTGAGGCGAACGCCTCCGAGCTGTCGGGGGTGTGCGAGAGTATAACTCCGTTTCTGGAAAACTGCGGAGCCTCGGCGGCGGCGTCCTACTACGTCCCGCTTTGCGTCGAGGAGATGTGCTCGGTCATAATCACCAACGGCTTCGGCGGCGAGAAGGGCTACATACAGCTGACGATTGTGCCGGACGCGAACGGCGTGGTGACGCTGCACATACGCGACTCCGCCGTGACCTTCAACCCCTTTACGACCGACACGACAGGCATTGACCTGACAAACGGTCTCGAGCTGGACGCGCTCGGCATGAGGCTGGTCAAGGAAAAGGCAAAGGAATTCTTCTACCGGCGCTACGCGGGCTTCAATACGCTGGTAGTTCGTATTTAACGGAGGCAAAATGAAAAACAAACTGCGTTCGTCACTCGGCAGAAAGCTCCTGATACTGATTATCATCATGAGTATCGTTCTGAGCGCCATTGCCATACTCATAAGCTACATCACCTACCGCACCAACGTGACCGAGCTTTACCGCACCATGGGCGACAACATCGTCCAGTCGCTCGCAAGCCAGCTTGACCCCACAGACCTCGACCGCTACCTTGAAACAAACGAGAA
>CAYXRE010000098.1:0-7409 GCA_964466125.1 uncultured Oscillospiraceae bacterium
AAGCTCGGAGACGTCGCACGCGACCTTGCGCTCGCGAACAAGGACATCGTCGCGGCACTCGGCGAAAAATACGGAAAGGACAAGAAGCACACGACAGTGCTTGCCGAGGAGGAACTGGATTTCCTGTTCGACAACCTGACGCAGCAGCATTCGCGCGAGTCCTTCGCCGAATACTTCGTCGAAAGCCGTCCGGGCGCGCCCAAGCCTATCAAAAAGACCGGTGACGCCAAGATGGACGCTGCCTTTGAAAAGGCAGCCCAGAAGCAGATTAACGCCAAGGAGCGCCAGCCGGAGAAGCCCGCCGTTGTGACCGAACGCGTGAGCAAGGTCGTGGACACCCGCAGCGCGGCGACCGACTTGGATAAATACAACGAGAAGTACGAAAACATCGCCCAGTCGTCCAAAGCCTCCAACGCGGGCAGACGCAACGTACCTCAGGGCAAAAAGCAAAAGCTCAACCAGCGCTCACAGCAGCACGGCAAGCAGCAGTACCAGAAAAGAGAGACAGAGGCGCAGAAGCTCCAGCGGCTTCAGCTCGAAAAGGCGCGCCACGCTCAGCTGCACGTCTCGATACCCGACGAGATTTCGGTCGGCGAGCTTGCGAGCCGCCTGAAGGTCACCGCTCCCGCCGTCATCAAAAAGCTCATGGGACTCGGCGTCATGGCTTCGGTCTCCGAGACCGTTGACTTTGACACCGCGAGCCTTGTCGCTGACGAGCTCGGCGCAAAGGTGGAGCGCGAGGTCCATGTGACGATAGAAGAACAGCTGAACATCTCCAACGACGTTCAGGACGACCCCGCCTCGCTGCGCGAGCGTCCGGCGGTCGTGTGCGTAATGGGTCACGTCGACCACGGCAAGACCTCGCTGCTCGACTACATCCGCAACACCAACGTCATCGCGGGCGAAGCGGGCGGCATAACCCAGCACATCGGCGCCTACCGCGTAAAGGTCGGCGACAAGTATATTACCTTCCTTGACACCCCCGGACACGAGGCGTTCACCTCCATGCGTGCGCGCGGCGCGTCAATAACCGATATTGCGGTGCTCGTGGTGGCGGCGGACGACGGCATCATGCCGCAGACGATAGAGGCGATAAACCACGCGAAGGCGGCGGGAGTCTCGATAATCGTCGCAATAAACAAGATAGACAAGCCGACTGCCAACATCGAGCGGGTCAAGCAGGAGCTGACCGAGCACGAGCTGGTGCCCGAGGAGTGGGGCGGCGACGCGATATGCGTGCCTGTTTCCGCCAAGACCGGCGAGGGCATTGACAACCTGCTTGAGACGATAACCCTCGTAAGCGACGTGCTTGAGCTCAAGGCGAATCCCGAGCGCATGGCGAAGGGCACCGTCATCGAAGCTCGACTGGACAAAGGACGCGGACCTATCGCGACCATACTCATACAAAACGGAACGCTCAAGCAGGGCGACATCATCATCGCCGGCACCGCCGTCGGGCGCGTGCGCGCGATGAACGACGACCGCGGACGCAAGATTGAGTCCGCTGGACCCAGTATGCCCGTTGAGATAACCGGACTTGTGGACGTTCCCGCCGCCGGCGACGTGTTCAACGCCGTCGAGGACGAAAAGCTCGCCCGCGAGCTGGTAGACCGCAGACGCTCCGAGGAGAAGGAAGAGGAATTCAAGACCTATAAGAAGGTCACGCTCGACAATCTGTTCAGCCAGATTGCCGAGGGCGAAATCAAGGAGCTTCCGATTATCGTGAAGGCGGACGTTCAGGGCAGCGCCGAGGCACTCAAGCAGAGCCTCGAAAAGCTGAGCACCGACGAGGTGCGCGTTCGCGTTATTCACCAGGCGGTCGGCGGAATCAACAGCTCGGACATCATGCTCGCCGAAGCGTCCGGCGCGGTAGTAATCGGCTTCAACGTTCGCCCCGACACGGCGGCGTCCGAGCGCGCGGCGCGCAGCGAAGTGGATATGCATATGTACCGCGTCATCTACGACGCGATTGAGGACGTCGAGACCGCCATGAAGGGTATGCTCGCGCCCAAGATTCGCGAGGTAGACCAGGGACGCGCCGAGGTGCGCGAGGTGTACAAGATAAGCTCGGTCGGCACTGTTGCGGGCTGCTATGTCCTCAGCGGAATGATTTCCCGCGCAAGCCTTATTCGAGTCGTGCGCGACGGCATAATCATCAACGACGACAAGATTGGCTCGCTGCGCCGTTTCAAGGACGACGTGAAAGAGGTCAAGGACGGCTTTGAGTGCGGCATAACGCTTGAGCGGTTCTCCGACGTCAAGGTCGGCGACATCTTCGAAGCATACATCAAAGAGGAATACAGAGACTGACAAGGAGGGTAAACCATGCCTTCTCACCGTGTGGACAGACTCAACAAGGATTTTAAGCGCGAGCTGTCCTCGATATTTACCACAATGAAAGACCCGCGCATAAACGACCTGCTGTCGGTCATGCGCGTTGAGGTCACAAGCGACCTTTCCTACGCAAAGGTCTACGTCGGTTCGCTTGAGGGCTCCCAGAAAGCCCGCGAGGCGGTCGAGGCGCTCAAAAAAGCGGAGGGTCACGTCAAAAGCGAGCTTGCAAAGCGGCTCGAGATACGCAAGATTCCCGTGCTGACCTTTATCGCGGACGATTCGGCGGACTACTACGCAAAGATTAACGACATCATCGAAGGATTCAAGCATGAATGAGAGCATCAGCGTCGCAAGCGCGGCGCTCGCGCTGAAACAAGCGGACGACATACTCATAATCACACACAAAAATCCCGACGGCGATACGCTCGGCTGCGGCTTTGCGATGTGGGCGGCGCTCACGTCTCTCGGAAAGCGCGCGCGCGTCGCAAACGACGGGATAATCCCCGCACGCTACACCTTTATGACCGACGAGTACGAAAAGCGCGCTGTCGCGGATTTTGAGCCGCGCTTTATCCTGTGCGTGGACACGGCGGCGCTCAAGCTCGCGGGGGAGACGATGTACGAGTATGCGCAGCGCGCCGACCTTTGCATCGACCACCACGGTACCAACGAGTTTTACGCAAAGCAGACTCTTGTGGACGCTGAGAGCGCGTCGGCGTGCGAAATCGTCGGACTTGTCATTGACGAACTCGGCGCGCAGTACACGCCGTATATCGCAAGCTGTCTTTACGCCGGCGTTTCGACCGACACAGGCTGCTTTCGCTATTCCAACACCACCGCCTCCTCCCACCGCTTTGCGGCGCGGCTGTTCGACAGCGGCATAGACTTTTCAACGCTCAACCGTCTGCTTTTTGAGACGAAATCCAGGGCGAGAGCCATGCTTGAGCAGATGGCGGTCGCGAGCATGGAGTTTGCGCTGGACGGTAAGCTGGCGTTCATCACCGTCACGCGTGAGATGATGAGCCGCGCGGGCTGCGACCCGAGCGACATCGAGGGCATAACCCCGATTCCGCGCATGATTGAGGGTGTGGACGCGGGCGTGACGCTGCGCGAGCTGCAAAACGGCAACTGGAAGGTCTCGGTGCGCACAGTCTCGCTGGACGCGGCAAAGATATGCTCGGGCTTCGGCGGCGGCGGTCACGTCCGCGCGGCGGGCTTTGAGTGCTCGGGCAGCGCGTATGACGTGAAGTGCGCGGTGACGGAAACGGTCAAGCAGGAGCTGGGCGATTGAACGGCATAACAATTATTGACAAGCCCGAGGGCTTCACCTCGTTTGATGTTGTCGCGAAGCTGCGCGGCATACTAAAAGAACGCAGAATAGGGCACGGCGGCACGCTCGACCCCATGGCGACCGGCGTGCTTCCGATTTTTGTGGGCGGTGCGACGAAATGCGTCGATTTGCTGCCGGACAACACCAAGCGGTATATTGCCCGCGTGCGCTGCGGCGAGAAAACCGACACCGGCGATGTGACCGGCGACGTAATAGAAAAAAGCGATGCGTTCTTCACGGAAGAACAGCTCATCGAGACACTTGCGCGTTTTGAGGGCACGCAGCTCCAGACTCCGCCGATGTACTCGGCGATTAAGGTCGGCGGCGTGCGGCTGTACGACCTTGCGCGTCAGGGCAAAACGGTCGAGAGAAAGCCGCGCGAGATAACCGTCGGCAAAATACAACTGCTCGGTTTTGATGAGGAAAAACACGAATTTGAGATTGACGTGCCGTGCACCAAGGGCACTTACATAAGAACGCTCGCCGAGGACATAGTCGCCTCGCTCGGGGCGTGCGCGTGCCTGTCGGCGCTGCGGCGCACGATGAGCGCGGGTTTCGGGCTTAAGGGAGCGCTGACGCTTGAGGACATACAGCAAGCGGTCGATGAGGGACGCGAGGATTTCCTCGGCTCACCCGAAAAGGGCTTTTTGCTCTGGAGCGCCGCCGAGCTGGACGACGACCTCGCAAGACTTTTTTTGAACGGCTTTGATTTTGATTGTTCCCGCGCGCGGGGCGCCCTTTGCGAGGGCGACGGCGCGAGGGTGTATCATAACGGGCGCTGTATCGGCGTCGCGAGGGTCAGCGAGGGGAAGCTGCACAAGCTGTGCGCTTTCTGAACGAGGGTTATTCGGAGATTTTATGGAAATAATCGAAAGTATGCAGCCGTTGTTCTGTGACACGGTCGTCGCGCTCGGATATTTTGACGGCGTACACATCGGACACCGTGCGGTCATCGACGCCGCGCTCGCGCTCGCTCACAAGCGGGAGGCGTGCGCCGCCGTGCTGACGCTGGACATGAGTTCGCTTCGCGCGAGCGGCAAGGGACAGCGCGACCTCATAACCAAACAAGAGAAACGTGCGCTGATTGAGCGGCTCGGGGTGGACAAGTACGTCGAGCTGGACTTCGGCGAGGTGGCGTCCATGAGCGCCGAGCAGTTTGTCGGGCGCGTGCTCGGCTCGGAGTGCATGAGCGCGCTGGGCGTGTGCTGCGGCGAGGACTTCCGCTTCGGCTCAGGTCGCTCGGGCAGTGTGGACACGCTGCGCGAGCTGTGCTATGGCATGGAAATAGACGTTTCGACAGTCGGCGAGATATGCTACGGCGAACAGCCCGTCTCCACTACGAGAATCAAAGGCTGCGTCGTGAACGGCGAGATTGCCGACGCCGTCGGTATGCTCGGTCACTCCTACGGCTTTTCGCTTCCCGTCGTCGCCGGACGACATCTTGCGGGAAGGCTCGGCTTTCCGACGGTCAACCAGCGCTTTCCCGAGGGCATAACACTGCCCCGCTTCGGAGTCTACCGCTCGCGCGTGAGCGTCGAGGGACGGGAATACGACGGCGTGACCAACGTCGGCGTGCGTCCGACGGTGGACAGCACAGGCACGGTCATGATAGAAACGCACATACTGGACTTTCGCGCCGACTTGTACGGCAAGACCGTACGCACCGACCTCACCGACTTTCTGCGCGACGAAAAACGCTTTTCGTCGGACACATCGCTGCGCTCGCAGGTCATTCGCGATATTCAGCGCGTGCGGGAGCTTACCGAGGCGGAAAACGCCGATTGACGCTTGCATTTGCACTAAGGTGTATGTTATACTAATATCCGCGCATTTTGCGAGTTACCCGAGCCACGGAGACGGGCGGGAGCCCCTTTGGGGAACACCTTGACACCCTTCGCTGTGACGCGGGCGGACAATATTAAAAAAGAAAGGTGAAACACAATGCTGAAAGACAAAAACGAGGTCATCGAAAGCTCTCGTCTGCACGAGACCGACACCGGTTCTCCCGAGGTGCAGGTAGCTATCCTGACCAACCGCATCAACCACCTCAACGAGCACTTCAAGGAGCACCCGCACGACTACCACTCCAAGAGAGGAATGCTCAAGATGGTCGGTAAGCGCCGCAACCTGCTCGCTTACTTGCAGAAGAAGGACGTTGAGCGTTATCGTGCGCTTATCGCGCAGCTCGGACTGCGCAAATAACTCGTTATCCCGAAGGCAGACGGTATACCCGTCTGCCTTCAAGCAGTAGTAAGACCAAAGCCAAGGTTTGGATTTTAGCGATGAGTTGAGCCGTTCGGACAAGCCGGACGCCTGAATTTATTGCTAAACCCGAATCGCGGCGAACAACAAGAATGATTTGGGAGGCATACAAATGTTTGAAAATTACCGCGTTTTTGAAACCGAGCTGGCGGGTCGCCCGCTCAAGATAGAGACGGGCAAGATGTGCGAGCTGTCCAACGGCTCCTGCCTTGTGCGCTACGGCGAGACCGTCGTGCTGTGCAACGCCACCATGAGCGACAAGCCCCGCGAGGGCATCGACTTTTTCCCGCTTTCCGTCGATTTTGAAGAGAAACTCTATTCCGTCGGCCGCATACCCGGTTCCTTTATGCGCCGCGAGGGACGCCCGACCGAGAAGGCGATACTGACTTCCCGCGTCGTCGACCGCCCCATTCGTCCGCTGTTCCCCAAGGACATGAGAAACGACGTCTCCGTCGTTATGACCGTTATGTCGGTCGATCCCGACTGCTCGCCCGAGATAAGCGGCATGATAGGCACCTCGATTGCGCTGAGTATCTCCGACATTCCGTGGGGCGGACCCATATCCGGCGTGTGCGCCGGTCTCGTTGACGGCGAAATAGTCATCAACCCCAACGCCGAGCAGCGCGAGAAGAGCGACCTTGCCCTCACCGTCGCGTCCTCCGCCGAGAAGGTCGTCATGATTGAAGCCGGAGCGAACGAGGTCGACAACGACACCATGCTCAAGGCAATCATCAAGTGCGACGAGGCGAACAAGGAAGTCATCAAGTTCATCAAGTCCATTCAGGCTGCCATCGGCAAGCAGAAGGTCCCCTTCGAGAGCAAGGAAGTTCCGCACGACCTTTACGAGCAGATTGAAAAGCTGGTCATCGACAAGGTTCGCGTCGCCATGGACACCAACGACAAGAACGTCCGCGACGCCGCGCTGCTGCCCATATATGACGAATGCCACGCCGCGTTTGACGACAAGGCCGAGAACCCCGGCATTGTCGACGAGTGCATGTACAAGCTGCAGAAGTTCGTCGTGCGCCGCTGGCTGCTCGACGACGGCAAGCGCGTGGACGGACGCGCGATAAACGAAATACGTCCGCTCGCCGCCGAGGTGGGACTGCTGCCCCGCGCTCACGGCAGCGGTATGTTCACCCGCGGTCAGACTCAGGTCATGACCGTCGCGACCCTCGCCATGCAGGGCGACGCGCAGATTCTCGACGGCATCGACAACGAGGATTCCAAGCGCTATATGCACCACTATAACTTCCCGAGCTACTCGGTCGGCGAGACCCGCCCGAGCCGCGGACCCGGCAGACGTGAAATCGGTCACGGCGCCCTCGCCGAGCGTGCGCTGCTGCCCGTTATCCCGTCAATCGACGAGTTCCCCTACACCCTGCGTCTCGTCTCCGAGGTCCTGTCCTCCAACGGCTCCACCTCTCAGGGCTCCGTTTGCGGCTCCACCCTCGCGCTCATGGACGCGGGCGTTCCGATAAAG
>CAYXRE010000099.1:0-7397 GCA_964466125.1 uncultured Oscillospiraceae bacterium
TGCTCACCGGCTTTACCGGACGGACGCTCGGCAAAATGCTGCTTCGCATACAGGTCGTGCGCGCGGACGGCGGAAAAGCGGGCTGGTGGGACGTGGTGTACCGCGAGACAATCGGTCGGTATCTGTCCTCGCTGCTTTGCATCGGCTATCTCGTGCTCGCGTTCGACCCCGAGCACCGCGGTTTTCACGATATGCTGTGCGACACCCGCGTCGTGCTTTGCTGACGCGAACGAATGTGATATAATGTTTCGGTGAAATATTGCGCCGAAACGGCGAATGAAGGATTTGGAGTAACAATGGCAAAACAGCCGCTGACCAAAAAAGAAAAAATGCAACGCTCCAAGCGTCGCCGCAGACAGCTTGTCGGTATGCTTTTCGTCGTGCTTGCAAGCGTCGGAGCGGTGTCCATAATCGTCGCGAGTGCCACGCACATTGCGGGACTTTTCGACGACACCGAGGACAAGCAGGACTTTCAGCGCCTGATTGCCCCGCTCGTCGCGCTCGACCCCGCGCCCTTTGCGAGCATCGACGAGGCGAACGCAGACACGCTGCTTGAGGCGTCCATCTGGGCGGCGCTGACGTATGAGGACACGACCAAGTACGAACGCAACGAGCACAGCGCGATCATCCTGCCCGCAGTGGACGTTGACCGCTACGCGAACGCGATGTACGGTCCTTCTTACAAAATCGAGCACCACACCTTCTCCGACCTCGACATCACCTTTGAGTATCTGCCCGACACCGCCGCCTATGTAATCCCCATTACCTCCCAAAGCGGCTCCTACACGCCGATTGTCGAGACCATCACCTCATCGGGCAACACCAAGACGCTGCACGTCGCGTATATGCAGGCGAGCGCCTATGCCGCCGACGTCGTTGTGGACGCAGACGCGATTACCTTTGAGAAGTATATGGACTTCACCATGATCAAGCAGTCCAAGGGCTATTACATCTATGCTATCTCCGCTTCGGACGCTCAGCCCGAAGCCGCGACGAACAATTCTCCCGCCGCGTAAGCGGCAACGTCAACACACATCAAAAAGGCTGTTTCCCTATTTTGCGGGAAACAGTCTTTTCATTTCAATCCCTTCAGTTTTCTTCAAACAGCAGACCCAGCGTCTGCGCCGCCGCGTCTATGGCGGGTATCTCAAAATCCGTGCCCGGGCGGGCAATCGCCGCAACGCAGCCTATCACCTCGCTGGACGCGGAAACGGGAGCGACATAGGCTGTTACGCCTTTTTCCTCCTCGCTGACGAACGCGCCGTCCGTCTCGCCGACCGAGCGCTTTTCCATGAGCGAGGACAGCTCGGGCGAGACACGCTTGCCGCAAAGCTCCTTGCGCCAATGTCCCGACGCGCCGAGCACGCTTTCGCGGTCGCAGACCGCAACGTCGCAGCCCGCAGTGTGGGCGAGCACGTCCGCCAAGGCGCGCGCGGTCTTTTCGTACTCCGCGAGGGTGGAGTACTTGCGGAATATCACGCTGCCGCCCGCGTCGGTGAAAATCTCAAGCTGCGCTCCGCGCGAGATGTTCATCGTCTTGCGTATCTCCTTTGGTATGACCACTCGTCCGAGGTCGTCTATCCTGCGCACAATTCCCGTCGCCTTCAAAAAAATCCCTCCAAAACGGATGTTATGCTGTATTATCTGCCCGCGCGCGGGATTTTATACGCATTACGGCACTAAGCGGGCTTTTTTCTTGCATTTATCCATAGCTTTTATTAAACTAAGTGTATATGTTATCAAAACTCGGAAAAGCGGTGAACTTATGGCGAAGATAATCTCTCTCGTGCTCGCGCTCGCGGCGCTCGTAGTCTTTTGGCGGGTGGTACCTCACACCTCGCTGGCGGACGAGGCGCACGCCGTAAAGCACCCCTATTCCGCGACGATTGTCGAGCAGACGGGCGCGTCCCGTGAGCTGCTCGATGAGGACAACCGCGAGCTGTACGACGTTCTCAAGACGGGCATCCTCTCCTTTGAAAACGAAATCAAGGTACGCCGTTTTGCGTACAACGAGCAGGACATCCAGGACGTGATGTGGTACATCATGAACGATTCTCCCGAGATTTTCTGGATTGACTGGTCGTGGGACGTACGCTCGGAAAACGACGGCTTCTCGGTCATTCCGACCTATATTTTCACCGCGGACGAGGTCAAGGTCAAGCAAAACGAGCTTAACAGCACCATCGCCGAGATCGTCTCGGAGGCGGGCGAACTGACGGCCGATTACGACAAGGCGCTTTACGTCCACGACTGGCTCGTGCGCAACTGCGACTACACCGACAATGCGGACGACCCCGTCACCCACACCTCCTACAGCGCGCTGGTCACCCGCTCGTCGGTCTGCGACGGCTACGCGCAGGCGGCGAGAATGCTGCTTGACAAGCTGGGCGTCGAGAGTCTTTACTGCGAGGGCACGGCGACCAACGAGGGCAAGGAAGAAGGGCACGCGTGGAACATCGTCAAAATCGACGGCGAGTACCACCACATGGACGCGACCTGGGACGACCCCAACTACCGCAACGACGAGTACGCGGCGAGCATCGTTTCCCACACCTATTTTCTGCTCGGTGACGAAGGAATCGCCGTTGACCACACGATTGACAACCGCGTAAAGCTGCCCAAGTGCTCCGACTACGGCTACTTCAAAAAGCTGGGGCTGTCCGGCACCTTGTTTGAGGATATTTCGGACGAGGTGACGAGCGAGCTTTATAAAAACGTCGCCGCGGGCAGCAGCTATATCGAGTTCCAGATTGCGGACGAGGCGGACTACAAGAAGGTCTCCACCGAGGCTGAATCGGTCGGCAAGGTAATCGACGCTATCAACACCAAGCTCAAGGAGGCAAAGTCGGACAAAAAGCTCTCCAACACCTTCTCCTTCTTCCGCCGCGCGGACCATCAAACGCTGCTGGTCATCTTTTCTTTGAGCTGACGCAAAAAGCGCGGCGACCGCCCGCGCGGTCGCCGCTTTCGTTTATCCTATGCAGATAGTGTTCAGCAGCGACTCCCATTCCAGTTTGTTGACTATACCGTCCCTCGGCTGCCGCGTTTCATCTTGGTAGGAGCGGACAGCGGTGTCGGTGCGTGCTCCGAAAATGCCGTCTATGCCGCCCGGGGAATGTCCCGCATTTTGCAGCAGCGACTGCAAGAGAAGCACGAGATTTCCGCGCGAGCCGACTGCGAGCGGCGCAAAGCCGAAGCCGAGAAAATAATCGGACGGGCGGTAGCGCGCGTCCGCGCTGACATACGAGGAAAGCTCGGTCAGCGGCTGCACGAAGCTGAACGCTCCGCTTTCGACGGCGGCGTCGTAAAGCTGGGAGAGCGGCACAGCGGACGAGGTCGGGCGCAGACGGAACGCCGTGCCCGCGTAGTGCTGCATATAGTCGCCGCAGGCGGTGTCGTTGAGCCCCGCATAGCCGAGCACAACGCTGATTCGCTGCCCGAAGCCCGAGCGAAGCGCGTTCCACGCGTTCATGGTCGCCGTGTCGGTCCAGCCGGTCTGGTTCGAGCCGAGAAATTCCCTCACCGTAAGCGTCCCTCCCGTTGTATAGGGCATGGGCTCGGATGCTGCGCGATTGTATCTCTCGAGCGCGCCGGTCATGTTATTGTACACAAATATCAATGCCATAGCTCTTATCTCCGTTTCGTCGTGATTTCACGCCACATTATGCGGCGTCGGTTTTGCGCGTTACGAATAAGCGCGCTGTGGTCTTAAACGGAGGTTTTTCGCTTGCAAATCAAAGAAATGGGCATATATGAGCTGCGCCGTATCTATGCGGAACGCCTCGCGTCGGATTTTCCGCCAAATGAACTGCGCGAGCTTTCGCTGCTCGAAAAACACTTTCTCAACGGGAATTATCACCCTTACGGCTTGTTCGACTGCGCGCGCGAGCCGCTTGCTTACGCGTTTGTGTTTTGCGACGACCTTTGCTCGCTTGCGCTGCTGGATTACATCGCGGTTGACCGCGCCATGCGCGGCGAGGGGCTTGGCAGCCTGCTGCTCAAGCTGCTGCGCGCAGAGCTCTCAGACACGCCGCTCATTGCCGAGGCGGAGGACCCCGCCGCTCTGCGTGAGCCGCGTGACAGGGAGATTGCCGAGCGCCGGCTTCGCTTTTATGACGAAGCGGATTATGTGCGCACCGGCTTTCTTTCCAGCGTGACCGGCGCCGAGTTCGTGCTTTTGAGCTCATTTGAAAGCGAGCTTATCGACAAGGCGGCGCTTTTGCAGATGTACAAGTCCTATTTCCCAAAAGCGACTTTTAAGAACGACGTCGCGGTGCGTCACGAAAAGAACGGCGCGAGGCGCTGAGGAGTAACACAAAAATAGAATTAACGGCGGTTCTTCAAATGAAGAACCGCCGTTTTATGTTTGAACCGCTTTATCAGTCCTGCTTGAGCGCGCGAATGAGGTCGTAATCCTCGTCGTTGACCTCAAGGAAACCGGTGATGTCGGTGTCGATTCCGCCGAAATCGTCGAAGGAGGTCAAGGCCTTGCGTATGCGCTCGCGCACCGCCGGGTCAACGCCCGGGCGTATTCCGATGGGCTCACGCTGAATGTTGTCGGTCTGCGCGAGCACGCGCACGCGCGACGGGTCGAGCTCGCCGTTTTTCTTGGCGTCCTCAAATGCCTCGTTGTAGGTCGCACCCGCGTCGCTCCCGCTTGTGGCAACGGTGTTTATAACGCCGCTGTGGCTGCCCGCAAACTGCACGTTCGAGAACAAATTGTCCGGGTCGAGTCCCGCGCTGCGGATTATGTGCCGCGCGTACAGATAGCCGGACGCGCTGTTTTCGTCAACATAGCAAAAGCTGCGTCCGCGAAGGTCGCCGACGGAGTTTATGCCGCTGTCCGTCCTCGTTATTATATAGCCGTTGTAGTAGGTCTTGCCGCGCTTGACCGGCGTGACAAGCGGTATCGCGCCGCTGGTCTCGTGCGCCGTGACGTATGCAAACGGGGAGAACCACGCCATGTCGATAGCGCCGCTCGCAAGCTGGGTCCCGAGCGCCTCGTAGTCCTTGACGATGATGACGCGCGGCGTCATTCCGATGCTTGCAAACACCCGCTCAAGTATTATGCTGTAGGTCTTTTTAATCTGCTCGGGGGCGGTGAAGGGATTTATGCCGATAATTATCTCGTTTTCGGATTTCTGCTCGCCCATTTTGTATTGCAGCGTCTCGAACGAGCCGCTGAGCGACCCGCAGTAATCCAGCAGCGAGTCCACTTTAGTCTTATGATGCTGAATCATGCGAAGCGACTCGTTGGTCTCGGTGTTGGTGTCCTGTATCGAGCGGGTCACGCCGTCCAGTATGCCCTGCATATTGAAGGCGGTCTGAGTGTTGGACGCGGACACGTCGCTCAGCTCAAGTACTGACTCCTTGATGTGGTTCACGGCGCTCTGGCATTCGTTCATGTCTTCCGCGGTGCCCTGTGAAATGGAATTGAGCTCGGTGACGGTGGACTTTATGCCCTGCGTTGCCACCTGCGTCGCCTGAATGCTTTCGAGCAGCTTTACGACCGTCTGCTCGATCTCGCGCGCGAAGCGGTCGGTCTCGTCCGCAAGTCCGCGTATCTCCTCGGCGACGACCGAAAAGCCCTTGCCCGCCTCACCCGCGTGCGCCGCCTCGATGGAGGCGTTTATCGCAAGCAGGTTGGTCTGTACCGAAATGTCGTGTATATTCTCAACAAAGGTGTTTATGCTCGCCGAGGCGGCTTGCAGCTGGGTATTCGTATCCAGCGAAGCGTCGGAGGACTTGTTTATCTCCTCAAGCAGCGAAAGACTGCCCTCAATCGAGCGCTTGCATTTTTCGAAGGTCTCAAGCGTCTCGTTGGACTCCTTTTCGACCGAAACGATGTTCGCGTCAATGCGCTCACAGCTGCTCACAACGCTCTGAATCCCGTCACCGACCATGCCGATATTGTCCAGATTGTCCGACGAATAGCGCGAAATAAGCTCGTTTTCCTTCTCGAGGTGCTGCAGCGTGTCCTTGCTTTCCTTGGAAATCCAAAGCAGCTGCTCGACGTCGAAGCCGACGGTCTCAATCATGGAATAAATCATCTGCCGCATATCGTCGGCGCCCGAGCCCGCCGTCTGTTTCTTTGCGCCGCGCTTGCGGAATATATCCTTTATCGCCATAAAAGCACCCCCGCCGTTAATGTGCAAACACGCGCATTTTCACACTATTTGCAATTCTATACTAATCCAAAACGGCATTTTTTGCAACTTATCGACGAAATATTTCGAGATGTTTCGCACAATCTGTTCGGTTTGACGTTAAGACGTTGACAAACACCCGGCGTTCATTGCGCGACTTAGCGTTTTTCATAACAAAAGACCGAAGGCGCGGCGTAATCGCACGATTCGGTCTGAGCGAATAATTTACATAAAACATCGGTCGTCGGTCGCGCAAATCAGACGAAATTCAGCCTAGGGCGGGCAAGAATCAGCGGCTCGTCGTTTTCGCCGCGGCTTATTTTTTACCAAAGCCGTTGAACCATGCGCGCTCGTCAAATGGGAGCTTTGCCGGTTCCTTTGCCGATTGCGCGGGGCGCCCGAGCGGAAGAAAGCAGACCAGCCTGTACTCCTGCGGCACACCGAGGATTTCGGCGAGCTTTCCGGCGATGTCGTCCTCGTCGGTTATGTGACCCTCGTACCAACAGCTCGCGTAGCCGAGCTGTACGGCGGCAAGCAGCATATTCTCTATCGCGGCGGAGTAATCCTGTACGCTGTAGCAGCGTCCGCGATAGGCGATTATATTGCGGCTGAGCACGCATATCGCAGCCGTCGCGCTCGAAGCGACGGGCGGGTCGATTGCCGAAAGCAGACGCGCGAGCAGCTGTGGATCGTCCACGCCAATCAGGCTTGTCGTCTGCTTGTTGCATCCCGAGGGCGCGGCAAGCCCCGCGCGCATTATCGTCTGCAAATCCTCGCGCGACACCGCCTCGTCCGTGTACTGTCCCCGATAGCTCCTTCGCGCCATTATCGCTTCAATCGTGTCCATTTTGCCCTCCGTACGGTTTCTTAGGTTTACTTTATTGCATACATTGGGTAAGGTCAAGGGGTCGTGAAGAGGACGCAGACTTTAGCATTCAACGAGTGTTCTTCAGAAATGATATATGAAATTAAGACATAGAAATACTCGATGCTTTAGGGAAGAGCCAGTCGGAAAACCTGAGACGAGTACAACCCACATCGAGTAATTCCGCAAGCAGAATATCCGAACTGTTATCGCTTAATAATGCAGATTTAATCATGTGTAAAGTCTTTTTCGTGATTATTCAGTATAGCGATAGAAGCAAGTGTCCCCCTATGTGTCCCCCTAAAAAATAGAAAAGCCCGCAGACGCTTTGTCTACGGGCTTTCGTGATGGCGCCCCCTGTTGGGCTTGAACCAACGACCCTGCGG
>CAYXRE010000100.1:0-7375 GCA_964466125.1 uncultured Oscillospiraceae bacterium
TATCGGGTCGCCGATGACCGTGTTGGTGTTCATGACCTCCCGTATACGCTCGATTGCGCCGTCTATCATGGCGTTGAATGACTGTCCGCTCATTGTGCCAAACACTCCTTTTCCGTTGCGCCCGCACTCGCGTAAGCGCTCTTGATTTTATATACCAGCAATCTTTTGAGAACTATGAAAGCCGCCGCGACCGCCGTCGCCCCGCGCATGGTGACGTCGCAGCCGAAGCACCACTCGTCCGCGTGCTCGTCCATGAAGTCGGGTATGACGATCAGGCGGTCGTACTGCGTGCGGCGGAAGGTCAGCTTCAAAAGCGTGCTTATCGCGCCGAACGCCGTCCACACCTGCCCTGTGTTTACGCCGGTGTCATACGGGTCAAAGGAATGGATGACAACGACAAGGTCGATGTGGGTAATCGAGATGTGGCGCAGTATAAAGCGCGTCGCGCTAAGCGCCGGAGCGACAAGCGCCTTTATCATATCCGTGTCGATTCCCGAGCCCGAGCTTTCGGAGGTCTTTTCCTTTTTCGGTTCTTCCTGTTTTTCCTCTTTGGGTGGCTTTTCCGGCTTTTCGGGCGCCCCCGAATCGTACAGCGTCCGGCGATAAAAAAGTATCTTCAGACGCACGAGAATCCCGTCGTCGTCCGCTTTCGCCGACAGCGTGAGCGGCAGGAAAAGCGCGATTATCACCACCGCGAGCAGCGCAAGCAGCGTCCAGCCGATTATTTTGAGTATCAGCAGGACAATGCTCACTCCAGCGTCATCTCCTGTTCCATCTCGTCGTGCTCGCGAATCGAGTTTTCGAGGTCCTGCTCGTGTATGGGAGGCACGTCCGCAACCGAATTCAGCCCGAAGCAGCGCAGAAAGTTGTCGGTCGTCTTATAGCTCAGCGGGCGTCCGGGCAAATCCAGCCTGCCCGCCTCGCAGATGAGGTTTTTTGACACAAGAGAGCTGACCGACGAGGAGCTGTCCACGCCGCGGATCTGGTCGATGAACGAGCGGGAGACCGGCTGATTGTACGCGACGATTGCAAGCACCTCCATTGCCGCCTGGGACAGCGGGGTATTGCGGCGGTTGTCCAGCGCGCGGGTCACAAAATCCGCGAACACGGGGCGTGTCGCGAGCTGATAGCGGTCGTCAAAGCGCAGCATACACACGCCGCGCTCGTTGGTGTCGTAATCCGCTGCGAGCTCGTCGAGCATTGCGGTGACGTCACTTTTCTCGACTGCGAGCGCAAGCGCTATCTTGTCCGCGCTCACCGGCTCTCCGACGGCGAACAGCACCGCCTCGACGGCGCTTTTATACATTTTCGTGTTCATGCTTCTCCCCTTCTCTCCTGTGCGCGCCCACGCTCACCGTGCCGTCGTCCGCAACGGCTATGCGTTTTGCCTTGATAAGCTCCAGCACGCCCAAAAAGGTCGCGACCGCCTCCGAGCGGGTGCGGCAGCTTGCGAAGAAATCGTTGATTTTGTGCGCCGCGCCGCGCTTCATGGTGCGCAGTATGTAGATTATTTTTGAGCTGACCGACACTATGGGAGCGGTGACAATCGGCTCGAAAGCCTGTGTGGACGGCGGCGTCAGACGCGCACCCTTGCCCATTATGCTCATGTACGCCGCAAGCAGCGCCGACGGCTCATGTGTTGTTGAGTATTCACCCGAAAGCTGTATCTCAAGCGGTTCGCGCACGAAAAAGTTGATGCCCTCCGCCATGTCCCGCAGCTTTCGCGCGGCTTCCTTGCAAAGCTGGTAATCAACGAGCTGACCCGTCAGCTCGCGCTCGAGCTCCTCGCTCTCCTCGCGCCGCGGCAGCAGCGCCGCCGATTTCATATACACGAGCCGCGCCGCCATCTCGATAAACTCGCTCGTCGGCTCAAGCGCGTCCGGTCCGAGCGCGCCGATAAATGCGAGATACTGGTCTATAAGCTCATATATACGAATGTGGTAAAGGTCCATCTTGTGCTGCGCGACGAGGTGCAGCAGCAAGTCGAGCGGACCCTCGTAATCCTCGATTTTGAACGACGCCTTATCCATCAATAAAGTCCCAATATCCCGTTCATGATTTTATCCACCGGCTGCGTGATCGTATCCAGCGCGCCGAACATCCAGTCGTTTGCCGCCGCAAGCGGCTTGTCGAATACGCCGAACACCATGAGCGCGAGCACGGCAAGGAAAATGTATCTTTCGTATTTCATAATACCGAAATACGCCTTTTCCGGCAGAAAAAAGCCGAATATCCTCGAACCGTCAAAGGGCGGGACGGGGATAAGGTTGAAAATGGACAGCGACACGTTGATAACAACAGTCAGCTGTAAAATAAGCATGATATAATAGACGACGGGACTTTGGTAGGCGGCGTAGTTGTAGACGGCGATTTTCAGCAGTATCATGCCCAGAAACGCCATAAGCAGATTGGACATCGGTCCTGCGAGCGCCGACAGCGCCATGCCCGCCTTTGGGTTCTTGTAGTAGTTTGGGTTTATCGGCACCGGCTTTGCCCAGCCGATACCGACGGCGAACATACAAATGCACCCCAGTATGTCGTAATGCCGCAGCGGGTTGAGCGTCAGGCGGTTGGCGCGCCGCGCCGTCGGGTCGCCGAGTTTATAGGACACCCACGCATGCGCCGCTTCGTGTACGGGTATGGCGGTCAGCAGCACTATGGCGCGGGCGATGTAAACAAATATTTTTTGGTTCATTTTTCGTCTCCTTCGCCCATTATAAAGAAAAGTCAGGCGAATTACAACGAAAATAAAAAAACGCTTGCAATCGATTATTCAATCTGTTATTATACTAATCGCGACTATTAAGAGATAAGGAGGTGCAGAAGATGGCAAAATGCGAAATCTGCGGCAAGGGAGTTAAGTTCGGAATCCAGGTGTCCCATTCCCACAGGCGCTCCAACAGAACCTTCAAGCCAAACGTAAAGCGTGTCAAGGCGATTGTCGAAGGTAAACCCCAACACATCTACGCCTGCACCCGTTGCCTGCGTTCCGGTAAGGTTACCCGCGCAATATAACGAGTAAACGAGCCCCGGTCTCCGGGGTTTTTGTTTTGCCGTTTCTCGAACGCAAACGCCGAGACAGCGCCTACCCGCGCTTTCCCAAAAAAAGACCCTGTCCAACAGCATAATTACAGCCCGAATATTCCCGCGGCAAGCGGGAACATTCGGGCTGTTGTCTGTTTTGTACTGCGCGCGTCGCCGCCGAGTCAAGCCGAGCGAACCGTCCTAAAAGCCCCGCTGGTTGCGGTCCCACTCGTTCATCTGCGAGCGGAAGTTCTTGCGCGCGGCTGCATACTTGCGGTTGTCCTTGAATTTCTGCCAAACGCTGCCGCCGAAAAAGATTATCAGGTTTATGAACGCCGCGATGATAGACGCGCGGGTGCTCCACGTTCCCATAACAAAGGAATATAAAAACAGCAGCGCGTCGAGTATGGCGAGATATTTTATCTTTATGGGGATTATGAACAGCAGCAGCACCTCAAAGTTCGGGAACAGTATCGCGAACGCGAAGAACAGCGACATATTTAAATAGTAGTTGGTCGCGCCGCCCGCTATGAGGGCCGCGACTATCGTGCCGAGCACCCCGATGAGGTAATAAATGTTGAACATGAACGCGCCCCACTCGTTTTCGAGCGCGCCGCCAATCATATAGTAAAAATAAAGCGAGAGCAAAATCCACAGCACGCCCGTCTGCGGCGGAATGAGCAGGAAGGTGACCAGCCGCCAGACCTGCCCTGCAAACAGCGCGCTTCGCGAAAGCGACATCCACGAGATTATACCCCAGTCGGGGAAGAACAGGTCGATGATGAACACGACCAGCTGCCCGAGGGTGATGATGAGCATGAGGTTGTTTATTGCGTACTTGCCGTATTTATATTCGAGCCGATAGAGACTTTTAAGCATTTTTTCACACTCCGAAAGACGTGTTTTGATATAGTATAGCCCAAAAGTCCGCGCGGTTCAACTCGAAACCGACCGCGCGCGTCCGCATTTGACTTGCAAGCGGGATTTGCGGTAATATCATACAAAAGCACGCTCGCATAAAAGGAGTGAAAACAAATGCCCGCAGGCGCGATGCAAAACACAACGCGGCACGTTCGGTGGATAGACGCCGTGCGCGCTTTTGCCGCTGCCGCGGTCGTCGTTGACCACTTCTTCGGCGTTCTTTACGCGAGCGAGGACGTCATCATGACCACCCGCTTTTCAATAAGCGCGTTCATAATCCTTGCGGGTTACACCAACGCGCTTTATATGCAAAAACACAGCGGCGAGCCGCTTCCAAAGCTGCTGTTTTCCCGCGTGCTGAAGCTCATCGCGCCCTATGCGCTCGCAACGGCGGTATGTCAGCTGGTTTCAGCGCATTTTTTCAAGCTGGACGTCTTTACAGACAATTTCCTGCATTTCTCCGCCTGCTCGCCATATTACTTTTTGCTCGTTTACATCCAGCTCACCCTTGTCGGTCCGATTATCTGGATGCTTTTTCGCAAGGCTTACGAAAGTCGGAGATGCGCGGTGTATTTCGCGCTGCTGCTTGCACTTATCGGCGCCGCCGCTTGGTTTTTCACCAAGCGCACGGATATGCTTCCCGTTTTCGGCGCAGGGCGGGTCATGTTCGGCGGAAGCCTGCTGCTGTTCTATGCATTCGGAACTGCCGCCGCTTTCTTCCCGTTTGAGATTCGCAAAAAATCAACGGCTGCCGTGCTGTTTGCCTGCGGGCTTGCGGCGGCTGTGGGACTGTGGCTGTTCATACGCGCCGACCGACTCAACTTCGACGCTTCCGTAACCCAGGGTTGGAGCTTCAGCCCGCCCGGCTTCACCCTTTTCTTCTACGCGCTGGCGGTGATACTGACGCTGCGCGGTGCGCTCGCGCTGCTGCTTCCCACACGCGCAGGAGACGCCTTATGCCGCGCGCTCGAATTTGTCGGCAGACGCTCGCTTGACATCTTCCTTTACTTCGAACCCTGCAAGCAGCTGTTTTATCAGCTTACCGGTGTCGGGCTCGGCTCGCCGCTTGCGCTTCGGCTGCTCGCGCTGCTCTTTGCGCTGCTGTTTCCCTGCGTATGCCGCGTGCTGTGGCAAAAAGCCAAGGCATACGTTTTGAGCGCGAATATCAAACGAACGGAGGGCTGAGCGATGCGCAAAAGCGAAAACGACCGTCGTACCGTGCTGCTGTCTGCGCTCGCCGCCGCCTTTATCGCCGCGGCGCTCACCGCCGTGAGCTATCCGGGCATACTCTACTCCGATTCCTATGTGCGTATAAACATGGCAAACGCAATGCTCGCGGGCGACGGCGCCGCGCTGAGCAACTGGCTGAGCGTACTGCCGAGCGTTTTTATTGCGCTGTCGCTATGGCTTTGCGGGAGCATATCCCTTTATACCTTCGCGCAGTCCTTCCTGTTCCTGTTCACCTCCTACCTTGTGCTTGAGCGCTTTTGCGGGCGGCTGTGGTACCTCTTTGCCACGCTGTTCACCCTCTGCCCCGCCTTTTTCGGTTACTCGGTCTATCTTGAGGGCTCGGTGGGCTGCGTGTGCGCGCTGAATATACTGATACTGCTCATCTGTTTCGAGAAAGAGGACGAGCCGCTGCTCGACGTAGTAATCCGCTGTGTGCTCGCCTTCGCGGCGTGGACGGTGTTGTTCGGTTTTCGGCAGAATTCCTTTACCGTCATTCCCGCCGTGTTGTTTTACATCTGGCATATCGCAAGAAAGCGCCGTTCATACAAAACCGCCGTCGTTCACACGGGGCTTGTCGGCCTCTCGCTCGCGCTGGTTCTCGCACTGCCGTCGCTGCTTGGCTTCGGCGTGCGCGTTGACGTATCCTCGGCGGGCTTTTTGTGGGAATCGGTCGGGATAATCAAATCACTGCCCGACAAGACCGGCTATGAGGAATATTTTGACTATCTCGGCGGCGACGCGAGCACGCTTGCGGCGCTCGAGGCAAACAGCGAGCGCAATGTGAACGCGATTTTCGACGCTTTCCCGATGGACGCGGTCTTTGAGCCGGGCAACGCCGCTCAAATAAAGCGGGATTACCTCTCGCTGCTGTCCTCGCAGCCCAAAGCCTTCTTTGAAAACAAGCTCGCCTTTGCAAGCCGCACGCTCGGCATAAGCGCGCCGCTCGACGACGCCGAATTCGACTACAACCGCTACGACGCCATGGACGCGTACAAATTCAACGACGTTCCCCGCCGCTTTCAGTTTGTCAGCGTGTTCCATTCTTTCATGGAGAGCTTTTCTCTTGCGCGCAGACCATGGCTGTGCTTTTTGCTTTGCGCCGCGCTGCTTGCCGTGCTGACAATACTGCGCAAAAGAGCCTTCTTCGCCGACTGCGCGCGCGAACGGCTGCCGAAGGCGTGGTTCGTCTATGCGCTCGCTGTGTTTTACTATGCCGCGTTTCTCGTCACGACCCAGTCGCATGAATTCCGCTATTTCTTCCCCGCATTTGCGCTGCTTTTCCTTTGCGTGTGCTGCGCGCTCGGCACGCTTGCCGATTCGCTGCTCGCGAAGGTTTTGCGACGCCAGGGGGATTGACAGCGCACGCGCAGATAATTATCATAAATGAATACGCGCGGGTATGGCGGAATTGGCAGACGCACAAGATTTAGGATCTTGCGCCTTTCGGCATGCAGGTTCGACCCCTGTTACCCGCACCACGGCGTCGCGGACTTCGTATCGTTCGCGACGCCGTTTTTTATCCTTTTGAAACGGCATCGCTCATTCACTTCGTCGCTCCGCCTTTACGCAAAAAAACGTTGCCGCGCTCCGACTGTTCGGTTGTAAACGCCCTCACGACGTCTTCGCTTGCTTTGGTTTTTTTGCGTTTGTGCTTTGCACGGTCACGGTAAGGGCAAGGGCAATCCTCAATCGGCTTCTCTTGACCGGATTAGTTTGTGTGGGAAGCAAAAGAAAACAGTCTATCGGCAGCTTATTCTATGATATAATAATATCCAGCTGCTGCGCCACAAACTGCATTTTCTTTATTCTTTTTGGGGGGTATGTTATGGGAATTATCAAATGGCTTCTCGGCGAAGAACCAGGCATCATCTCAAAGGCGCTTAATTATGAAAACAAAGGTCAATACGGCGAATATCTGACCGATTACGCACTTAATCACGACAATGTAGCCGGTTATCTTAAAACAATAAAAAACGTTTATATTCCTTACAAAGGAGCTACGACCGAAATAGACGTTTTAATGGTCCATGAAAAGGGCATCTTCGTGTTTGAAAGCAAAAACTACAGCGGGTGGATATTTGGTAACGCCACCGCACAAAAATGGACACAGAGCCTGCCAAACAAGGAAAAACATCAGTTTTACAACCCCATTAAGCAAAACGTCTCACATATATCGGCACTTTGTGATTTTCTCCGTCTT
>CAYXRE010000101.1:0-6764 GCA_964466125.1 uncultured Oscillospiraceae bacterium
CTACACCGAGGGAGACGGCTTCACGCTGTTCCTTCGCACCATCCCCTACAACCTTTATGCATGGCTGACCATAATCATGGTAATCGTCATTGCGTGCACCAACATGGACTTCGGTCCCATGAAGAAGTTTGAGTACAACGCGCAGGTCAACAACGACCTGTTCAGCGGCGCGAACGACTATGAGACCAACGAGGAAGTCAAGGTCTCGTCCAAGGGCAAGGTCATTGACCTCGTGCTGCCCGTCGTGTTCCTCATTCTCAGCTGCGTGACCTGCATGGTCTACACCGGCGGCTTCTTCAACGGCGAGGGTGTGAGCTTCGTCGAAGCGTTTGCCGGTTCGGACGCCTCCATGGGTCTTGTGCTCGGCGCGTTCGCGACCATGATATTCGTGTTCATCTTCTACCTCGTACGCAAGGTCATCACCTTCCGCGAGTTTGCCGAGTGCATTCCGCAGGGCTTTAAGATGATGGTCCCCGCAATCCTTATACTGACCCTTGCATGGACGCTCAGCGGCTTCTGCCGTGACCGTCTGCTCGCGGGTGAGTTCGTCGCCTCCATCGTCGGCGGCAGCGCGACCGCAAGCGCCATATTCCCGGCGCTGCTGTTCCTCATCGCGGTCGGTCTTGCCTTCGCGACCGGCACCTCCTGGGGCACCTTCGGAATCCTCATCCCGATAGTTACCGCCGTGTTCCCCGCCGACAGCGAGATACTTGTCATCACCATCTCCGCCGTGCTCGCGGGTGCGGTTTGCGGCGACCACTGCTCGCCCATCTCGGACACCACCATCATGGCGTCCGCCGGAGCGCAGTGCAACCACGTCAACCACGTCTCGACCCAGCTGCCCTATGCGATGCTTGTCGCCGCGTGCTGCTTTGTCGGCTATATCGTGAGCGGACTTGTACAGAACGTGCTGGTCACCTTCCTGACCGGACTTGCCTGCCTCGCGCTCGGATTGTTCATCATCTCCAGAGTTTCAAAGAACAAAAAAGCGTAAGCCTTGTTCTGGTATTGACCTATCGACAGCCTCCGCGATTGAGCGGGGGCTGTTTTTTATGTTCGTTCTCTGCGAGCGTTGTTTTTTGTAATAAAAATGTTATAATCTTATTAAAACATATAGGGCATTGACATGGGGGCACAGTTGTGGCAAAACAGATACCGCTTTACGAGATAGTTTACGATTCGGTGCTGCTGCGCATAATCACGGGGGAATTCAGAGACGGCGAGAGCATTCCGTCCATTCCCAGTCTGTGCAGCGAGTACGACGTATCGGCGGTCACCGTGCGCTCGGCTCTTGACCGCCTTGAGAGCAATGGGGTCATCAAGACCTCCCGCGGCGTTGAGGCAAAGGTCACCTTTTCACTCGGCGGCGATTTGTCCGATTACAGCGACTGGTTCACCGACCGCCGCGATACGATACACAACGTACGGATGTTCGATATGATTTTATCGACCGCCTATTTATATTACAGCTTGCAGCTGTGCGAGCCGATGTCCGCGCGATGCTATCTGCTCGAACTGCTCAAGAAATTCGACAACAGCAACAGGAGAGTGGTCGATGCGTGTGCGCTTGCGCACGATTCACGGCAGTACATTCTGAGTTTTACAAAGAATCCTGTCGTAATGCGGCTTGCCGCGCAGATAGGGAGCTTTTTGCGGCTCCCGCTGATGCTCAGCGAACGGCTGGGGGCTCCGCTGGCACAGCAGTATATCGGCGACATCAAACGCTATGTTTACGGTATGCTTTCGGTTCTTGACGGCGCGGACGCGGGGGAGTTTTGCAGGAATTTCCTTGCGATGCGCGAGAACGCCGAGCAGAACATCGAGGATTTGAGCCGGCGGGTCGGCATAGCCGGAAAGCAGCCGAAGACGCCGATTAATATCGACCTTTACGCCATAAGCGGGCACAACACCACCTACAAGCGCATAGTCGATGAGATAGTCGTTGACCTTGGCATGGCAAGGTACAAATTGGGCGAATATCTCCCCTGCGAAGCGGCGCTGTGCGAGCGGTTCTCGACCTCGCTTACAACGGTGCGCAGCGCAATGAAGACTCTGGCAAAGCTGGGGCTTTGCAGAACGGTGAATGGGCGCGGCACCGAGGTCACCTTTGATTTTCTCGAAAATCCGAGCTTTGACGCGGAATCATACCGCAAGAAGGAGCGGGGAGACGAGCTCGCCTGCTCGCTGCAATACATGGCGGTCGTAAGCGAGCTGTGCGTGCGCCGTGCAATCAACAACATACCGCAAAGCGTTATGGACGAGTTTTGCGAGAGAATCGTTGCTTTCATGAGCACGCCTCAGTCGAAATTTTACTTCCTGCCCGGTATGATAATGCTGTTCGTGAACGATTACGCCGAGTCGGAGTTCATCCGCGCGGTCTGCCGCAAGAGAATGGTGCAGATATTTATATCGGGCTTTCGCAGACCTATTTACAATGAGCTGTACCCGGGACTGTTCGACTTTGAGCATGTTGATGTGTCCGCCGCGATAGAGCGTCTGCGCGCCCGCGACGCGCACGCCCTGTCCGAGCTTATCGTCGAGTACTGCAAAAAGCTGTACGACATGGCGGCGCTCGTCGCCGAACGCTTTGAGTTTTTATACGATGTACCGTTTCCCGCCGCCGGACAGCTGTACGGTGATAAAACTAACGGAGAGACGCAATGGAAGAACGTGCCGACAAAAGAAAGCAACGGATAAAGGGAATCGCCGCATGCGCGGCTGCGCTTGTGATAATCGGCGCGGCGGCGCTGTGGGTCGGCTATGACACGCTGCCTAGGACCGACGGGCGCACGAAGTATGAGATTGTAAACGACGAGTATCCGCTTGCGACTCAGGCGGTGGATACCGCGCATACGATAGAACAGCGGCTTACGCTTGAGCGCGGCGAAAAGCTGTACGGCGTGCGTCTCAAGCCGACGGTGCTCTCCGAAAGCGCAAGCGGAACGATTGAGCTTGCGTTGCGCAACACCTCGGGCGTCACGCTTGCGAGCGCGACGCGCGACATGGTGGATATTCGCGAGGACGATTTTCTGCTTTTTTTGTTCAACAAGCGCGTTGAGCCGGTCGCCAAGACGCGCTACATTCTGACCATCACCGCATACTCGACGACAGGCGACGTCGCGTTCATGCACGCGCAAAAGAACGTCGGCGGCTTTGCCATGGAGCAAAACGGGACCGACGTGGTCGGCACCCTTGCGCTCCAGCTCGCGCTCGACCACACCGACGGCTTTCTCGGCGCGCCCTACCGATTCTTTGCGGCGCTGCTGGTGATATGCGCGCTCGGGTCGGCTGCGCTGCTGTATTTCACCAAGACCAAGGCGCACACCGTCTTTGCGCTGTCCGCGCTCGCACTCGGTTTTGTGTTCTGCTTTTTGACCCCCGAGCTGTGCGTGCCGGACGAGGCGGTTCACTACTCCGGAAGCTATTCCATGGTGAACGACGCATTCGGCACAGAGCGGGCACAGGACGCCTATTCGCTGTATATGCGTTCGTGCGACGTCATTGAGACGGGCGAGCAGAACCGTCCCGTTCGCAACAACGACGTCTGGGCGTATAAACGGCTTTCCGAAAGGCTTTGGGACTCGGGTATCTCGGGAGAATGCGATACGCTCGTGACGCTCAATTCCGCTGTTCCCGCTGCGAATGTGATGTATCTGCCCTCGGCGCTCGGAATCGGACTGTCCCGCGTCATCGGGCTCGGCGGCGGCATGACCATGATTTTCGGTCGGCTGTTCAATCTGATTGTCTATGTGGTTCTCGCAGCGCTGGCGATAAAGTACATTCCTTTCGGCAAAAACGTCATGTTCGTCGTCGGGATGTTCCCGATGTGCTTGCAGCTCGCAAGCAGCTTTTCGCCCGACGCGCCGCTTATCGGTATGTGCTTTTTGTTCACGGCGCTTTGCCTGAAAGCGGCTTACTCAAAGGATAAGCCGTCCGTGCGGCTGCTGGTCGCGCTCGCGGTGCTTGCGGCGGGTATATGCGTGGGTAAGAGCCTTTATGTCGTATTGGTTGCGCTCGCGGTCATACTTCTGCCGAAGTACGTCAAGGACCGCAAAAAAGCGCTGCTCATACTGCTTGCGGTGCTCGTGCTCGGCGCGCTTGCGGGTGCGCTGCTGCTCGGGGATAACATCAGGATGATTCTCACCTATCAGACCGACGCTTCCGCCATGACAGAGCAGGAGCTGGCACAGACGATTGGGGAGAACGGCGAATCGAGTATGCTGTTTATGCCCTCCTTCGTTCTCGCACACCCTGCGGCGACGCTAGGTATGCTCGCGGCGACGGCGCAGACCAATCTGCCGCTTTATTTGCAGGAGATAATCGGCGGCAGGCTGGGCGAGCCGATACTTGTAAACATCGAGATAAATTGGATTTATATTATTATATTGCTAATCGCGGCGCTCGCTGCGACGCTGCGCACGCGCTCGGACGAGCTGCGCTTTGACGGCTTCAAGCGGGGCTGGGGCGTATTCGTCGCGCTGGGCGTGTTCGCGGCGGTGGTGTTTGTGTGCATGACATGGACGCCGATTAACTACGGTTCGCTTTACGGGCTGCAAGGGCGCTATCTGCTGCCCGCCGTCCCGCTGCTGCTGCTGTCCGCTTCGTCTGACGACGGTGCTTTGCGTGTGCATGGTCATGCTCGACGCATTCACCATTATCGCCACAAGATAACTACGGAGGCTTCATGGACCTAATCGTTCAAAGCAACACCCTTCGTCTGGTCGCGCAGCTTTGCGACCCGAAGGACAGCACCAATCCCGTCATACCCCACACCGTGCAAAAGCCGCCGTGCTTGCCTCGCCCCGCGAGGGTTCCGCTGCCTCGATGCGCGCCGGAAAAGCAGGGCATTTCGTCCGACTATGTCGCTTCGTATATCCGCGCGCTGACCGACGACGCCAACACCTGTGTACATGGGCTTATGATTGCGCGAAACGGCAGCGTCATAGCCGAATGCTCGCGCGCGCCCTTTCGCTCAGACGTCTGGCACGCCATGCATTCGTTCAGCAAGAGCGTTACGGGCATTGCAATCGGTATGCTGTGCGACGACGGACTGCTTACGCCCGAGACGTCGGTGTGCGATGTTTTCCCAAAGGAGATACCGCGGCTTACCATCGGGCGGCTGCGCCGGCTGAAAATCAAGCACCTGCTTTGCATGAGCTCGGGCGCATCCTTTGCAGAGGCGGGCTCGGTGACAAGCGTCGAGTGGACGAAGGATTTTCTTGAGTCCTCCATTC
The DNA here is from genome assembly GCA_964466125.1 of uncultured Oscillospiraceae bacterium. Taxonomy (GTDB): domain Bacteria; phylum Bacillota; class Clostridia; order Oscillospirales; family Ruminococcaceae; genus JAUNBN01. The sequence goes on from CAYXRE010000101.1 coordinate 5,235, forward strand.
GCTTTGAGCCGGGCAGCGAATTTTCCTATAACTCTATGAACTCCTATATACTCGCCGCCGCCGTAAAGAAGCTCACCGGCAAGGGACTGTGCGAGTTCCTAGACGAGCGGCTGTTCGGCGTGCTGGGAATTGAAAACTACCACTGGGAAAAGAGCCCGCAGGGCATAGAGAAGGGCGGCTTCGGGCTGTATGCGACAATTGAGGACATGACCAAGCTCGGACAGCTGCTGCTCGAACACGGCGTGTGGAACGGCAAGCGGCTGCTGTCGGAAAACTGGGTTCGCCAGATGACCTCAATGCAGATAAAGGTTCCCGACGACGTCGGAGCGTATAACTACTCCTACCACACGTGGACCAACAAGCGCGTCGAGTCCTTTGCATACAACGGAATGTTCGGGCAAAACGTCCTCGTGTTTCCGACGACCGGCTTCGTCGTCGCGTGCACGGCAGGCAACGACGACCTTTTCCAACAAAACAGCTTTTTTGAGCTGACCAACCGATATTTCTCGGCTTTGCCCGAGCAAAAGCGGCTCAAGCTCGCCTTTTTCCCAAAAAGACGCCTGAAACGCCTTTGCACCTCGCTTTCAGCGCGCAAAAAAAGCAAAAATCCGCCCAAACAATGTGCGGAATATGCGGGAAAGAGCTATACTCTCGACACCAATGCGGCGGCTGCGGTGGGCATAATGCCGCTGTTTTTGCAGTCGGTGCAGAACAATTTCACCAAGGGCGTGAGCGAGCTTGGCTTTTCGCTGCGTGAAGGGGTGTTTTACCTCGACGTAATCGAAAGCGGCTGCGAGCAGCATATCGCCGTCGGTTTTTCCGCGGCGATTGAAAGCGACGTAGAATACGCGGGCGAGCATTACTTGATAAGCTCGCAGGGGTCGTTTGCGACCAACGAGGACGGCGTGCGGGTGCTGAAGCTGCGTATCAGCTTTTTGGAGTTTCCGAACGAGCGGATTATCAAGATATTCGGCGTAGGCGAGACGATCGAGACACGCTGGTCGGAAACGCCCGGCAAACGGTTTATCGAGAAGTTCCTCGGTGCGCAGATAAGCAAGGCAAGCTCGGCGAAGCTCGCGGGAGCTATCCGCTCGACCATTCGCAGCGAGTTCCCCGAATACCGCATAAACACAATCCTCGAGCCCAGAATCAGAGGCAAGCTGAAAACTGAAACAGAGCAGCAAAATTAACGAGAAATCCCCCGCCGCAGGCGGGGGATTTGCTGGTTGATGATAGTATCAAATATCAAGGACATAAGGGCAATCACCCGTCAGCGCTGCGCGCTGCCACCCTCGCGTCGCCGCAAACTGCGCCCGCTCAAAGGCACGGCAAAACGCGCCGTATCTTCTCGCTCGCTCCGTTGCGCCTCCTTTACGCAAAAAGCAGTCGCTTTGTCATTGCCTGAAGCCTTGCAGGCGCGGCTTCTATACGGCAATGACGGCTTTGTGCTTTTTGCGTTTGTGCTTCGCACAGTTATGATAAGGGCAAAAGCATATGGGCAATCACCCGTCAGCGCTGCGCGCTGCCACC
>CAYXRE010000101.1:6774-7329 GCA_964466125.1 uncultured Oscillospiraceae bacterium
CACCCTCTTTGAAAAAGAGGGTTTTAGGCTCCCTTTCCAAGGGAGCTGTCGGCACAAGCCGACTGAGGATTGCCTTGAACTTTCATTTAAAACAAAATACAGAACCCGTCGAAAAACAACGGGTTCTGCACAGCTTTGAATTATTCCTGCAAATCACAGATTGCTCTCTTTTTCGATGTATATGGGGCGGTGCTTGGTCTCAAACTGAAGCTTGGAAAGATAAATTCCCAGTATGCCCACACACACGAGTATCAGTCCCGCAAACAGGCTCACCGGCGCGAGAGTCACCCAAATGGGCAGCTGCGACGTGCTTGCGACGATGAACGCCGCAATCGAGAAAAGTATGCTCGCGATGCCGACAAAGACCGGCAGGTAGAGCGGCGACGCCGAGAAGCCGACCACGCCGTCGATGGAGTATTTGAGCAGCCCCCAGAACGACCAGGTCGTCTTTCCCGCCGCGCGTTCGGTGTCGGGATATTCCAGCCAGCGCGTGTCAAAGCCGACCCACGCGAAGATACCCTTGGTGAAGCGGTTGAACTCGCGCAGCGACAGCAC
>CAYXRE010000102.1:0-7296 GCA_964466125.1 uncultured Oscillospiraceae bacterium
TCCTGCTCAACTGCCAGTGGGACGTCAACGGTCTTTCCGAGCACCTGCCCGCGAAGGACAAGAAGTATATCGCCGACAACAACATCGAGCTTTATACCCTTGACGCCATCGCGATAGACAAGAAGCTCGGACTTCGCGGCAAGTACAACACCGTGCTGCAGTCCGCATTCTTCAACATCACCGGCATAATCCCCGAGGCTGACGCCGTCAAGTATATGAAGGACGCCGCCACCAAGTCCTACTCCGCCAAGGGCGAGGACATCGTCAAGATGAACCACGACGCTATCGACGCGGGCGCGGACGCGTTCGTCAAGATAGAAGTTCCCGCCGACTGGAAGAACGCCACCGGTGAGAACGCAGTCGAGAAGGCTGTCGGCGAGCGCAAGGACCTTGTGGACTTCGTCAACAACATCCTCGTTCCGTGCAACCTCCAGCAGGGAGACAAGCTCCCCGTTTCCACCTTTGTGGGCTATGAAGACGGTCACGAGCCGCAGGGCTCCGCCGCTTATGAGAAGCGCGGCATCGCCGTCAACGTCCCGACGTGGAATCCCGAAAACTGCATTCAGTGCAACTTCTGCTCCTTCGTATGCCCGCACGCCGTCATTCGCCCCGCTGCGATGACCGCCGACGAGCTTGCGAAAGCGCCTGCCGGAACCAAGTCTGTTGACCTGACCGGCGTCGCCGGAATGAAGTTTGTCATGACCGTTTCCGCTCTCGACTGCACCGGCTGCGGCAGCTGCGTGACCGTCTGCCCGGGCAAGAAGGGCGAGAAGGCGCTTTCGATGAAGCCGCTTGCGGACAACCTCGGCGAGCAGGACGTGTTCAGCTACGCGCTGACCCTCGACGAGAAGCCCGAAGTCGCCGCCAAGTTTGCCGCCAAGACGGTAAAGGGCAGCCAGTTCAAGCAGCCGCTGCTTGAGTTCTCCGGCGCTTGCGGCGGCTGCGGAGAGACTCCGTACGCCAAGCTCGTCACCCAGCTGTTCGGCGATCGTATGTTCATCGCCAACGCCACCGGATGCTCGTCCATCTGGGGCGGCAGCGCTCCCTCCACGCCTTACACCGTCAACAAGCTCGGCCGCGGACCCGCATGGGCAAACTCGCTGTTTGAGGACAACGCGGAGTACGGTCTGGGAATGTTCCTCGCTCAGGACACCCGCCGCAACCACGTCATCGACAAGGTGCGCGCGCTCGGCGAGAAGGCTCAGGGCGACGCCAAGACCGCTGTTGACGAATACCTCGCAACTCTCGAGGACGGCGGCGCGAACCGCATAGCCACCGACAAGCTCATCGCCGCCATCAGCGCTTGCGGCTGCGACGAGGGCAAGGATATACTCAAGGAAAAGGACATGCTCGCCAAGAAGAGCGTATGGTGCTTCGGCGGCGACGGCTGGTCCTATGACATCGGCTTCGGCGGACTCGACCACGTGCTCGCGTCCGGTCTGGACGTCAACGTGTTCGTCTTCAACACCGAGGTCTACTCCAACACCGGCGGACAGTCCTCCAAGGCTACCCCGACCGGAGCGGTCGCTCAGTTTGCGGCAGCAGGCAAAGAGGTCAAGCAGAAAGACCTCGCCGGCATAGCCATGAGTTACGGCTACGTTTATGTCGCACAGGTCGCCATGGGCGCCGACATGAACCAGACCATCAAGGCCATCACCGAGGCGGAGAGCTATCACGGCCCGTCCCTCATCATCGCCTATGCTCCGTGCATCAACCACGGCATCAAGGGCGGTCTCGTAAACGCGCAGACCGAGATCAAGAAAGCGGTCGCGTGCGGCTACTGGAACAACTTCCGTTATGACCCGCGTCTTGCGGCGGACGGCAAGAACCCGTTCCAGCTCGACAGCAAGCAGCCCACCGAGGACTATGTCAGCTTCATCAAGAACGAAGTCCGTTACAGCGCTCTCACCCGTTCCTTCCCCGAGCGCGCCGAGGACCTGTTCGCGAAGGCGGTCAAGAACTCCGAGGACAAGTACGCCGCGTTGGTCGAAAAGGCAACCGAGAACTGAATTTAAGCAAAGCAGCAAGAGCCCCTCGCGCAAGCGGGGGGCTCTTTATGTGCGCCGTGAACGCTGGCAAGCGCCTAAAGTGCTGCGGCGAAACGCTCTTCGCAAGACGGTTTATTTCGCGCAAAAGTTGTGCTATAATACATAAATCTATGACCGTTCGCAAAGGAGAAGTCCGCTTGAAAAGATTTTTGCGAAATCTGCTCATATATCTCATCCCGTTCGTGCTGCTGTTCGCGCTGTTTTTTGCGTTCGAGCCGTACGACTATTTCGAGCTGCGCGGCGACGCTACCTACCTTTCCAAGCCGCTGTCGTCCATGCGAAGCGTTATGGTGAAAAAGCCCGCCAACATAATCCTCGGCGACTCGCGCATGGCAAATCTCAACACCGATTACATCGGCGAGCTTACGGGCGAGGACTACACCATGCTCGGCTTCGGCGGCTCCAACTTCGGCGAGTGCATCGAGCTTTTCAAGTTCGCAAGCAAGTACACCCAAATCAAAAAGGTCTACTTCGGCGTGAGCTTTTACACCGTCCCCGGCGTGCAGAACGAGGGGCGCATACCCGCAGTCGAAAAGCAGGCGGAATCGACGTGGAGCTTTGTGTCGCTGTTCAACAACTGGCTTGAGGCGGTCAACACAATAAAATATAAGTCAAAGAATCTAATCGGTACGGTGCTGAACCGACCCGAGATGATAGAGTATCCCGAGGACCCGACCCAGTTCGTCCGCCACGAGGTCTCCGAGGAGCGGGGAACAAAGTACCGCAAGAACCTTGAGGAATACGGCGACCTGATAGGCGGCGTGCTGGGAACCTACAAGATATGGGACGAGACCTATGAGCAGTTTGAGTGGCTCATCGACTACTGCGGGCAAAACGGCATCGAGCTGATATTCGTTATCCCGCCCATGCACGAGTCGGTCTACGAGCTTGCGATCGTCCCCAACCGCATTGAGAAGGTGCGCGAGGATTTCTACAACTGGCTCAAGGCGCGCGCGACGGTCTACGACCTGGAGTTTGACAATGAGTTCACGCGCGACGAGAACAACTTCCTCGACGGCTTTCATCTTCAAGGCGACAAGAAGCAGTTCCTTGCGGAGCTGATATTCACTAACGTCGATTCGCCGTACATTCGCCGCACATACAAAAACTGAACGCAGGTGCTCACGATATGGCTTTGAACTCACCGACCTTTCTGCTGTTTCTCGCGCTTGTGGCGGCGCTGTATTACGCGCTGCCGCAAAAATACCGAAACGCGTTTTTGCTGCTTGCGAGCTACGCTTTCTATATAATCGCGGCAAAATGGTGCGCGCTGCTGCTCGCGGCGACGACCGTGTTTGTCTACTTCGCCTCGTCGTTCGTTGAGAAGCGCGAGGGACGCGCGAAAAAAGCGGCGCTCGCGGTATCGGTGTGCGTCCTGCTCGCCGCGCTGGTTTTCTTCAAATACTTCAATTTCTTCAGCGAGACGGTGGCTTCGCTGAGCGGCAGCGACCCGTTTTTGCTCAAGCTGGTGCTGCCCGTCGGAATCAGCTTTTACACCTTTCAGCTCGTCGCGTATCTTACGGATATTTACCGCGGCGACGCGGAGCGCGAGCGCAATTTTATCGCCTTTGCGCTGTTTACGGGCTTCTTTCCGCAGATACTCTCGGGACCCATCGGGCGCGCGGGCGAGCTGCTGCCGCAGTACCGCGGGGGGCACGAGTTTTGCTATGACAACGTTGCGCTCGGGCTTCGCCGGTTCCTTGCGGGCGCGTTTAAGAAAGTGGTCGTCGCGGACGGGCTTGCCGCCTTTTCGGACGGCGTGTACGGCAATCTTGCCGATTACAGCGGACTGATGGTGATTTTGGCGGTGGTCTGCTACGCCATACAGATTTACTGCGACTTTTCCGGCTACACCGACATGGCGCTCGGCGCGGCAAAGGTGCTCGGCTTCACGCTGCGCGAGAACTTCCGCGCGCCGTATCTGTGCTCATCTCAGCGGGAGTTTTGGGGCTGTTGGCATATGTCGCTGATGAGCTGGTTCCGCGATTATGTTTACATCCCGCTCGGCGGCAACCGCAAGGGATTTGCGCGCAAGCTGTTGAACCTTGTTATAGTTTTTGTCATAAGCGGACTGTGGCACGGAGCGGGGCTGAACTTCATCGTCTGGGGCGTGTGGCTTGCGGCGTTTCGCGTGCTTGAGGAGCTGCTCGCTCGCGCGAGCGGGGGAGCGTTTCCCGCAAAGAGCGGCGCGCTTGCGGTGCTCGGCACGGTACTCTCCGACCTTATTGTGGGACTCGGGTGGATATTCTTCCGCGCCGAAAGTCTGCCCGACGCACTTTTGGTTTTTAGCAAGCTGCTTGATTTCTCCGCGCCGCTTTCGACGACCAAAGAGCAGTTTTTGTTCCTCGCGTCTCAAAACGTCGCGAACTCAGGCACCTACTACGTCTTTTTCTTCGGCGCGCTGGCGCTCGGATTGATATTTATGCTCCGCTCGGACGTCACGATAAAGCGCCGCACCGCCGCGGACAAAATCAACGCCTATGACGCGCTCGGGGCGCTGTCCGGCAAGCGGCTTTGGGCGGTGTGCTGGCTAATCGGGCTTGTGACGATGCTGTTTTACTTCATCGTGCTGACCCGCTCGACCGAGGGTGCGTCCTTTATCTACCTGAATTTCTGAGTGGAGGAATTATGGTTTTCACAACGCCTGTATTCTTGATATTCCTGCTTGCTGTGCTCGCGGTCTACTATCTGCTGCCCGCGCGCTTTCGCAACGCCTTTTTACTGTTCGCAAGCTATGTTTACTATATGTACGCGGTGCCGCAGTACGGTGTGCTGGTGCTGTTTTCCACGGCGCTGACTTATTTTGCCGCGCGCTTCATTGCGAAAGAGGACGCGCAGAAAAAGCGTCGGCTGTGGCTGGCGCTCGCCGTGGTGCTCAATCTCGCCGTGCTGTTTATATTCAAATATTACAACTTCTTCATGGACACCGTGAGCGCGATAACGGGCGGCGCGCTGCAAAGCGCCGCGCTCACCCTCGTGCTGCCTGTCGGCATCAGCTTTTACACCTTTCAGGTGCTCGGCTACGTCATCGACGTATATAACCGCAAGACAGAGCCGGAAAAGGACTTTTTCACCTTTGCGCTGTTCGTCAGCTTCTTTCCGCAGATACTCGCAGGTCCTATCGGGCGCGCGGGCGAGCTGCTGCCGCAGTACCGCGAAGCACACGATTTTGATTACACAAACCTCTCGCTCGGCTTTCAGCGCTTTCTCACCGGCGCGTTCAAAAAGCTGGTCGTCGCGGACGGCGTCGGCTGCCTTGTAAACGCTGTCTACGCCGACTTGGACAAGTGGACGGGCGTGCCGACGATAATCGCCGTCGTGCTGTACGGAGCGCAGCTGTACTGCGACTTCTCCGGCTATTCGGACATGGCGATAGGCGTCGGAAAAATGCTCGGCTTCACGCTGCGCGAGAACTTCGCCGCGCCGTATCTTGCGACAAACATCTCCGGCTTTTGGAAGCGCTGGCATATGTCGCTCACAAGCTGGTTCAACGATTACATTTTCACGCCGCTCGTCTGGTCGCGCTGGGCGAACAAGCTGTTTTTCGGCAAGCGCTGGCAGGAGCACAAGCCGCACTTTGCGCTCAACCTGCTGATCGTTTTCTTCATCAGCGGTCTGTGGCACGGCGCGGCGGTGACCTACGTTGTGTGGGGTTTGCTGCAGGGACTGCTGCGCGTAGGCGAGGAGCTTGTACATAGGCTGCTGCCCAAGAAGAAGGGCGCAAAGCCGAGCGGCTTTGTCAATGCGCTCAAGCGCACGGGCGTTTACCTGTCGTGGGTGCTGTGCCTTGTGTTCTTCCGCTCCGAGTCGCTTGCGCAGGCGGGCGAGGTGTTTGCGAGCCTGTTGCGCTTCCCCGAAGCTGACATTACTGCCGACGTGTTCATGAAAGCGACGGCGAACGGCATATTGAGCACCGTCGGTCAGGTGGCGTTTGTGTGGGCGGTAATCGCGCTCGGCGCTGCGCTGGTAGTTTGCTTCGACATAATCACCGACCGCTCGCTTGCAAACAAAAAAGCCGCAAACATTATCAACTCTCTCGGCGAGCTGCCGAAAGCGGGTCGCTGGGCGGCGTACTGGTTCATGGCGATATTCACCGTCGCGTTCTATATGATTTCGCAAAGCGGTCAGTCGCTGAGCGCGGCGTTCATCTACTTCGGCTATTAAACGAAAGGAGCGGCGATGAAAAAACTGTTAAAAAAAGCGCTTTTGCTGCTCATACCGTTTATGGTTCTCGCGGTGCTGTTCATGCTCTTTGAGCCGTACGACTACTGGGGGCTGCGCGGCGACCCGCTGTATATGTCCCGCTCGCTGTCCTCCTTGCGCGAGGTAATGCGCGAGCAGCCGGACAAGATTGTGCTCGGTGATTCGCGCATGGCGAACTTCAACGCCGACTATATTGAGGAACAATCGGGCGAGCGATATACGATGATGTGCTACGGCGGCGCGACGCTCGGGGAATCGGTGGAACAGTTCTGGTTCGCAGCCGAGCACACCAAGCTCAAAAAGGTCGTCATCGGTCTGAACTTTTATACCATGAACGACGGGCATTACTCGAACGAGCGCTTCCCGCTCGCAAAGGAAAAGGCGCTGGACGCGACCAAGTTCGTGTTCAACTACAATGTCTGGCTGGATATGTTCAATAATATGTACACCAAGGCGGTCAACGGCATAGCGGCGCTTTCGAACAATCCCTCAATGGCGATTGAGGTGGACGATCCCTCGTCGCTGACGCAAAACAAACGCCCGCCCGGAGACTATTCGATTATGGGCTACCGCATAGATTTGCAAAACTACGCCTATACGATTGAGGGGCAGTGCTCACAGTACGAGGGCTGCTGGATGTACATGGATATGCTCGAGGAGGTCATCGACTACTGCGAGCAAAACGACATCGAGCTTGTTTTCGTAATCCCCAACTCCAACCGCGCGATTTGGGACATCGTGGTCTACCCCTACGGCATAGACGCCTATATTGAGCAGTATAAGGATTTCCTCAAGTCCCGCGCGACGGTCTACGATATGGAATTTTACAACGACTACGCCGCCAACGATTCGCTGTTCTACGACGGCTTCCATTTTGTGCTTGAGGAAAAGATGCGGCTTGCTAGGGTGTTTTTTGCAGATGAAGCGGATGAGTTCTGCGTGCGGACGACCAAGGAGCAGTACCTTGCGCAAAAGCAGGCGGCGAGCGCCGACGCACAGACCGCAGCCGAGGAACAGACCCCTGCGGCGTAAATTCATAATAGTG
>CAYXRE010000103.1:0-7272 GCA_964466125.1 uncultured Oscillospiraceae bacterium
AAGCTTATCTCGGTGTCCTCGCTGAGCGCGTTCACGTCCCAGCCGCCCATCGCCTCGATTATGCTTCGGCGTATGACGTAGTTGGTGCCGGGTATGGTGCAAAGCTTGAAGAAGAAAAATCTTCCCGCCTGATTCATGCACTGGTAAGCAAGCGTCTCGATGTTGACGAAGCGGGACAGCAGCGAGGCGTTGCGGTTGCGCGTTCGGAACTTGCCGATGACCGCGCCGAGCTTGTCGTCCGAAATCAGGTTTTCGACCAACAGCCGAAGCGCCTGCGGCTCGGGGGTGTTGTCGGCGTCGTAAATCGCAATCAGGCTGCCCTTGGCGACCGAAAAGCCGATGTTCAGCGCGTTGGATTTTCCCGCGCCGCCGACCGTGCTGTCGGTGCTCATCACGATGAGCCGCCGCTTTGGAAACTCGCTCATCAGCTTGGACATCAGCTCGACGGTGTTGTCGTCCGAGTTGTCGTTGACCACGATTATCTCATAGCGGTCGTGCGGATAGTCGAAGTTGAGCAGCGCGCGCACCGTCCGCGAGAGCACCAGCGCCTCGTTGTGCGCGGGCACGAGCACCGAGACCATGGGGTATTTGCCGTCCTTGGGCGGGATACTGCCGTCGGTCGCATTGCAGTTCAAGTAGTACTTGAAGCCGCCGATGCTCAGCACGACGTTTATTGCCATGAGAAACCAAATGGATACTATCGCGTACAGCGATACCGCGTCTGCGAAGGACAAGCTGCTCCCTCCTTTTTACTCTTTTGTGTCCGTCACGCCGGGTATATCCGGCGGTCCGTCTCTTTTGTCGTTAACCAAAAAGCGCTTTTTCATCTGCCTTCTTGCGAGAACTATGGACAGCACGAACACCGGCAGCGCAATCGAAACAAAGATTATCAGCACCTCGTTTTGCGATTCCAAATCGGCGGTCGCGCGGTAAAACAGCGTGCGTTTGTAGTCGTAGTCCTCCTCGTATTCCCTGGGCTCATACTCGGTGCTCACCCGCTCGTCGTTCACCTTCAGCGCCGTCCCGTCCCAGAAAAGCGACTTGAACTCATTTAGGTAGACGATGTGCTCCATGTTCCAAAGGCTCTTGAGCGGAACGGTGGAGTCGCGGGCAGCCTGCAGCGTCACGAGCGCGGATTCGACGTCGCTAGCGGAGTCGATATATACGGCGCTCGCGCAGCAGTCGAGGTAGCCCGCTCCGGTCGCGTCCATGGTAATCGCAGGCGCGACCAGCTGCGCGCCGAGCCGCACGAAATCGTTGGTCGCCTTGTCAAGGTCGAGGCATTCGCCCGCCGTGCCGTCGTCGTAGACGAACAGCGTGCGGTAGCGCCCGAGCGTCGAGCGAACGTCGTCGTTATACATCCAGCTGCGCGGTATCTCGAGCGCGAGCGGATAGACCTCGTTGTCAAAATAGCTCTGTGTCGCGTCAGTCAGCTTCTGCGCAAGCTCCTCGAAATCCAAAGTCCCCTGTATTATCGGCGCGCGAAGTATTACCGCGCCGCCGTTTGCCTGCGCAAAACGCAGTATCTCGCAAAGCTGTTTCATTGCGGGAAAGTCGGCGTTATCGTATATCGGCATCACGCTTATGACGTAGTTGACCTTTTGAGCGGAAAGCTCCTGCACGAGCGCATTGAGCTTCTGCGGGTCGGTGAAGGGATAGACAGAATCTATGACGATAAACTGCGCGTAGGAGTGCGGCGCGTCGGAATACGGCCACAGCCACAGCTCGACCTCCTGCATGAGCACGGCTCTCGCAAAGCGGGATGTGTAGTCGGTCAGCGGAATATATCGCTTGCCGCCGTCCCACCCGCACACGAGCGGAAGCTCGTACTCGCCGACGGAGAGCGTTCCCGCGGTGTAGGAGGCGTTGCCGACAAAGACGGGCGTGTCCAGCGCCGCAACCGATTCAAAAGTGTTCATTCCCGAAAAGGTATAGCGCGCGACGGCTCCCGTCTGCCCCTTGTTTGGGGTATAGCGCGGGAATTCGGAGGCGTTCGGAACGCGCGAGGAGATCCCGCCGAGAAACAGCACTCTGCCCTCGTAGCGCGCCAGCGACTGTTCGAACGCGGGCGTGTAATCGAGCAAGCAGCACACCGCCTGTTCGTATTCGCCGAGCTTTGCCGCCGACTCGCTTTCTGTGTAATAATCCGCCGTGTGCCCGAGAAAGGTCATTGTCTCGACGACGACCGCAAGGGTGTCCTTCTCCTTTTCGGTCAGCTCGTCTGGGTAGACAATCAATATCTCGGAGTCGTGCGAAGTGATTTGCGGATTCGCCTCGACGGGCTGCTCGGTCTCGACAGGCTCGTTGTGCTCGAGCACGTCCTTCACGTCCGCGCCGCTCGCAAAAACGCACAGCGCCGAACACGCGAACACAAACAGCGCCGCACTCAGACAGACAAGCCGCTTACACATCGTATTGCAGCTCGCTTTCGACCTTCGTGCGGAAATGTATCGCGTTGGTCTCCATTTCGTTTTCATATTCAAGATAGGCTATGCGCATCTCGACGCGAATAGGCTTGTCGGTTATGTCGCTGAAGGATTCCTTTTGTGAGTACGCCTCAAGCAATCTGCGCTTTACCACCGCAGCGCCGGAGGAATCGCAGAAATATATGATTCCCAGCGAGCCGTCCTTATCAATCGAATACACGCGGTCCTCAAGCCTCACGGTGTCCTGCGCTATGCTCGCCACCCGCCCGCGCAGCAGCTCGTAGCCCTTTCGCGAGAGAATCCCGCGCAGCTCGTTGGCGTAGCGCAGCTTTACGAGCATAAGCCCCATGTCTGTGCCATTGCGCCGACAAAGCGCCATGGTTCGCGCAAGGTCGGAGTACATGCTGCGCAGATTGTCCAGCCCCGTAAGCGGGTCGATGACGGTCAGCTCCTCGATTTGGGTGTGCAGCACCGAGTTTGCAAGCTCGGTCGCGGAAAACTCGCGGATGAAAAGCGACAGTCCGCCGAGCATGGCGATGAGCAGAAAGCCCCAGACATAGGCGGTGCTTTCGATTGCGGTGTGCGCGGAAAAGTAGGAGTAGAGCTTGTATGCCGCAAACGCGAGTATGGCAAAGGCGGTGACGACCACCGCCGCGTACTGCGCGCGGAACATCACGAGCACGACAACGAGAAAGAGCGCGACGAGCATAAGCAGATTTTGCAGCACCAGCTCCTCGGGCGAGACCGCCGTTATGAGCGTGCCGATGAACAGCGCAATGAGGAACAGCAGCATACCGATGTCCTGAAGCAGCGCGACTCGGTTCGCTATCAGCTTCTTGTTCATTTTTTCTCCTCCTTCGTCGTTTCCAGCAAGTTGAGCCTGTGCAGTACCTCACACAAAACAAAGATACTCACTATATCTATACACACGCTGAAGATAAGACAGTAGCGCGCAAACTCGGACGTTCCGCTTTTGGCGATGATGTATATCGTGTGCAGAATCCCGCACATCAGCGTCGTCCAGAACGCGCCGAGCGCCGACGAGCGGGCGCGGTCGCTCATGAGCTTGGTGTTGCGCTTGGTCAGCAGCAGCACATACGCGACGGCGAGCACGATAATGTAGCCCATCGTTTTGGGAGCGCTGCGGATTCGGAAGTTGCTTGCGAGCGCGAAAATCGGCGTTCTCGAGCGCTCGGGCATTCCCGCGCTCTGCTCGTAGTTTCCGCAGTAGTCGCGGCGCACGCTGAACGCCGCCTTGACCCCCTGCTCAAGCAGCACCCCGATTGAAGCGGGGTGGCGCGCGTAGTGAAGCAATATGTCGGCGGTGCCGTAATGGGGGTAAAAATCGCTCTCCAGCTCGGGATTGTCCGCGAGCGTGAGCGGATACACGCTGTAACACGACGAATCGGCAAGCGTCTCAAAGCGAGGGTCGATGCCGAACTCCGAAAGCGTCTGTTCGGGGTCGGTGGATTCAAGCAGCACCCCGCTGGTCATGGCGTTGAGCTTGGATTCAACGGTAAAGCGCGAGAAACCGCTTAGAAGCATGACGCATGAGGCGGTTATGAGCACGCCGGCGCTGACCGCCGCGAGTATGCCCACCGAGCGGGCAGACTCGGACATATTCATGCGGCTCAGGCAGAACACCGCAATCACCAGTCCCGGGATTGCACAGTGCTGCTCGCTGAAAACCAAAAACAGCGAACAGACGACAAGCAGCACGAAGCGAATCGGGTCGAGCCGCGTGTCTGCACGCTGAAAGGACAGACAAAGCCCCGCGCAGTAGAGCATGGCAATAAACCAGAGCGCTTCGGGGTAGAGCGAATTGAAATAGGAAACGTATGCCACGTCGCACAGAAAGAACGCGCACAGCAGTCCGATGACGGTGCCCTCGGACGCGAACTTGACCCGCTTTGCCGCCTGTTTTGTGAAAAACCACACGGCGGGGACGTACATCACAGTGTAAATCGCGGCGAGGAACCGGACATCGAACAGATTGTCGGCGGTGAACATCGCGTCTACCGCCATGGCTATGCGCACGAGCAGCATATGACTCGTAAAGCCGGAGTTGACCGACGGCACCGTTCTTTCGTACTCGCGCACGAAATACGCTCCGACCGGCTGCTCAAGGTCGGACGCGCGATAGGCAAGTCCGGCGTTTTGAAGTATCGTGTTCAGCGAGCCGTCGTCCGCAACGCCGATGTAGCTTGGAATAAACAGGGTGACCACGCATACGACGAGCGCGATGCCCGCGGCGACCATGCCGACGAGCGAAGCGGAGTAGCTCTTTTCCATGCGGCGGTTGTAGCTGCCGCGAAGCCGTTTGAGAAAATTCCAGACCTTCAGCGCAAGGCTCTTTATCCTGCCGAGCACCGTCCTCTTCTTTTTCTTCGCCATACGTCCCACCCCCCTTCGCCGTTTTCGTAATTACTATGCGAGAATTCGGCTAAGTATATCCGCAATCTGTTTGCAGGCGGTGCCGTCGCCGTAGGGATTGACGGCGCGCGACATCGCGGAATACGCCTGCTTGTCGCTCAGCAGCTTTGCCGCCTCGTCATAGATGCGGTTCTCGTCCGTCCCGACGAGCAGCAGCGTTCCCGCCGCTACCCCTTCGGGGCGTTCGGTCGTGTCGCGCAGCACCAGCACCGGCTTGCCGAACGCGGGAGCCTCCTCCTGTATGCCGCCGCTGTCGGTAAGCACCAGCTCGCAGCGAGCCATGAAGTTGTGAAAGTCCAGCACGTCCAGCGGCTCGATGAGCTTCACGTTGCTTATGCCGCCGAGTATGTCGTTGGCTATGGCGCGTATCGCGGGGTTCATGTGCAGCGGATAGACCACGCGAATGTCGGGAAAATCCTCCGCCAGCCGCCTGACCGCCGAGAATATGCGTTTGAACGGCTCGCCGCTGTTCTCGCGCCGATGCGCCGTCAGCAGCACCAGCCGTCCGTTTGCCGCCCAGTCCAGCACGGGGCTGTGATAGTCCTCGCGCACCGTCGTTTTCAGCGCGTCGATGACCGTGTTGCCGGTCACGAACACCGTGTCGGGCGAATGGCGCTCTGCGAGCAGATTTTCCCGCGCGCGCTCGGTCGGTGCGAAATGCACGTCCGCGATAAGACCGATTCCCTCCCGGTTGAACTCCTCCGGATAGGGGGAATGAAGATTGTAGGTGCGAAGCCCCGCCTCGACGTGCCCGACGCGAACGCCGAGATAAAAGCACGCAAGTGCGGTGCAAAAGGCGCTTGAGGTGTCGCCGTGCACGAGCACGATGTCCGGTTTTTCACTTTCGAGAATCGGCTTGATTCCCGCAAGCACGTTTTGGGTTATGTCAAACAGCGTCTGGTTCGAGCGCATAATCGCAAGGTCGGCGTCCGGGTGCACGTCAAAGCATTCAAGCACCTGCTCGAGCATTTCGCGGTGCTGTCCCGTGACGCACACTTTCGCGTCAAACTCCGCGCGGCTTTTCAGCTCCTTTACGAGCGGACACATCTTTATGGCCTCGGGACGGGTCCCGAAAACGAGCAGTACTTTTTTCGAGTTTTCCATGCTTTTGCATCACCTTAATAATTACCGCAAGTATAATATATATTTTATATCATACTTTAAGCTGATTTTACCAAAAAAAATATAATTAATAATAAACTTCTCTATTTTATACAAGACTTCAGCCGTGGGTATGTACAATATCGTGATATTTCCTGTTTTTAACTATATCGAGTGTAAGTTAACTTAATTTTCGCCGCATTTTCAGCGCAGTTTTCGTAAAATTCCAAGTAAACGAAATCTGTTTCGAAAAAGAGCCCGCGCGGTTTTGCCCGCGCGGGCTCTTTGCGTATTGCTATGCAGAAATGAAAACACTAATTCTCAGCGGCTGCGGCGCTTTGATTTATGCGAAGGTCGTGGTGCTTCTTAGCAAACAGCAGCGGCAAAAAGGTCAGCAGCACAAACACCGACGAGACGAGGAACAGCACATAGGTCGGCAGATAGGCTGTAAAACCGTACTCATCGACATACTCGCCGCTGCTTTTGATTATCGGGTTGGAGATAATCGGTGCGACGACCATGGGGATAAGCACGAAGAACAGTATGCGTATGCCCTCAAACTGTCCGCGCGCGTCCTGCGGATAAAGCTGCTTGGACCAGACGGTAATCGTCTGCAAAAACAGCACGTAGCCCAGTCCCACAAGGAACACGGCGAGCAGCAGCACGGGGTTGAATATCGAGCCGGTGTCAACGTTTTCGGGGCGCACGAACAGCCCGAGCATAAGCACGCCGGCAAAGCTGAGCACAAGCGAAGCGGTGATGAGCTGCGGGGATTTGTTTTTGTTGATAAGCCCCGTGGCGGGGATAACGGCGAGCATGGCGACGGCGAGCGCCGCTCCCTCGATTACGCCCATCGTGTCCGGCGTAAAGCCGAGGTAATATATCATGTAGTTGCCAAGATGTGTGAAATACATATTGAACGCAATGAAGTAGACCGCGAGCGTCAGGTTGACCCACACCAGCTCCTTCATGGCAAAATACTTTTTGAAGTTGAATATGCTGAAAAACTGCTTCCAGAAGCTGCCCTGAATGTTAGGGCGAAGGTCAGGCGCGTCTTTCATGAACACAAGCGCGAGCACGCCGAAAAGGATGACGGCGGCGCCCATGACGAGGAACAGTCTCATGTAATTGTCGTCGCTGCCCACGAGCATACCGCCGAGCACGGTGCCGACAATCGTGCCGATGACTGGCTGCGTCGCCATCGCCGCACCTATCTGCCCGCGGTTTTTGTCGGTCATGTTGTCGTTGGACCACGCATTAAAGCCGCTGTCGTTGCCCATCGAGCCGAAAAAGCTCATTATCGCGTCGGACG
>CAYXRE010000104.1:0-7126 GCA_964466125.1 uncultured Oscillospiraceae bacterium
GCACTATGCGCCCGTTGACCTTTGCGCCGGTCATGCGGTTGCCGACGGCGGAGTGTATCGCGTATGCAAAGTCGATGACCGTCGAGCCGGTGGGAAGGTTGATGACGTCGCCCTTGGGGGTGAAAACAAAGACCTCCTCGGGC
The DNA here is from genome assembly GCA_964466125.1 of uncultured Oscillospiraceae bacterium. Classification (GTDB taxonomy): domain Bacteria; phylum Bacillota; class Clostridia; order Oscillospirales; family Ruminococcaceae; genus JAUNBN01. The sequence continues at coordinate 144 of CAYXRE010000104.1, forward strand.
AGCAGGTCGCTTTTGATGTTGCGCAGTATATCGACGGCGTCCTCGGATTCCTTCTGGCTTTCGAGCAGCTGACGTACCCACGCAAGCCGCTCCTCGAGCTTATCCTTGCCGCTTATGCCGACCTTGTACTTCCAGTGGGCGGCTATGCCGTATTCGGCGGTGTAGTGCATATCCCGCGTGCGGATTTGTATCTCAAAGGGTATCGCGTCGCGACCGATGACCGTTGTGTGCAGCGACTGATACATATTCGGCTTGGGGGTGGAGATGTAATCCTTGAAGCGGTTGGGTATCGGGCGGTACATATCGTGCAGCACGCCCAGCGCATTGTAGCACTCCGCAATCGTGTTGGTTATCACGCGCACGGCGTAGATGTCGTATATCTCCTCAAAGGAGCGGTTTTGTATATATACTTTTCGGTAGATGCTGTAAACCGATTTGATGCGGCTTTCTATCTCGACGTCCTCTATGCCGTTGGACGCGAGCCGCTCGCGTATATCCCGAACAATGCGGTCGATGAAGCGCTCGGAGTCGCCGCTGTTGTTCTTGTCGAGCACGGCGATGATTTCTTCGTAGCCGACCGGGTCAAGCTGGCGCAGCGAAAGGTCCTCAAGCTCCTCTTTGATGTTGCTCATGCCCAGACGGTGGGCAATCGGGGCGTAGACCTCCATTGTCTCAAGCGCCTTGGAACGTCGCTTGTCCTCGCTTTTCGCGTCGATGGTACGCATATTGTGCAGCCGGTCGCACAGCTTGATTATCATGACGCGAATGTCCTTGCTCATGGCAAAGAGCATCTTGCGCACGTTCTCCGCCTGCTGCTCCTCGACCGACGAGAAGGGTATCTGACCGAGCTTTGTAACGCCGTCCACCAGCTCGGCTATCTCCTCGCCGAACTGCTTTTTGATGTCCTCAAGCGAGACCTCGGTGTCCTCCACGACGTCGTGAAGCAGCGCCGCGCATACGCTCTCGGTGTCAAGACCGAGGTCCACGAGCAGCGAGGCGATATAGACAGGGTGGGTGATGTACGGCTCGCCGGATTCCCGCCTTTGCCCCGCGTGGCTTTGCTCCGCAAGGTCGTAGGCGAGCTGAATCCGCGCAAGGTCGTAGAGTCTTCCGCTCTCCTCTATTTGTTTTTTCAGTTCTTCAAAGGTCATTTCTTTTCACCGCAAAGACGTCTGAAAAGCTCGGATTCACTCAAATCGCGCTTTGGCGCGTCTTTAACCACCTGAACGGTTCGCCCGTCCGAACACAGCGCCGCAAGGCCCAGCTGCATAAGCACCTCGAGCGCGCACAGCGCTTTGCCGACGGGAAGCGCCGGCAGCACGTTCATGAGCGCAGGCTCGTTGTACATATCAAAGCTCCCCTCGCGCAGCGCACGATAGACAGCCGCAATATCGGCGCGCGCAAGCGCGATCGGCTCCAACGCCTGATTACTCATATTCTTGTTCGCGCAAAGCGCGCGGTAGGCGGAAAAGGAATCGAAGGTGCGCGCGTCCGCGCACGCGGGCAGCACGTCCTTGAACTTCACCGACACAAAGCGCCGCTGCGAGTTGTCGTATATGGAAAGAATGAACGCGGCGGAATATTTCTCGCCCTCGACGAAGGGCAGCTCGCTTGGCAGCACCGAGAACATCGCGCCGGAAAGCGTGCGTCCGTTCTTGCGAAAGGTCAGCTTGGAATGGCGCTCGCCGAGCTTGGCGGCGCTGACGAACACAAGGTCCTTCGCGGCGAAAACCGGCTCCTCAAACCGCCGTCCGAACGGCGCCAGAGCGGTCAGCTGGGACACCGCGTCCTCGTTTATTTCCTCAAGCTCGATGAAGGAATCCACCGAGAGCTCGGGCATACCGACGCTCACGTCGTCCCGCGCACAGTAGTCGTATATCCGCGAGCGAAACTCGGGTATCTTGTCCGGCTCAAGCATAAAGCCCGCCGCCATCTCATGCCCGCCGAATTTGATGAGAATATCCGCGCAGGAGGCTATCGCGTCGTGCAGCGAAAAGCCCGCAACGCCGCGCCCGCTGCCCTTCGCCTGCCCGTCCTCAACGGATATGACGATGACCGGCTTTCCGGTGCGCTCGACCAAGCGCGAGCATACAATCCCGATAACGCCCGAGTGCAGTTTTTCGCCCTCGACGATGATTATCGGTCCACGCAGCAGCTCGGGAGAATCGGTGAGGCGCCCGTGTATCAGCTTTGCCGCCTCGCTTTCGGCGTCCTGTCTGCCGCGGTTGAGCTCGTCAAGGGTGCGCGCAAGCTCCTGCGCCTGCTCGACGTCCTCGCACAGCAGCAGTCTCAGCGCGGCGTCCGCGCTGCCCATGCGTCCGGCAGCGTTCAGTCTCGGAGAAAGGGTAAACGCGACGCTAGCCGCGTCCACCGACTCAATATCCACACCCGCGCTCTCGCACAGCGCGAGTATTCCGGGGTTGTCGCAGTAGGGCAGCTGCTCAAGCCCTCTGCGCACAATAGTGCGGTTTTCGCCGATGAGCGGCATGATGTCCGCAATCGTGCCTATCGCGACAAGGTATCCGAACTGTTCGAGCAGCTCGTCCGCCCCGCAGTCCTCGCACGCCGCGCACAGCTTGAGCGCAACGCCCACGCCCGCAAGCTCCTTGAATTCGCTTTTGTCGTCCTCCCGAAGCGGGTCAACTACGGCGTACGCCGCAGGCAGCGTCGGCGCGGGCAGATGGTGGTCGCACACGACGGTGTCAATGCCCAGCGACGCAGCGTAGGCTATCTCCTCATGCGCCGAGATACCGTTGTCAACGGTGACAATCAGCGACACGCCGACCTTACTCAAATTATCCACCGCGTTCGGGGACAGCCCGTAGCCTGTGCTCTCGCGTGTCGGCAGCGAGCAGACAACGTCCGCTCCGCGCCCTTCGAGGTACTGCATCATGACCGCCGTCGAGGTTATGCCGTCCACGTCGTAGTCGCCGAACACCGCAATGCGCTGCTCGCTTTCAATCGCCTCGTTTATGCGCTGAGCCGCCTTTTGCATATCCGCGAGCGCGAGCGGGTCGCCAATCGGCGCATCCGAGCTCAAAAACTCCTTTGCGCTGCGCTCGTCCGCGAAGCCTCGCGCTGCAAGGGTACGCGCGGCAAGGGAGGATATGTTCAGTTTTGCGCAAAGCTCGCGGATTGCTTTGGAATCTGTCTGCTTTACGCGCCAGCGTTTGAGTGCCATTCGTTTACCTCGAAAGCCGCGTCAGTTCGGCTTGTATCTTTCTATTATCGCTCCCGCGACCCGCAGCCCGTCCACGGCGGCGCTCATTATGCCCCCCGCGTAGCCCGCGCCCTCGCCGCACGGATATACCCCCGCGCAGCCGGTCGATTCCAGCGTTTCGCCGCGCGGTATGCGCACGGGCGAGGAGGTCCTTGTCTCAACTCCCGTCAGCAGCGCCGAGGGCGAATCAAATCCCCGCAATCTGCGCCCGAGCGCCGTCGCGCCGTCGCGAAGCGCCGTTGCAAGCGGCTCGGAAAACAGTGAACCGAGCTCATACTCGGTTATCCCGCGCGGGTAACTCGGCTCGACCGAGCAGCCGTCTATGCCCGTTTTTGAAGAAAGGAAATTTCCCAGCGACTGTGCCGGCGCGCGATAGCCTCCGCCGCCAGCGGCATAAGCCGCTCTCTCCAGTTTTCGCTGAAACTCTATGGCGTCAAAAGGCGAGCTGCCGAAGTCCCGCTCGTCTACCGACACGACCAGCGCGCTGTTGGCGTTTTTGCCGTCGCGCGCGTAAACGCTCATTCCGTTGCTCACAACGCCGCCGCTCTCGGACGCAGCCGCGACCACCGTGCCGCCGGGACACATACAAAAGGTGTAGACCGCTCTCGAACCGAACCGCTCGCTGAGCGCGTACTCCGCGCGCGGCAGTCTCGGGTCGCCCGCGTGAGCGCCGTAGACCATGCGGTCAACGTCGCACTGCAAATGCTCGATTCTCATGCCGACCGAAAACGGCTTTGCGAGAAGCGGCAGACCGCGCGAGCCGAGCATGGAAAAGGTGTCCCGAGCCGAATGCCCGCAAGCGAGCACGAGCGCCTGTGTCTCAATCTCTCCTTGGTCTGTCTGCACCGCCGACAGCGCGCCGCCGCTTGTGCGAAGGTCGCGCAGCGGGCACAAGAAGCGCACCTCGCCGCCCAGACGGATTATCTCCCCGCGTATGCCGCGAACGACCGAGCGCAGCATATCGGTTCCGACATGGGGCTTCGCACGGGTGAGTATGTCGCGCGGCGCGCCCATCTCGACAAAGGTATCGAGCACAAAATCACAAAGCGGGTCGTTTATGCGGCTCGTCAGCTTGCCGTCCGAAAAGGTCCCCGCGCCGCCCTCGCCGAACTGAACGTTGGTGCGCTCGTCCAGCTGCCCGCCCGAAAAGAAAGCGTCCACCGCGCGCACGCGCGCTTCAAGGCAGTCGCCCCGCTCAAGCACCAGCGGGTGGTAGCCGTACCGTGCAAGCGCGAGCGCCGCGAACATTCCCGCAGGTCCGAAGCCTGCGACAACGGGTCGCGAGCGAAGTTCTTCGCTTCCGACAACCGGCTCAAAGGCTTTTTTCTCGTACAGTCTGACGTTTTCGTTTTTCTCGCACAGCTTTCGCGCAAGCTTTTCGCTTTTCAGCTCCAGCAGCACAGAGCAGACCATGCTCACCTCGCCTTTGCGCGCATCATAGGACACGCGGCGCAGCGCCGAGCTTTGGACGTCCGACGCGCGAAGCGAGAGCTTGTGAAGCGCCTTGTCAACGGCGCTTTCCGAGGGCTGTTCAAGCGGCAGACGTATGCCGGATACTACGATTCTCACAGCGGCTCCACTTCAATGACCGCCGTATAGCTTCCGGCGACCCATGTGGTGTTGTTGGAGCTTATCTTGAACTTGACTGGCACGTTGAAGGTGCCGCTTTCTATGCCGCCGAGCTCGCTCATGTCCACTATCGCGACCACCGAGCCCGCAAGCAGCGTCTGCACATCCTCGGTCTTGCCTATGACGGTCACGTCGCTTATCATCTCGTTCATCACCGTGACCTTGTAGTTCGCGGGCGCGTTGATTACCCTCAAATCGGTCACGACGACCTTTTTCGAGTCGATGTCCTCGCCCGCAAAGGTCGCGGTTACCGAGGTCACGTTGTCGAGGTTGACATAGCCGCTCGGCAGCTCGATGTCAAACGTGTAGCTTTCGCCGAGCTTGAAGGTCGCAAGGTCTACATAGCCGATTATTTTGGTGCGCAGATTGCCGACCACCGTCTCGCTTGCGGCAATGTTGATTTCATCGAAGGTGAGCGTGTAATCAAGAGTGGACAAATCAAAGCCGTCCGGCACGTTGGTGAACTCTATGTCGAGCGGCAGCACGCCGCGCTTGTAAATCGGTATCGTTATATCCGCCTGGACAGGGTCGATTTTCAGCGTCTCGCCGGACAGCACGTTTCCGTCCTTGTCAACGGCGACAAGCTCGGCGGTGGTCTTCATCGTCTCGGCTAGCTCCGCGTCTATCGGCACCGTCACAACTATCGCCGCGACCTTGTCCACGTCCTGCTCGGGTCCCGTCACCGTGACCTCGGACGGGGAGATAATCGTCTGCTCGACGATGTAGTCGTTGCCGACGGTGAGACCCTCAATCTTCGCGGTGACCGGCACCTTCTTGCTGATTGCTACGTCAAAGCGCAGCGGCACGAAGTTGGGGTTCACCGAAGTTATCGTATAGGACAAAAGCTGATTGTTCTTGGTCGCAACGAGCGGCACGTCATAGGTGCCCGCGCCGTTCACGCCCGAGAAATTCGGAGTCACGAGTATGCTGTCGCGCTCAAGCATTCCCACGACGCTGCGCGGTCCTTCCACCGTCACGCGAACGAGCACCTCCTCCTTGTCGATTATGTCAAGCCCGAGGCTCTTGTAGGAGTTGTTGGTGCTGCTTATGGTCACCGGCACGTTGTCTATGGTGCGCGTCGTGTTGGGGTCGATGCTCAAAACTATGACCGCCCAGCTGATGATGGCGACCACAATGGAGAACACCAACGCAAAGACCTTGTTGTCGAAAAGCTGTCTTATTCTTCCTTTTTTCATTTCTTAAACAACCTTTCAAAGAAACTGAGGAACGCGCTCTTGTTCTCGGTTTGCTCGTCCTCATCCTTAATAAGCTCGCTTTGCAGCTTGCGGAAAAGGTTGGAGCGGTCGAGCCTGCGAATCAGCGCGCCGTCCTGCGCGACCGAGATGATTCCCGTTTCCTCCGAGACGATTATGATTATCGCGTCCGAGTTCTCAGACATACCCAGTGCTGCGCGGTGGCGCGTGCCCAAATCCTTGCTCAGCTCGTTGCTTTCCGAGACGGGCAGGAAGCAGCCCGCCGCCTGTATGCGTCCGTCGCGGATTATGACTGCGCCGTCATGCAGCGGAGAGCCCTCATAGAATATCGTTTCCAGCAGCTCGCAGGACACGTCCGCCTCGACGACCGTTCCCGTTCGTATTATGTCCCCGAGCGCCGTGCGCTTTTCGATTACGATGAGCGCTCCGGTGCGCTCCTTGGACATCTGCTCGCACGAGTCGGCTATCTTGACCGCCGCGTCGTTCCAGCGCGTTTTGTCCTCCGAGCTCATCTTGCCCGAGAAAAAGGGCAGCGAGGAAAACTTGCTGCGTCCGACCTGCTCAAGCGCGCGGCGAAGCTCCGGCTGAAAGACGACGACTATCGCAAGCAGTCCGAACTGCAGCACGTTGTCGAGCAGGAACTTCATGGTTTTCAGCTCGAGCTGAATCGACAAAAAATACGCGAGCAGCAGAATAACTATGCCGCGCAGCAGGCTCGCCGCCCGCGTCTGGCGCAGCAGCGCAATTTCGTTCAGCAGTGCTTCGTTAAATTCCATGGCAATCTCCTTTTCTATTACTATAACAGGTAAGCTGGATACCAGCGCTGATTGCATCCAACTCACACTTCCAATCCGCTCCGACCTTTTCTACTCAGGCTATAATTGGAGTAACGAAACACAGGAGTGTGTAAGATGAGAGTT
>CAYXRE010000105.1:0-7112 GCA_964466125.1 uncultured Oscillospiraceae bacterium
AGCGGCAGGCCTGTGCGCGGGTCGGAAAGCGCCGGAAATTCCTTCAAAACGTCGGTCATCTCATTGCCGCGCTCGCCGCAGCCGATGTAGACGATGATGTCCGCATCCGCCCACTTGGCGAGCTGGTGCTGAACGACCGTCTTGCCCGAGCCGAACGGTCCGGGTATGGCGGCGACGCCGCCCTTTGCTATCGGGAACAGCGTGTCAATGGTGCGCTGACCGGTTATCATCGGCTCGTTGGGCGACAGCTTCTCGTCAAACGGGCGTCCGCGGCGGACAGGCCATTTCTGAAGCATGGTAATCTCGTGCTTCTCGCCCTTGTCGTCCTTGATGACCGCGACCGTCTCGTCGATTGTGAACTCGCCCGACTTTATCTCCTCAACGGTGCCGGAAATTGTCGGCGGGACCATAATCTTCTGGGTGACGGCGGGGGTCTCCTCGACCGTTCCGAGCACGTCGCCGCCGGACAGCTTGTCGCCGACCTTTGCGACGGGCACGAACGCCCACTTGACCTCGCGGGAGAGCTTGGGTATGTCAATGCCGCGGGTTATGCGGTCGCCTTCTTTTTCATATATCGTCTCGAGCGGGCGCTGGATTCCGTCAAAGATGCCGCCGATGAGTCCGGGGGCAAGCTCGACAGAAAGCGGCTCGCCGGTCGTATAAACAGGCTCGCCGGGTCCGAGACCGGCAGTCTCCTCATAGACCTGAATGGAAGCCAAATCTCCGCGCAGCTCGATTATCTCGCCGATAAGACGGCGCTCGCTGACGCGCACAACGTCGTACATCTGGCAGTCCTTCATGCCCGAGGCGACGATAAGCGGTCCGGCTACCTTTACAATTACCGCAGTGCTTTTATTCTCCATATCAGTTACCTTTTCCTTCTTCCTCGTTAAACAGGATGTCGGCGCCTATCGCCTTTTCGACGTTGTCGTTTATCCGTTTCATGCCGATGCCCAGCGAACCGTCGCGATTGGGTATCGGGATGATTGCGGGGAACGGCTGCGTCTTGTAGCGGTCAACTGCCTCGCTCGCCGTTTCCATAGCCTGTTCGGTCATGTAGATGACCGCCGCGCCCTCTTTTGCGAGCCGGTGTACGGCGGCTTCGATGTCGCGCTGGTGCGTTGCAAAGACCGTTTCGAATCCCAGAACGCCCCAGAGCATGACCGAGTCGCGGTCACCGATAACGGCTATCTTTTGCTTTTGTGCCATTATACCTCTCCTTTAGCTTATTACCGGGTTCCGACCCGCTTTTTTGCGAACAGCACCCGCAGCGCCTTGCATTCGCTTTCGCTTGCGAGCAGGAAATAGGCTATCGGACCGATTCCGAACGGGTCGAACTTTTCCTCGCGCGCCATGTTCAGCAGGTATTCGTCCAGCGACGCGCGCGCAGCCTCGGCGGAGCCGCCGGAGTACAGCGAGAGCGCACGGGACTCAGCGTCGGCGTTGTCGCCCTTTGCAAGCAGCGAGGGCAGCTTTTCGCTTTCGCACTCGAGCGCGTCGCAAAGCGTCTCGCCTGAAAGCGTTCCGCCCGGAACTATCATCGGCGCAAGCTCGATGGAGTCCCAGTGCAGCGCGCGTGCGCGAAGCACGCTGAGGATGTTGGTGAAATCGGTCTTGGCTGTGAAATAACGCGTGCAGAATTCGTTTTTGTGCGTCTTGAGCACGCTCATAATGTAGGAATAAAACGCGTTGTCCACGGCGGCGGAAAGCAGCCGCGGGTTGCGCTCGCGCTTGAGCACGTCCTCCGCCTTTTTGAGACTTTGCGCAAGCTCCTCGCCGAGCGGCTCGTAGTCCTTTTTGGACACACACTCGCGCAGTGTCTCAATGGGAAACAGTCCCGGCGTCAGCTCGTCGCTGCTGAAATCCTCGTTGCCGAGCAGTCGGGATTTGATGAGCAGCTTGATATTGGTCGCGTCCATGTCGAGATAAAACAGGTCGGTCAGCGCCTTGTCCGGCGTGACGTCCTCGATTATCCCGCGCACCTCGGTGCGGCGAAAGGCGATGAGCGCGTCCGCGTCGGTCTTAATCGGGTAATCGGCGGCGTAGCCCCATTCGCACAGCAGCTTGAGCGCGCCCTCATAGGGCAGCTCGGCAAGCCGCGCGAGCTTGGAGCGGTCAAGCAGCGAGCTTTCGATTACGCGAATGCGTCCGACCGCGAAGGGATAAGTGTCGGAAGGCATGGCTACACCTCCGTCTTGAACAGCAGCCGAGATACCTCGGTCTCGTTCGTGTCGCGATAAGCGCTTATGAGCGAGGCGAACGAGCAGTCGATGTCGGTTATTTCGCCGATGAGACGCACGCCTCCGTCAAAACTGCCGGGTGTGTCGCAAAGGGTTATTTTGCCCTTTTTGCCCGCCTTGACGAGCGCGTCGTTTATTGCTTGCAGCAGCGTCTTTTTTCCGTCGAACGGCTTTGTGAAGCGTTCGAGCGAGGACGCGGGCACGCAGAGCTTTTCGTCGCCCGTCTGCGCGGCTTCGACGACTAGCGAGCAGACCAGCGCGGCATAATCCGCGTCCGGCAGCGCGCAAAGCGACGCGTGCGCCTTGTCAAACGCGGTTTCGAGCAGCTCGCGGCGGGCGGCAAGAGAATTCTTGCGCGCCTCGATTCCCGCGGTAAGCATACGGCGCTTGATAGCTTCTTCGGCGTCGAGCTTGGCTTTTTTCTCTATCTCGGCGACCTTTTTTCCTGCGGCGTCCAGCGCGTTTTCGCGCGCCTCGTCCACGGTCTTTTTGGCGGCGGCTATTATGCCGTCACACTCGGACACTGCCTCGCGGGATATGGCGTCGAGTATTTGTTGAGCTCCCATTCGTGAATCCTCTCCTTTCTTTGCGGTGTTATCCGCTTGTGGTGGATTACAGCGCGAAGATGAGGAGTATGGACATGAGCAGCGCGAGTATTGCGTAGGTCTCGACGAGAGCGGTCATGGTGATACCTTTGGCGGAAGCGTCGGGCTGCTTGGCGGTCATGTGTATGGCGGCGACAGCGGTTTTGCCCTGATAGATAGCGGAGAAAAGACCGCCGATGGCGATGGGCATGCAGGCGCCGAAATACTGGAGTCCCTGGGAAACGGTCAGTTCAGCGGCGGTGCCGCCGAGCATACCGAGCTGGATCATAACGATAACGCCGGTCAGGAAGCCGTAGATGCCCTGAGTTCCCGGAAGAGCCTGGATGACGAGCAGCTTACCGAACATATCGGGGTTTTCCGCGACAACGCCTGCGGACGCTTGACCGCCGACGCGAACGCCGTAAGCGGAGCCGATACCGGGAAGCGCGACCGCGAGAGCGGCGCCGAAAATAGCAATAGCAAGACCGAATGACATTTGAGTGTACCTCCAAGTTTATGAATGTTTTTTTATTTTTTATCCGTTACCACGGTATAAGAGGACTTGACCGAAAGCGGAACGAAAGCATAGCCGCCGCCCTCGTAGAACTTGCCGAAAAACTCGATGTACTGCAAACGGCTGGTGTGCACATACGCGGACAGCAGACCCATGACGAGGTTGAACGCGTGTCCTGCAATGTATATGAGTATCGAAAACACAAAGCCGATTACCGAGCCCTGTACCATGCCTGCGAGCATATTCATTACCATTCCGACGACGCCGGAGCTGAGCATGAGCGCGAGTATGCGCGAGTAGGAAAGTATATCGCTCATGTAGCCGGTCACGCCGTACAGCGAGGTTATGCCGCCGAAAACGCGCTTGAAGGGGTTTTTGGTGTCGTTTTTGGAAAACGCGAGCACCAGCAGCAGCCCTATGCCGCACACGACCATCGCAACGGTGTTGAGCGCGGGCACGAAAATCAGCCCGATACCGGTTATGAGGAATATCCAGCTTATGTGGTTGCCTAGTGCCTCCTGCCACTGTCCGGCTTTTATCAGCCGCGCGGCGTGGATGCCCATTCCGCAGAACATATGCAGCGCGCCGAGCACGAAGCAGATGACCATGACGGGAATCGGGTTGTAAAGCGGGGCGAATACGACGGGCTTGAACCATTCGGCGCCGAAGTAGCTGCCGAACATCACGCCCCAGAAGATGGTCGGAATGCTCGAGTACATGAACACGGTGACCAGCTTTCTCATCTCGCCCTTGGGCTTTTTGAGTTTAAGGAACAGCCAGGTCAGTACCAGCATCACGAGCCCGTAGCCCGCGTCCGCCATCATCATGCCGAAGATTATCCAGTACCACGGAGCCATCGCCGGGTTGGGGTCGATGCCCTCTCTGGGATTGGGGCGGCTGAACATATCCGTGAAGGTCTCAAACGGTCTTACGAACTTGTTGTTACGCGTCTGCGTCGGGGGCTTTTCGTCCTCGGCGGGGTCCTCGATGACCAGCTCGTAAATGTCCGTTGCGTCCCTTATCGTTTCCTCAAGGTCCTTTTCCCGCTCCGCCGTCAGCCAGCCTTGAACGAAAAAGGTGGAGTCGGTCTGCATAAACGGGGTGCTTTGACGGGAAAGGTCGGTGGTCAGCTTGTCGTACAGCAGCTCGATTTTCTCGACTTGGGTTCCCAGTTCCTTGGCTTGTCCCGAGAGCGCAGCGAGCTTGGTGTTGTTCTCGTCGATTTTCGCGAGTATGCGCTCGCGCTCCTGTGCCGCCGTAAGCTCGCCCGACGGGGGCGCGGACTCGATGAAGCCCATTGCTTTAAGGTCGGACGCGAGCTGCTCGTCGTCGTCCTTGAAGCACACATACATGCAAGCGTATGAACCGCTCGCCATGCCGAAGACCGAGCACCAGCCCTTTTCCTCGCACGCTGTTTTGAATTCCTCAAGGCGGTTGCGCGGGATGTAGCCGGTGTGAACGCGCGCGTCCTTGGTATCGCTCAGCTCATTGAGCCTTATGTCCAGCCCGAGCCACGGCTCGTACTGCTCGAGAGCCGAGCGCGCGGAGGAAATCTCGGTGTTGAGCGCCGCCATGGACGATTCTATCTCGGCGGCTTTGGCGGTCAGCTTGCGGGATTCGTTCTTCTCCGCGATGAGCTCGGAAAAATCCACGCTCGGCGCGTCGTCGAAGAATCCGCTTTTCTCACGGTAGCGCGACATGAAGGAGATGACGTCCTTGGTGGACTGCACCTCGCTCGCGGTCGCGTCCGCGCTCTCGTCGCGCACGCACCCGTCGCTTTCGGTCACCATGAGAATGGACGACCTTTGCAGTGCAAGCAGCAACGCTTCCCTGTCGCTGCGCAGCGCAAAAATCGTCGCCTTTTTCATGGGAAGAATCATAGCTTCTGCACTCCTCTTACGATGAATGCCGCGGCTTCGTCAACTCCCGACGCCGCCTCGGCGACCAGCTTTTTGTCCTTTTGCGCGGATTCGGCGATGAAGTCCTCCGCCTGCTTCTGCGCGTCTTTTTCCGCCTGAGCGAGCAGCTTTTCTGCCTCCGCCTTGGCGTCTGCAACCAGCTTTGCGGCGAGCTCTTGGGTCTGCTTGTCGCCGTCGCGGACCAGCTCGCGCGCCTTCGCGGACGCTTCGGAGCGCATCTGCGCCGCCTTGCTTTCGCATTCCTTGATTTGTTCGAGAATGTTCATAATATCACCGTCCGATTTCTGCATTGCTTAAACAACAAAATAGCATCGTATTACAATTTAATATTGTATAGAATTCAAAGGCGTAAAACAAGGGCTTTTTGGAAATTGAATAAATCTTAATCATCCTATCAATTATCTTGAACACGCCCGTCCGCGCGTCCGGCGGCGCGCCGCGAAAAGCTGTGAGCGGGGCGAAATCGGCTTGTAAGTTGCCGGTTTGGGTGGTATATTTATTGATATAATAACTATAAACGACGTAAATTCGCATTCTCGGAGCGCCGAGGAAAGGACACAATATGAAACAGCGAAATCTTGCGCTGCTCACCGACTACTACGAATACACCATGGCGAACGGCTACCGCCTCGCCGGAATCGGCAGCAAGAAGGTCTATTTCGACCTGTTCTTCCGCACCGTGCCGGACGGAGGCGGCTTCGCGATTGCCGCGGGGCTTTGGGAGATAATCGACTTCATCCGCGAGCTGCACTTTGACGCTGAGGACATTGAGTATCTGCGCAGCAAAAACTGCTTTTCCGACGAGTGGCTGGATTCCCTGCGGGACTTCCGCTTCACGGGTGACGTCTATGCCATTCCCGAGGGCACTCCGATTTTCCCCGGAGAGCCGATTGTGACCGTGCGCGCCGACGCGGAGCAAGCGCAGGTTATTGAGACCTTTTTGCTCATTTGCATCAACCACCAGTCGCTCATTGCCACCAAGGCGAATCGCATCGTGCGCGCCGCCGAGGGTCGGGCAATCATGGAGTTCGGTTCCCGCCGCGCGCAGGGCACCGACGCCGCGCTCATAGGCGCGCGCTCGGCATACATCGCGGGCTGCGCGGGGACTGCCTGCGCGCTGTCCGACAAGGAGTTCGGCATACCTGCGCTCGGGACGATGGCGCATTCGTGGATACAGATATTCGACGACGAGTACACCGCCTTCAAGACCTATGTGGAGCTTTATCCCCATAACGCTTCGCTGCTCGTGGACACCTACAACGTGCTTAAGAGCGGCGTTCCGAACGCAATAAAGGTGTTCAAGGAGGTGCTGCTGCCGCAGGGAATTGAGGAGTGCAGCATACGCATTGATTCGGGCGATATAACCTATCTGTCCTGCAAGGCGAGAAAAATGCTGGACGACGCGGGACTCAAGAAGTGCAAGATAATCGCGAGCAATTCGCTGGACGAGAACATCATCCGAGATATTATCCGCCAAAAGGGCGAGGTGGACAGCTTCGGCGTCGGCGAGCGGCTGATAACCGCAAAGAGCGACCCGGTTTTCGGCGGAGTATATAAACTGGTCGCTGTCGAGGATGAGGACGGGACGGTCATACCCAAGATCAAGATAAGCGAGAACGTCGCCAAGATAACCACGCCGCACTTCAAAAAGCTCTATCGGCTTTACGAGAACGCGACGGGCAAGGCGTTTGCGGACTACATTACCGTGTACGACGAGACGGTGGACGAAAGCAAGCCGCTGACGCTGTTCGACCCGCAGTACACATGGAAGAAGAAAACGATAACCGACTTTACCGCCCGTGAGCTGCTCGTGCCGGTTTTCATAAACGGCAAACAGGTTTACAGCTCGCCCGAT
>CAYXRE010000106.1:0-7075 GCA_964466125.1 uncultured Oscillospiraceae bacterium
AACACCCAGCCTGCTATCATTGACGAGGATACTTGGAAAAGGGTGCAGGAACTTCGAGAGCACCGTATCCGTCCGACAGCAACGGGCAGAACAAGTCTGTTCTCCGGCAAAGTGTTCTGTGCTGATTGCGGCTCAAAACTCCACTTCTGTGCTGCCAAGAGCTTGAACACCAATCAGGAGCATTACCGTTGCGCCAACTACAAAAGCGGCAGAGGAAGTTGTCAGATACATTTTATCCGTAATGTTGTGCTCGAAAAAATCGTACTTGAAGCAATCAACAGCTTAGCGGACTTCGTAAGGTGCTATGAACCGGTATTCCTATATCTAATGGCACAAAAGGACATTGTATCTAAACGGACAGAAACCTCTAAACTTAAAACTGCCATTGAAAGCGGAAAACGGCGCATTCAAGACCTTGACAAGCTGATAGAGCGTATCTATGAAGATCAAGTCCTCGGTAACATCTCTGCCGAACGCTATGCAAGAATGTCGGTCAATTACGAGAACGAACAGCGCACTCTTATCAATAAGGTGGCAGAGGACGAAAAGAAACTTGCCTGTATTGAACAGACGAGCCTTGACTTGAAAACCTTATTGAAGGTTCTGCGAAGCAGTACATCGTTTGACGAATTGACACCAACTCTTGTGAATTCTCTGATCCGCAGGATTGAGGTTCATAACAACGACAAATCAAGCGGTCATTGCTATGTGAAGGTGGACATTTACTTCACGGCTATCGGACTGATTGACATTCCCACAGAGGATGAAATCAAAAGCCTTATGGCTAAAATCAAAGCAAACCCGCAGGAATACAGGCTTACCGCCTGAAAAAGAGAAAACGGTGTAACCCCGATTGTGGGGTTACACCGTATCCCTGCCAAAAAACATCCTTATGGGGCTTTGGCTAATGCCCGACCTGTTTTTATTGTACTATATACAACTGAACTCCAAAGGATTCGCGGAACACCGAGGGCAGCGGTTAAAGCTCCACCACCGGCTCCATGACGCTTTGCAAATCGACATAGTAATCGTGCGGATTGCTCGGATTGACATACACGGCGACGGTGTCCGAGGTGAGCTTGGGGTAACTCCAGATGTCGTCGCTGCGATAGATATAGCCGACGCCCTCGCGGGAGTGGCGACAGACTACGCGGTAGGGACTGTGTCCGTTCACGCTGATGCCGGTGTTGCTCTCGCAGCTCTCCACCTTTGCGTAGATCCGCTCGCCTGTTTCCATGAGCCGCGCGCGCTTTTTCTCCACTCGTTTGTCGGACAGTATTCCCGCCAGTATTCCGCCGACAAGGGTAAACACCAAGCCGAGCGAGCCAAAGACAATGAGCAGTACCAAGCGCATGGGTCCGTCGCCGAGAGATATGAGCGCCACGCCCACGGCAATCAAGAAGCAGACGCCGAGTATTGCAAAGAGGTAAGCCACCGCTTTACCCGTTTTTTTCGGATTCATAGTTTTCCCCCTTTTCGCGGCACGCCGCGTTTCGAAAATATTGTAACACGGGCAAAGCGCGAGGGCAAGGGACACGCGAGCTTCAAATGCGTTTTCGCGTGCGCAAGGGCGGGCACAGGAACGATAGCACAAAGAGGCACCCGTGCTTCGGAGTACCGAAGCGCGGGTGCCTCTTTGTGCCGATTCTTACTTTTGAGCAATCGGGAACTGCAGCTCGGTGAGCCACTCGTCCTCGCTGTCCTTGTTCCACACGCCGTCGATGTAACTCTCGCGCGGCGCGTCGGTCATACGGTAGCCGTTTTCCTCAATCCATTTCGCCGCGTAGCTGTACGCTTTGGTGAGCGTTGCGTACGAACCCTTGTGCATGACAGATACGACCGTCGCGGCGGGCAGCTTGCGGAAGGTTACGTCGTCGAAGTCCGGCTCCAGACGATCGACCGCCTCGCAGTACTCGATGCTGATGTCCTTTTCGCGGTACTCGCCGTCGAGGTAGCGCACGAAGCAGTACTCGGGCGTCACGCACTTGATCTCGGGGTACTTTGCGGCGACCTTTTCGCCGATTGCGGGCAGCAGCTCAAAATACGCCTCGTACGAGGGTATGACCGTTTTCACCGCGTAGATGATGCACTCTTTGACCTGTTTGATCGTTGCTTTGTAGTTTTCCATTTCTTTCTCCTCTCGTCCCGACAAAATAAAATTCAATCGGGCAAGACGTGCGCGCGCGTCCTCAAACTCACTTTCCAGCTCGGCGCGGCGGCGCTCAAGAATCTCCGTTACGTTGCGACCCGCGAGAACATCGGCAGCCTCGTCCGGCGTAAGCCCCGCCTGCCGAAGCGCCTGAATCTCGTGCAGCTTGACGAGCTGGTCGGTTGTGTACATCCGATAACCCGTAAAGCGGTCGGTCTGCTCGGGCTTGAGCAGACCGATTTCGTCATAGTAGCGAAGCGTCTTAATCGTCGTTTTGCTCAGCTTGGAGAACTCGCCGATTCTGTACATTTCTCGCACCTCTTCCCTGTGTTGCAATTGTGCACCCTCCTGTCGGGGGAGAGTCAATACCTATTTTTTTACTCTTGCGTACATGCAGTAGTCAAACAATTTGCCGTTCTTGTAAACGCCGTTTTTCATGATTCCCTCCAGCTCGAAGCCGGCTTTTTCCAGTACCCGCCGCGAGCCTTGGTTGTACGCATACGGCTCGGCAAACAGCCGCACCGCGCCGAGCTTGTCGAATGCCTCATCGCAAACCTGTTTGACGGCGGCGGTCATAATCCCCTTGCCCCAGAAATCCCTTGCAAGCCAGTAGCCCACCTCGGCGCTTTTGCGGTAAACGTCGCTCATCGAAAAAGCTCCCACACTGCCGACCGCCTCGCCGCCGACGACAATCGCGCGGCAAATCCTGCCCTCGTCGCCTGTGTCCACGCAGCTTTTGACATAATCGTATGCGTCGGCTTCGGTGTACGGATAGGGGAAAACGTCGCGCAGATTATCCGCAATCATCTTGTCGTTTGCGTATTTCGCGACCGATGGAACGTCGCCGAGCTCCCACGGTCTTAAAATAAACTCCATAATTCTTCCCTGCTTTCAATATTCTTTATATACAATATTAATTGTTCAAAAGGGTTTTACCGCTCATTTGGGCGCAAACGCCCTTGGGAGCACGGGTTCTTGCACAAACACGATGGTTTTTCGGCGAAATGCCCACTTTGCCTTTTTGGTGGACAAATGGTATAATGAATGTATATTAGGGCGGTTTGCGCTTTGCCGCCACTACTTTCTACGGAGGCGACAGGATGTTTGAGATAGGCGAACTCATCGTTTACGGCGGCACCGGGGTTTGCAAAATAGCCGACATAACCGCCCCCGGACTCAATCCCGCGGACAAGGGGCAGCTGTATTATAAGCTCGAGCCGCTCTATTCACAGGGCATTATCTACGCGCCCGTGAACAACTCGAAGGTTTTCTCGCGCCGCGTCATCAGCAAGGACGAGGCACAGCGGATGATAGACGACGTCATACCGTCCATACACGCTCAGGCGTTCCATTCCTCGAGCGTTCAGATGCTCAACGAGCACTACGCGCAGTTTTTCAGCTCTCACGACTGCGAGGGACTCATCGAGCTCATAATGTCCATCTATGCAAAAAAGCAGAATGCCGAGGCGCAGCGCCGCAAGTTCGGACAGGTGGACGAGCGCTATATGAAGCGCGCGGAGGATTTGCTGTACGGTGAGTTCGCCGTCGCGCTGGGCATCGAGCGCAGCGAGGTACCGGACTATATCGCAAGCTGCCTTGGCGAGGATAAGCCGGACGGCGCGCTCTCCTAAGGCTCACATCACGTTTTGCCGTTCGACCCGTCGGGTCGGACGGTCGTTTTGTTTTCAGGCGGGTTTTATGAACTGCTTTACAATCAGCCAGATTATCAGCAGCCACACGAGTACTATGGGTATCGCATAATACCAACGCTTGGGCTTGCCGTTTTCCCACATACCTTTTGAGCGCTCGCGGCACTCCGCCATTACGTCGGCGGGGACGAGCTTTATCGCCGCGGCGGCAAGCGCCGGCAGTATTATCAGGTCGTCGAGATAGCCGAGCACGGGAATAAAATCGGGCACCAAATCAATCGGCGAGAGCGCATAACCCACCGTGAGCACCGCAAGCGCCTTTGCCCAAAACGGCGTGCGTTTGTCGGACAGCGCGAGAAAGAGCGCCGGAATATCGGTTTTGAGCTGCTTTGCGCGTTCCTTGAGCGTCATTTTCTCATCTCCCCGCCATTTGATTCTAACGTTATCGGCGCGCAGCGTCAACCGTGCATTTTGTTACCAAATTGTTAACACTTTACCGCTTTAATTGATGTTCAGGCGGATTTTTGGTATAGTTGTTACATTCTTTCGCCGTCAAGCACGCTCGGCGGCAATAAAATCGAAGGAGGTATTACACTTGGCAAAGCGCAATTACTCCGAGCTCACTCCCGAGATAATGGCTATGTCCGCCATCTGCTGCGACGACGGGCGAATAGACAAGGAACTATACGAGAAATTTCAGGTCAACCGAGGACTTCGAGACCAAAACGGCAAAGGCATACTTACGGGTCTGACCGAAATCAGCGAGGTCCATGCAAAAAAGCTGGTTGACGGCAGGGAGATTCCCTGCGCCGGAGCGCTGTACTATCGGGGCTACGACGTAAAGGACCTCGTGCGCGGCTTCATCGACGACAACCGCTTCGGTTTTGAGGAGATAACCTACCTGCTGCTGCTCGGCAAGCTGCCGGACAGGGGGGAGCTCGAGCGCTTCAAGGGCGTGCTCAACTCCTATCGCTCGCTGCCCACCTCCTTTGTGCGCGACATCATCATGAAAGCGCCCAGCTCCAACATGATGAACTCGCTTACGCGAAGCGTGCTTACGCTTTATTCCTACGACAACAATTCGGAGGACACAAGCATACCCAACGTGCTGCGCCAGTGTCTGCAGCTCATCGCGCTGTTTCCAATGCTTGCGGTCTACGGCTTTCAGGCGTACTGCTACTATCTCAAAAACTCCAGCAGCTTTTTCTTCCACAACCCCAAACCGGAGCTTTCGACCGCCGAAAATCTGCTTTATATGCTGCGCATGGACGGCAGCTACACGCCGCTTGAAGCGCGAATACTCGACCTTGCGCTGGTGATACACGCCGAGCACGGCGGCGGCAACAACTCCTCCTTCACCACCCACGTCGTGACCTCCTCGGGCACCGACACCTATTCCGCCATCGCGGCGGCGCTCGGCTCGCTCAAGGGTCCCAAGCACGGCGGCGCGAACATCAAGGTCTGCGAGATGTTCCGCGACATAAAGCACCACGTCCACGACTGGTCCGACCGTGAGGAGGTGGACGCCTACCTGACGAAGATACTGCACAAGGAAGCGTATGACAAAACCGGTCTGATTTACGGTATCGGTCACGCGATATATTCCGTCTCCGACCCGCGCGCCGAGATTTTCAAGAACTTTGTCGGACAGCTTGCGCATGAAAAGCACAAGGACAAGGAGTACCGGCTGTACACGACCGTTGAGGAGCTTGCCCCGCAGGTCATCGCGCGTGAGCGGCAGATGTTCAAGGGCGTCAGCGCAAACGTCGATTTTTACAGCGGCTTTGTGTATCAGATGCTCGGGCTGCCCGAGGAACTGTTCACCCCGCTGTTCGCCGTCGCGCGAATCTCCGGCTGGAGCGCGCACCGGCTCGAGGAGCTCATCAACGGCAACCGCATTATCCGTCCGGCTTACATGAACGTATTGCCCAGAGCGACATACGCACCGCTTGAGGAAAGATAACCTGACCGATTCGGACTCCCCCGCTTTGCGGTGGAGTCCGATTTTTCAGCACAAGCAAATGTGCTAATCACGGCGGGATTTGACATCGAAAAACGCAGCTGTGTTCACTTTGAACTGCGAAACAGCAGTCCCAATGCCAGACCGCTTCGCAGTTGGATATTCAGCGCGGTTATCAGGAAACTATATCGCTTTCGGGATATAAAAAGGCTCCTTCGCACAAGCGAAGGAGCCCTTTGCAAATCTTTTGTTTATTTCTTGGCAACAGCCTTGCGCGCCTCGTCGGCGACGTGCTTTGCCGTGAGCGCGAAGCGCTCCTCGAGGTAGCTTTGAGGTCCGACCTCGCCGAACTCGTCCTCGACTGCGACACAGCCGACATAGACGGGGCACTCGCGCGCGAGCGTCTCGCAGACGGCGGAGTGCAGACCGCCTATCTTGTTGTGGTTCTCGCAGGTGACGACCGCGCCGCACTTCTTGGCATACTCGACGACCAGCTTCTCATCGAGCGGCTTGACGGTGAACATATCAATGACCGCCGCGTTTATGCCCTCGGCTTCAAGTGTCTTTGCCGCTTCGAGCGCCTTGGCGACCATTATGCCGCAGGCGATTATCACGACGTCCGCGCCCTCGCGCAGGACGTTGCCCTTGCCGATTTCAAAATGCGTGCCGTCCTCGTAAATCTTCGGGCTGCTCTTGCGTCCGACGCGGATGTACTTTACGCCGGAGAGCTGTGCGCACTGCGTGAGCGTGTCGGCGAGCATATTCGCATCGGTGATGTCGATAACGGTCGCTTCCGGAATCGCGCGGTAAAGCGCCATGTCCTCAAAGGGCATGTGGGTGCCGCCGTTGAACGCCGCGCACACTCCGGGGTCGGAGCCGATGACGGTGACGCTGTTCTTTGCATAGGCGCCCGAGAGGAACACCTGGTCGTAGCAGCGGCGGGACGCGAACGGTCCGAAGGTGTGAACTATCGGCTTGAGTCCGACGCTGGACATTCCGCAGGCTATGCCGATCATGTTTGCCTCGGCTATGCCGCAGTTGAACGCCTTTTCGGGGTGGGCGTCCGCGAACTTCTTGGTGCCGATGCAGCTCATGAGGTCGGCGTCGAGATAGACGACGTCGGGGTCCTTTTCGCAAATCGCCGGTACGGTCGCGCCGACAACGTCCTTGAAAGCGCGCGGGTCGTTTTGTCCGTCATAAACCGTCTTCATTACGCATTACCTCCCGTCGCTTCGCGCTCGCTCTTGAGAGCAGCGAGCCACTCGTCGCACTTTTCGGGTCCGACAGTCATGCTGTGGTTGCCCATCGTCTCCTCGA
>CAYXRE010000107.1:0-7034 GCA_964466125.1 uncultured Oscillospiraceae bacterium
TAAAGGTCTTGAACATGAGGTTAAACTTGCGGATGTCTGTGAAGTTCTTGCCGCCGCACTCGGGGCAGGCGATGCCGTTGTCGCGGATATACGCGGTCATCTCCTCAAAGCTCATGCCCTCCGCCTTGCCGCCGGCGTCCTCGATGAGCTTGTCCGCGCGATGGCGCGTGTGGCAGTCGCGGCAGTCCATGAGCGGGTCGGAGAAGCCGCCGACGTGACCGCTTGTGACCCACGTCTGGGGATTCATCAGTATCGCGCTGTCCAGCCCGACGTTGTACGGGCTCTCCTGCACGAACTTTTTCCACCACGCCTTTTTGACGTTGTTCTTATACTCGACGCCGAGCGGTCCGAAGTCCCAGCTGTTGGCAAGCCCGCCGTATATCTCGCTGCCCGGGAAGATGAAGCCGCGGTTTTTGCACAGCGCGACTATCTTGTCCATTGTCTTGTCGGTGTTTTTCATTATTTTCTCCTCCAAAGCGCCCGAAACGCTGCGCGGACGCATAATTTATTGTATCGCCTAAGACTGAAATTATATCATTATTGCGCCGTTCGCGCAACAGCGGTTTACCAGAATTTATTGCGCCGCAGCCACCATATCAGCAGTCCGACCACGGCGGCGGTAAACAGCGCCACGCCCGCGTAACCCCACTGCCAATTAAGCTCGGGCATAAATCTGAAGTTCATTCCGTACCAGCCCGCAATGAGCGTGGGCGGCATAAAGATGACGGTCACGACGGTCAGGATGCGCATGATGTTGTTCTGACGCAGGTCGATGTGAGAGCGATAGGTCTCGCGCACCTGCACCGAGTACTCGCGCAGCATACGCACATTGCTCTCCAGCCGCTCGGTGCGCTCGCACAGCGCGGTAAACATCGCGCCGCAGTCATCGGGAAAGATGCAGTTCTCGTTTTCCGAAAGCTCGCCTATCAAGTCGGAGGTTATCGTGTAGTAGCGGTGGCGGGCAAGCAGCTGGCGGCGGATGAATATTATGCGTTCATCAAAGCCCTCTGTCTTTTCCGCGCGCACGTCGCTTTCCAGCTCGTCCAAATCGTCCTCGATGGCGGCAAGCCCCTCGATGTCGTCGATTATCAGCTGTTCGAGAAATTCGCACAGCAGCGCGCCGCTCGACGGGTTCGGAAAGGTCTTGTAGCGCGTGATTCCCGCAAGCACCATGTCGCAAAGCCCCTCGTCGTCGATGAGCATGAGCGCGTCCGAGCGCACATAACAGACGACCCGCGTCAGCTTTTCGCTGTCGCCGGTTTTGTCCGGCACGGCGAGCACGATGCGCGAGTAATCCGCGAACATATCCAGCACCGAATAGTCTCTTTGCACGCCCGCGTCATAGTCCTCAAAGCCGTACTGCGCGCTGCGTCCGCTTTCCCGCCACTCCCGCGCGGTGTAAACCTCGATTGCCGTGTCGCCCTTTGCGTCGGATTCTCCCGATAAGGACAGCCGTTTTCCCAGCTGATATTTTGTCATGCGCGAACCTCCCGTGCAGCGACGTGTATTGCAAAAATTATACCAAAGCGGACGGTGGATTAAAAGGCGCATTGCAATTATTTCCACGTCTGCGCTTTAACTTTTGAAAAACCGTGTTATAACATAAATGAAGAAATCTGTAAAGGAGACGAATTATGGCAAGAGATAGAATAAAAAGCATAACCTCTGTCGATTCGGAGCCTTCTGTCGCCGTGACAAATCAGCTCAGCGGGGCGTCGGGCGTCTCTGTTCAAAATAACGCCTCCTCCTCAAGCGCTTCCCGCTCGGCGGCGTCCAAAGGCACCTATGACAAGGTCGAAATAAGCGACCGTGCACGCGAAAGCTATCGCAGCTCTCTGCGCGCAACAGAGGAAACTCAGAAATCCGAAAACAGCGAGACCGTCAGCGAAAAGACCAAGGCGGTAAAGCAGCAGCAAAAGACCGAGAACAAGCAGCCGGTCGAGGAAGCCTCCGCCGCGCTCAACAAGCCCAAGACCGCAGAAAAGAAAACCGAACCGCAGCAGGAGGTCAAGGAAGTCCGCATAGAAGCGGAAAAGAAGACCTACGACATAGCGAGCGCCGCCGAGAGCGCGGGACTCAAAAACGACGCCGACGCGCCGCGCGAGAGTGCAAAGCCGACCGTCGCCGAGAGAACGCCGCAGGAAAAGACCTACGATTTGTCCCACTACTCCCGCCGCGAGCTCAAGGAAATGCTCGACAAGGAGCAGATAAGCCGCTCCGAGTACGACAAGGAAATGGCCCGCCGCGACGAGGAAGAACAAAGCGAGGACGGCAAAACACCCGAGGACATCATGAACGCTGTCATCAAGGTCAGTCGGGCGATACAGTAAACTACACAATAAGCCCCCGTCCGCAGCAGCGGACGGGGGCTTTCGCTTTCCTCTCAATCGTTCATATAATCGAGCGCGTACTCAAGCATATAGTCCTCATCGGGGTCGCACAGCGCGCAGAGCGTCTGCGCATTGAGCGGAACCCGCAAATCGACGGGCATCTGCATGTCGCCCGACTCGTCGCCGTCCACGATAATTTCCCCGTTCTCGTCGAGATTGACCACCGTCGGATAGGAGAGATTGAAATGCTCAAGCTCAATTGAGAAAACGCCCATGGCGCACCCGCAGCTGTTGGTCAGCCCGAGCGTGGTGACGTTGGGCAGCTTTTTCATCGTGTGTATGAAAAGCTCGGCTGCGGAGGCGGTGTCGTCGTTGACGAGAATGACGATTTTCCCGTCGCCCCAGACGTTGTCTGCCGTGGCGTAGCATTTCTGCTCTCCGACCACATTCTCCATGACTTCGGGCGTCGCGGAATACTCGCTGACCAGCAGCGGCTTGCTTGTGAACATGGACGCCACCGCCGCCGCGACCTCGCGGTATCCGCCCGAGTTGCCGCGCATATCAATAATCAGACTATCCGCTCCCTGCGCCTTCAGCGCGGTCAGCTTTTCGCGCAGCTCGCTTTTGAGCTGCTCATAGCTGCCGCCGTTGTTGAAGCCGTTGGAGCTGATTATCATCGTATCGTTGAAGTACATCAGTCCGACGCCGTCTTGCAGCAGCTCGCAGCTCAGGTTTTCCTTGTCGCGGCAGCTGTGCAGAAGCGCGCTTTTCGTGCACGAAAAACGCTCGTAAAACGCCCCCTTGCCCTCAAGCGTTACCTCCTGTATAAACCCGCCCTCATCCACAAAATAGAACGTCGCGCGCTCGGCGCATTTGCAGGTGACGAACATACCCTTGTAAAATTCGCGGTTGAAGTTGTCCGAGATGTTCATCGGCACAATTGCCCGCTCCTTCGCGGCTTTGTTGCCCAAGCCGTCCACCGCCAAAAGCCTGCACCCGTCGCGCATTCCCAGCGCGTACGCCTCGCTTGTCTCGTCAACGTTCGCAATCAATATGTCGCCGTTTTCGGCGCTGACGGGGCAAAAGCCGAAATCATAACCCAGCGCGTCGGTCATGTATTTGCGGTGCATTTCCCCCCGCTCCTCGGACGTTCCGTCCTTCAAATAGGCATAGACGTGTCCGTCAGGAACTGCATTGCAGAAGTCCTGCCATGCGGCATAAGCATCGTAAAGGCTTGCGTTCTCGTCCGCTTTCTCGAAGCTCGGACGAAACTGCGAATACAGCGCATCCAAATCAACACCCTTGTACTCGCGCAGCGTGTAGCACTCCTTCATCTGAGCTATCGCCTCGTCAAACTCGGCGGTGTACTCGCCCGTTTCCTTCGGCGGCTCGGGCTGAGGGGTCTGCACGTCTGCGGCGCTTTGCACACCGCAGCTCACAAGCGTCAGCACAAGCACAAGCGCGCCGACCGCGGCGAAGAAGCTTTTTTTCATTGTAGACACCACCTTACAGCAGCAGTTTTAACATAAATACGGTTTTCGGTTTTATGCTGTACTCTAGGCTCAGAAAACCGCGTGTTGCGTATAAAAGCGCCCGCCGATAAGGCGGGCGCTTGGGTCGCACATTGAAAGAGATTGTTATCTCTTGGAGAACTGGGGAGCACGACGCGCGGCTTTGAGACCGTACTTCTTGCGCTCTTTCATTCTCGGGTCGCGGGTAAGGAAGCCCGCCTTCTTGAGCTCGCCGCGAAGATTCTCGTCGAACTGCAGCAGTGCGCGCGCCACGCCGTGACGGATTGCACCCGCCTGACCGGAAACGCCGCCGCCGTTAACTGTCACGACTACGTCGAACTTGCCGGTGAGGTTGGTCAGCTCGAGCGGCTGACGGACGATGAGCTTGAGGGTGTCAAGCCCGAAATAATCGTCGATTTCGCGATTGTTGATGGTTACCGAGCCGGTGCCGTTATAAAGGCGCACACGGGCGACGGACGATTTTCTTCTGCCTGTTCCGTAAAAAAACGGTCTAGTCTCGTACATTTATCCCTCGCTCCTTTCTCAGACCTCGTAGGGCTGCGGCTTCTGCGCAGCGTTTTCATGTTCCGCACCCTTGTAGACGCGAAGGCGGGTGAGCGCCTTGCGGCCGAGAGTGTTGTCGGGCAGCATTCCCTTGACGGCCTGAGACATCGCGAATTCGGGACGCTCTTTCATAATCTTGTCGTATCTGACCTCACGCAGACCGCTTATCCAGCCGGAGTGATGGCGATAGAACTTCTGGGTGAGCTTGTTGCCGGTCAGTACCGCCTTGTCGCAGTTGATGACGACCACATGGTCGCCGCAATCCACGTTGGGGGTAAAGGTGGGCTTGTTCTTTCCGCGAAGCAGGTTGGCAGCGGCGACGGCGGTGCGCCCGAGGGGCTTGCCGGCAGCGTCTATGATATACCATTTGCGCTCAACTTCAGCGGGTTTTTGCAAAGTCGTTGACATATTTTCCTCCTGCAATAATACCTATCATCCGCGCAAGCGCGGGTATTGGCTTTTCAAGCGCGCAAGGCGCCGAGATGTATTATATATCTTCGCCGCTCGCCGTGTCAACAGCTTTTTGCGGATTTTTCGATATGTTTCAATAGACCTTCGATTTGCTCGTAATTGCTCTCGTTTTCTCTCGTTTGCTCATGGGCTATTTTTGATTAAAGGCACATCGAGCGCACAAAAAGAGCACACCGCATGGGTATGCTCTTTCTTATGCCGCACACGTCGGCGCATTATACGTTAAGCTGAATCCTGAAATCCTCCGCCGTCAGACACCGCAGCAGCTCGTTGTAGGTCTCGGGGCTTTGCAGCGAGCCCGGCGCAACCCCCATGACCGCCGCACGGACGTAAAGGTGGCTGCCGTCCATGCTCATGCCGAGATGCTCGCCGTACGGCGCGCTGTACTTCTCGACGTACTCGTCGGTAAGCGAGTCAATCTTCATCGCGAGAATCTTGGTGCCGCTCGATTGCTCTGTGTAATAGAACATAAACTGCCGAATGTCGATGCCGTCGGCGTCTACCGTTCGGATTTCGAGCGAAAACTCCTCCCAATTCCACACGCCGGGCATACGGAAGCTCAGCTCCTCGCCGACAAAATAGTGGTCCTCGCTCACCCAGAGCATATCGCTCGTGTAGACCGTTTTGCTGTCCGAAAATGATGTTGCACCCGAGCCGAGCGACGAGGCGAGCACGGCGTAATCAAAGGTGGGCAGCGTTCGGCGGTGCTTTTCCACCACAGGGAGTCCGGCGCTCGCGGGCGTACCCGAAATGAGCAGCTCGCCGCCGAATTCGTCCGGCTTAATAAACGCCGCGCAGCCGGTGTCTGCCCCCGCGCAGCCGCACAGCAGCAGCATCACAGCGGCGCAAAGCACGCATACCGCCTTGGTTTTTGGATTATTTTTACTCATAATACATATATTATCATGCTCCGGCGCGGCGGGCAATCACCTTGCGGGAAAATATATCTCCATGCGGCGGCTCGCATCCTCGGCAAGCTCGTAGCGCCCTTCGGCAAAGCTTCCGGGCAGCCGCACGCTCGCAAGGTCGCAGCCGTCGTCGGTGATGATGTGCTCAAGCGCCTTGCTCATAAGGTAGACGTCCTGTGTGGCAAGGTCGGTGCGCGCATAGGACAGCTCGTCCGAATAAAACTCGCTCAGGCGGCTCACAAGCGCCGCGTCGCCGAAAGCGGAAATCGCCGTCTCAAACAGCCGCTCTGCGAGACGTATGCTGTCGTTTTCGGTGTACGCGGCGCTTCGCAGCAGCCGCACCACGTCCGCGCCGCAGTAGCGCAGAAGCCCCGCGCTCTTGCTGTACGAAAGTATGCCCTGCTCGTCGTATTCCGTCGTCGTTCGCTCGGCTGTGAAGGAAAAACCGCCGAGCCGGTCGCACAGCGTCTCGAGCTGCGCTTCGCGAAGCTCCAGCGTGCCGTTCACTCGCAGCCCGAGCGTTGCTTCAAGCGCGGCGGCGACGCCCGAAAGCCCCCGCTCGCCGTAGACGTCCGAGATGAGCGCAGGCATTTTTGCGTTGAGCACGACCGTGTTTTTCGGCAGCTCGCAGAACACCACGCGGCAGCCGGACACGTCCAAACGAATCAGCGAAGCTCGTCCGAGTGTGCCGTCCTCGGCGCGAAGTCCGCTCAGCAGCGTGTAGTCACTCGGCGGCAGCGGTACCGCGCTTTGGGTCTGCGACGCCGCCGTCGCCTGCTGCTGCATACGCTGCAAGCTCATATAAAACACTGCGGCATAGACCGGCACAATAAACGCCGCCGTTATAAAAAAGCCCTTGAAGAAGTCCTTGAGATTTCGTGCAAATGTACGTTCGCCGCGCATTTTTTCACACTCCGTAAATCGGTTTCTTTTCGCGAGTGTTGACCGAAACGCGGCGCGTGATACCGAAAAATGAAAAAAGCCGCCCCTAACGAGGTTGTCAAGCCGAAGCGGATGTGGTAAAATCACGAGTGCAATTTGATTTCCGGGTGTGGCGCAGCTGGTAGCGCAATCCCTCTCGCTGGCGCAGCAGCGGGAGAATTTGACGGGAGATTCATCGACCGTCAAAGGCGACCTATGCCGCAAGAGGGGTCCCGCCTTCATCAACCGGACAATCTATAAAATCAATATTGTATTCCCGGGTGTGGCGCAGTTGGTAGCGCGGGTGGTTTGGGAGTGTAGATTGAGCT
>CAYXRE010000108.1:0-7002 GCA_964466125.1 uncultured Oscillospiraceae bacterium
CGTATTTTGTTGTAGCGACGTGAATTATTATATAATACTTTCTCGCTCTATGCAAGGGGTTTTTTCAAAAAAAGCGCGGCGTTCGCATGAACGCCGCGCCTCGCTTACATATTGTATATTTCCTGCTGCGAGAGCATTCCGATGCCGGAGCGCTCGAATACCGCAACCGCCTTTTCGTTGTCCGCGACGCGGATTATCACGCACGCCTCTCCCTCGCGCCGGCAGACGAAAGCATACATATACTCAACGTCTATGCCCGCCTCGTTGAGCACCTTTATCGCATCCGCGAAGCCGCCGGGCTTATCCGCTATGCGAACGGCTATCACGTCGGTCAGCGAAACGGTGCAGCCCTTTTCCTTGAGCGCCTTTTCCGCCTGCTCGGGCTTATCGACGATGAGCCGCAGAATGCCGAAATCGGTCGTGTCGGCAATGGACAGCGCGCGGATGTCAATGTTCGCGTCCGCTATCTTGCGCGTTATCTCCGCCATGCGTCCCGAACGATTCTCAACAAATATCGAAAGCTGTTTAACTGTCATGTTTGAACACCTCCGTTAGTATAATTATATTTTTCACAGCACACGGTTGTCAACAACACGTTTCGCCTTGCCCTGCGAGCGCGGCAGCGAGCCGGGCTCGACCAGACGCACTCTCGGATGAATCTGCAGGGTGCTTATCATCGCTTCCTCGATGCGCTTTTCGGTGCGCTTGAGGTCCTTGACGGTATCCGAGAACATCTCGAGATTGGTCTCGACTTGTATCTCGATTGTGTCGGTGTTGTTCTCGCGCCCGACGATTATCTGGTAGTTCGGGTCCATGTTCAGCTCAAGCAGCACGCTTTCGACCTGCGAGGGGAACACGTTCACTCCGCGTATGATGAGCATATCGTCGGTGCGTCCGCGCGGCTTGGTCATCTTGACGAGGGTACGTCCGCATTCGCAGGTTTTGCGGGTGAGCGCGGCAATGTCGTGGGTGCGGTAACGCACGAGCGGCAACGCCTCCTTGCCGATGCATGTGAACACCAGTTCTCCGAATTCGCCGTCCGGCAGCGGTTCGCCGGTGTCCGGGTCAACGACCTCGGGATAGAAGTAATCCTCGCAGATGTGCAGCCCGCTTTGGCGCTCGCAGTCGTATGCGACGCCCGGCCCCGCAATCTCGGAAAGTCCGTAGATGTCGTACGCCTTTATCGCAAGCAGCTTTTCAATCTGCGCGCGCATCTCCTCCGTCCACGGCTCAGCGCCGAAGATTCCTCCGCGCAGCTTTAGCTGCTTGGGGTCGAGACCCATGTCGCGAATCGTCTCGCCGATGTACAGCGCGTAGGACGGCGTGCAGCAGATGAAGTCGGAGCCGAAGTCGAGCATAATCTGAACCTGACGCTTGGTGTTGCCGGACGAAACGGGAATCGCGACCGCGCCGAGCGCCTCAGCGCCGTAGTGCAGTCCCAGACCGCCCGTGAACAGTCCGTAGCCGTAGGAAACGTGAATGAAGTCCTCCTTGGTCGCGCCCGCCGCCGCTAAAGCGCGCGCCGTGCATTCCGCCCACACGTCGATGTCTTTCTTAGTGTAGCCGACGACCGTCTGTTTGCCGGTGGTGCCTGAGCTTGCGTGTATACGCGCAAGGTCGCGCACGGGAACGGCGAACAGACCGTAGGGATAGTTGTCGCGAAGGTCGGTCTTGACGGTGAACGGCAGCTTGCGCACGTCCTCGATGGTGTGTATGTCGCCGGGCAGCAAGCCGATTTCGTCGAATTTCTTTTTATAGAAGGGTACGTTGTTATAAGCGCGCTCAACCATTTTGATCAGGCGTGCGGATTGCACCGCGGCGATGTAATCGCGCGAGGCGCACTCAATATTCGGTTCGTATATAGGCATAATATTTATCTCCTTTTGTTTACGCGTCGTAGCCGAGCGCGAAGGCCTTTTCGTTGACCTGTATGGTTTTTTGCGGCACAGTTGCGCGTATCGCCTCAAGCCACGTCTCGCGCTCAAGGTGCAGATACTTTGCCGCGACGCCGAGCAGCACGACGTTGACCGCTTTTTCCGAGCCCGCTTCCTTTGCGAGCGCGAGGGCGTCAACGCTGACGACACTGCCGACCTTATTGTTTATGTTTTCAATTATCCCCGCGGGATATTCGGCGCTGCCCATAATTACGGGCATGGGGTCTATCTGCTGGGTGTTGGTGATTACCACGCCGCCCTTTTTGAGATAGGGCAGCCAACGCGCGGTCTCGAGCTGCTCAAAGGACAGCAGTATGTCCGCCTCGCCCTTGTCGATGAGCCCCGACCAGACCTTCTCGCCGAAGCGCACATAGGTCACGACCGAGCCTCCGCGCTGGGACATTCCGTGGACCTCGCTCACCTTTACGTCGTAGCCCTTTTCGGCGAACACGCGCCCCATGAGCTTGCTTGCAAGCAGCGTTCCCTGCCCGCCGACGCCGACTATCAGTATATTCTTCGTCTCGCTCATTTTACTTCGCCTCCTTGGTGATTGCGCCGAACTTGCACGCATACGAGCACACGCCGCAGCCGGCGCACGCACTCGGGTCGATGACGGCTTTGCCGTCAAAGGACAGCGCCGGGCAGCCGACGTTCAGGCACGCGCGGCAGCTCTTGCACTTGTCTGCGTCCACGCTCAGCGGCGCGGAGCGCTTGACGCTCTTGAGCAGCGCGCAGGGACGGCGGGAGATGACGAGCGACGGCTCGCTTGCCGCAAGCTCTTCCTTTATGACCGCGCGGGTGTTGTCCACGTCGAACGGGTCAACGACGCGCACACGGTTGATGCCGATTGCGCGTGCGAGCGCCTCGAGGTCGATGGCGTTGGTCGCCTCGCCCTTTATGGTCAGCCCGTTGAGCGGATTGTTCTGATGTCCCGTCATGCCGGTTATCGAGTTGTCGAGCACGATTATCGTGGAAACGCCCTTGTTGTACGCGACGTCCACAAGACCGGTTATGCCGCTGTGAGCAAAGGTGCTGTCGCCGATGACGGCGACCGACTTTGCGGCGGATTCGGCGCCGCGCGCCGTGTTGTAGCCGTGCAGCGCGCTTATCGACGCGCCCATGCACACGCAGGTGTCCACTCCGGAAAGCGGAGCCTGAGCGCCGAGCGTATAGCAGCCTATGTCGCCCGAGACGTAAACGCCGAGCGGCTTGAGTGCGTAGTAAAGTCCGCGGTGAGGGCAGCCTGCGCACAAAACGGGCGGGCGCGGGGGTATGTCGTGCTCGTCGTACTGCTCGAACTCCGGCTCCTCGCCGAGAATCGCACTTTTGACCAGCGACTGGGAAAACTCTCCGCACATCGGGAAAATGTCCTTGCCGATGACGTCTATGCCGTGGGAAAGGCAGAACTCCTCGATGACGGGGTCCAGCTCCTCAATGACGTAAAGGGTGTCCACGCTGTCCGCGAAGTCCGCAATCAGCTCCTCGGGCAGCGGGTTGACCATGCCGAGCTTGAGGTAGCTCGCGTTCTCTCCGAGCGCCTCCTTGGCGTAGGTATAGCAGCTTCCCGCGGCGATAACGCCGATTTCCTTAGAGTAATATTCTGTCGTATTTATACCCGACGTTTCGGCGTACTCGCGCAGCTTGGCGGTGCGCTCCTCGACGAACACATGGCGTTTCTTTGCCATGGCGGGCATCATGACGTTCTTGGCGACGTTCTTCTCATAGGGCTTGAGCGGCGCTTCAATTCGCTCGAACGGCTCGACGAGCGAGCGGGAGTGGGAAATCCTCGTCGAGAGACGAAGCAGCACGGGGGTGTCGTATTTTTCGGATATGGCGAAGGCGAGCTTCGCGTAGTCGCGGCACTCCGCCGAGTCGGACGGCTCAAGCATGGGAACCTTGGCGGCTATCGCATGGCGGCGGGAATCCTGCTCGTTTTGGGACGAGTGCATACCCGGGTCGTCCGCGACGGCGCAGACAAGACCGCCGTTTACGCCGATATAGCTTGCGGTGTACAGCGGGTCGGCGGCGACGTTGAGTCCGACGTGCTTCATCGCGCAAAAGCTGCGCGCTCCGCCGAAGCTCGCGCCGATGGCGACCTCAAAGGCAACTTTTTCGTTGGGAGCCCATTCGCAGTAGACCTCGGGAAACTTGGTTATGCTTTCGGTTATCTCGGTGCTCGGGGTGCCCGGATAGGAGGACACGACCTTCACGCCCGCTTCATATAAGCCACGCGCAACAGCTTCGTTGCCGAGCATTAATTCTTTCATATTGTTCATCTCCGTTTTATGTATTGCTTATTTCGCGTTTCTCAAATCGACCACACGCTGTGCCTTGCCCGTAAATCGCTCGATGGTCTTGGGCTCGACGAGCGAGACCTTTATCTCGATGCCGAGTATTGTCTTTATACGGTGGTGGATTTCCTTTTGCAGTGCTTCGAGCGAACGATAGTCCTCAAGCAGCGAGCCGTCCACCAGCTCGACGCGAACCTCGAGCGTGTCCGCATAGCCCTCGCGGCGCACGACCAGCTGATAGTGCGGACTGATGCCGTCCATGCCGATTATCGCGCTTTCCACCTGTGTGGGGAACACGTTCACGCCGCGGATTTTGAGCATATCGTCCGAGCGTCCGATTATCTTGTCCATGCGCGCGGTTGTTCTTCCGCATTTGCACGGCTCATAGTTGATGCGGGTCAGATCCTTTGTGCGGTAGCGCAGCAGCGGTATCCCCTGCTTGGTAAGGTTGGTCACGACCAGCTCGCCTGTGGAGCCTGCGGGCAGCACCTCGCCTGTTGCGGAGTCGATTATCTCGCAAAGGAAGTGGTCCTCGTTTATGTGCAGTCCGCAGCGCTGCTCGCACTCGCCGGACATTCCCGGTCCGTTCAGCTCGCTCATGCCGTAGTTGTCGGTCGCAAAGAAGCCGTTGCCCCACGCTTCCTCAATCTGCTTGCGCATATCCGGCGTGCAGCCCTCGCTGCCGAGCAGCCCGAGCTTGAGCGCGTACTCGCTCATGGGGAACTTATCCGACAGCTCCCGCGCGCTCTCCGCCAGGAACAGCGCGTAGGACGGCGTCGCAACGACCGCGTCGGTCTTGAAGTCGCGCATGAATTTGAGCTGCTTTTCGGTGTTGCCCGACGAGGTCGGGACCACCGTCGCGCCGATTCGCTCCAGCCCGTAGTGCAGTCCGAGAGCGCCGGTAAACATACCGTAGCCGAAGCATATCTGCACCGTCGAGTTCTCATCCGCCCCCGCGGCGGTCACTATGCGCGCGACCTGCTCCGCCCAATTCTCGAGGTCCTTACGGGTGTAACCGACGACGGTGGGGTTGCCGGTCGTGCCGGAGGACGCATGAATGCGTACTATGTCCTTCTTCGGCGCGGCGAACAGCCCAAACGGATAGGTGTCGCGCAAATCCGCTTTTGTTGTATAAGGTATGTATTTAGCGTCGGACAGCGTCTTGATTCTGTCGGGCGTAACTCCCGCAGCGTCCAGACGGTTGTGATAAAACTCGACGTTGTTATAGCAATATGCCACCTGGCTTCTAAATCGCTCAAGCTGAAGCGCTTCCATTGCGCTGCGGCTCATACATTCCATGTCTTTGTTCCAGATGCGGCTCATTGCTTTAATACCTCCATAGTATTCTTTAGTTTGTTATTGTACTTTAAACCGCTAAAAAAGTAAACACTTGCGCGCTTTAAACTGCGATACGCACAGTTTCTTTTGTCTTTGACACGACACTCTTGGCATTTTGGCGAAAGCGATTTTTACCATTGACAACAATTGTGCGGCGGTTTATAATGCATTAAACCGTTGAAGCGGAGAAGTACCCTGCGTGCAAGAGCAAAGAGAGCAGCCGGTTGGTGTAAGGCTGTGTCGGGCGCGTGGGAGAATGGACCGCCGAGGGCAAACCGAAAGGGCGACCGACTAGGGGCGACGGGGGCGGCTTCCCGTTAACAATTCGCCGGCACATGATTGTGTGCAAAGAGTGGACGCGAAAGCGTCAAGCGTGGTGGCACCGCAGGAGTTACGGCTCTTGTCCTCGCAATTAGCGGGGATAAGGGCTTTTTTTGTCCCCGAAACACTCGACGACGCGAAAGCGCGGAAAGGACAAAACCATGGCAAAGACAATACCGTACAAAATCTATCTTGAGGAGAACGAAATGCCCGCAAGCTACTACAACGTGCGCGCGGACATGAAAAACGACCTTGCCCCCATGCTCAATCCCGCGACATTGCAGCCTGTGAGCGTGAGCGACCTTGAGCCGGTTTTCTGCACTGAGCTTGCAAAGCAGGAGCTCAACAGCACCGACCGCTTCATTCCGATACCCAAAGAAATACGCGATTTCTACGCGATGTACCGCCCGTCGCCGCTCGTTCGCGCCTACTGTCTTGAAAAGGCGCTCGGCACGCCCGCGCACATCTATTATAAATACGAGGGCGGCAATACCTCCGGCTCTCACAAGCTCAACTCGGCGATTGCTCAGGCATATTACGCAAAGCAGCAAGGGCTGCGCGGCGTGACGACCGAGACCGGCGCGGGTCAGTGGGGCACGGCGCTGTCCATGGCGTGCGGCTATTTCGGGCTGGAGTGCCGCGTGTTCATGGTCAAGTGCTCATATGAACAAAAGCCCTATCGCCGCGAGGTCATGCGCACCTACAACGCGAGCGTCACCGCGTCGCCCTCCGACACGACCGAGGTCGGCAGAAAAATGCTCGCGGAAAACCCGAACTCGACGGGCAGTCTCGGCACCGCCATCTCCGAGGCGGTCGAGGTCGCAACGCATACCGAGGGCTTTCGCTATGTGCTGGGCAGCGTGCTCAATCAGGTCATGCTGCACCAGTCGATAATCGGTCTTGAGACCAAGGCGGCGCTTGAGAAATACGACATCGAGCCGGACATCGTAATCGGCTGCGCGGGCGGCGGGAGCAATCTCGGCGGACTTATGGCGCCGTTCATGGGCGACAAGCTGCAAGGCAGACGCGCGCCGCGCTTTATCGCAGTCGAACCCGCCTCCTGTCCGTCTCTCACGCGCGGTAAGTTCGCCTACGACTACTGCGACACGGGGCACGTC
>CAYXRE010000109.1:0-6938 GCA_964466125.1 uncultured Oscillospiraceae bacterium
GGTATGGTCAGCATGTAGGTCAGCGGCTTATAGATGACCTCAACGAGACCGAAAAGTATCGGGAACTGGATGAGCATGGGCAGACAGCCGGAGAACGGGCTGTAGCCTGTGTCCTCCTGCAGCTTTTGCAGCTCCGCCTGCTGACGCTTCTGGTCCTTGGCGTAGGTCTTTTGAATCTCCTGCATCATCGGCTGGAACGCAGCCATCTTTGCGGAGCTCTTTTGCTGCTTGAGCGCGAGCGGGAACAGCAGCACCTTGGTTATGAGCGCGAACAAAAACAGCGCGAACACATACGCGAGCGGCAGATGGAGAATGTCGTTTACGAATATATAACAATACTTCATTATATATCCGAGCGGTATGGCGATAATATCCCACAGTGACTGTAAAAGCATTTTGGGGCGAGTCCTCCGAATCAGTGTATTATTTCAGGCGTCTCTCTTTTGGCGGGACGGGGTCGTAGCCTCCCTTGCAAAGGGGATTACACCTTAAAATTCTAAAAAAGCCGAACAGCACGCCGACGAAAGCTCCGTGTATCTCAATCGCCTGCGCCGTGTATTCCGAACAGGTCGGGTAGAAGCGGCAGTGGTTGCCCAGATGAGGGGAAATTTCGCGCTGATACCAGCGTATCATGCGAACAAGCAGCGTTTTCATCGAAGCGTGATACCCGCGTTCGTGAGCTGCTTTGCGATGACTCCGCGCAGCTCGGTGGATTTCTTGTCGAGCGCCGCCTTGCGGGCGACGAATACAACGTCGAAACAGCCGTCCGCATTCCTCAGCAGTTCGGACGCGGCGGCTTTGATTACTCTGCGCGCGCGGTTTCTTTGCACGGCGCAGCCTATTTTTTTGCTTGCGGTCACGCCGACGCGTATGCCGCCGCTTTTACGCACAACGACGTAGGTCACCACAAACGGGGACACGAAGCATTTTTTGCTCTTGTAAGCCCGCGCGAACTCAAAATTGCGTTTGAGAGGCACGAGCTTAGCGGGACGACTCTCCATTGCTAAAAGAAGAGCCAGCCGATTATTCGGTTGGCCCTCAAGCGCTCAGACGTGCTCTGCCCCGCGCGCGGCGGCGTGCCAGAACCTTGCGTCCGCTGGATGTAGCCATGCGTTTCATGAAGCCGTGTTCACGCTTGCGGCTGCGCTTTTTGGGATTGAATGTAGGTTGCATTTTTGTACTCCTTTTTTCAGACCTTGCAGAATGTTAGTATATATCATTTTTATTTTGCTTGTCAAGTTTACACGGTATATTTTTAATAAATATAAACAGCCCCGCCGCCGATTTCACGAACTTTGAGCGCTTTTGCGGCGTGCACGGCTCATGGAAATGAACAAACCCGTTCCTTGCCGTCGGTTTATGCGCGCCGATTCGCAAATACCTATTCAGCGCAAAGCGACGCTTGCAGACTCATAAGGCGGGCTTTGTATTTCAATGAAGCACCGCGCGGACAATGCACAAACGACGGCGCGGCGGCGGAAAACAGCGGCGCGAAAGCCGCTTTTCCGTTTTGCTAAAAGCGACGGCAAAGACTGCAAAAAAGAGTGTAGTTTTGAGGCAAATATTCTTCACCGACGCCGTCTATATTGTTGAAAACTATCGGCTGTTATGGTACAATTTATACATATTTATATTTGTATTATTATTATTTTAAGGAGCCGGCGGTCTATGGAATCTTTTGAGCAATGTCTGAGCGCGGTAAAGGACTATTGCAAAGCGAGCGAGGCGGAGACGATTTATAATCTCTGGCTCAAGGGACTGGAGCCGGTTTCCTTTGCCGAGGGCGTTGCGACGCTCTCGGTCAGCTCACCGTTCATCAAATCCACCGTCGAGGAGCGGTACACGCCGCTGCTGAAAAAGGCGTTTTTCAATGTTCTGGGCTTCGATGTGGACATCGCGATTGTCAGCCGCTCAAGCATGCCCTCGGCGCAGAGCGTCGTTGCAAGCGTCTACGAGACGGGCGAGTCGGCTTATACCTTTGAAAACTTCATCGTCGGGCAGGACAACCGATTTGCGCATGCCGCCGCACAGGCGGTCGCGGAGAACCCCGCTCGCGCATACAATCCGCTTTTCATCTACGGCGCGTCGGGACTCGGTAAAACCCACCTGCTGCTTGCAATCAAGAACGACCTCAAGGTGCGTCATCCGCAGCTCAAGGTCATCTATGTCGGCAGCGAGCAGTTCACAAACGAGCTTATCGACGGCATAAAGGCGGGCAACACCGACGCTTTCCACGAAAAGTACCGCACCGCCGACGTGCTGCTGGTGGACGACGTGCAGTTCATCGGCGGCAAGGAAGCGACGCAGGAAGAATTTTTCCATACCTTTAACGCGCTGCACAACGACCAAAAGCAGATTGTCATCACCTCCGACCGTCCGCCCAAGGAAATCAAGTCGCTTGAAGAACGCCTCCGCACCCGCTTTGAGTGGGGCCTGCTTGCGGACGTGCAGCCGCCCGACGTCGAGACGAGAACCTCTATCATCTACCGCAAGGCGGAGCTGCTCGGACTGGAGATGTCCCCCGAGGTAGCAGAATATATCGCCACGCACGTCAAGAACGATATTCGTCAGCTTGAGGGCGCGGTCAAGAAGCTGAACGCCTACTACCAGATGGAGGACATTGCGCCGTCCATAGGCCTTGCGCAGAACGCAATACGCGACATCATGAACGAGCAGCAGCCGCTGCCCGTCACCGTCGAAAAGATAATCAGCGAGGTCGCGCGGACATACAGTGTCTCGCCCGAGGACATTCGCTCCTCCAAGCAAAACGCGACCGTCTCCACCCCGCGGCAGATTGCGATGTACGTCGTGCGAAAGGTCACCGACATGACCATGGAAATGATCGGCGCGGAGTTCGGCGGACGAAATCATGCAACGGTCGTTTACGCCGTCAGCAAGATAGAAAAGCAGATGGAGACCGACACCCATGTCCGCGAGCTCATCGAGGACATAATCAAAAACACAAAGAACTGATTTGAACAGCTTTTTCAACCGCTGACATTTTATTTTTAACGCTCTTCAACGAAAGCGGAAAACTTCATTTTTATCAACAATCCATGAACCGAAAAAGTGTCGGCTTCAACAGCGCGCAAACCGCTTTTGCGTCGGGCGCGGCGGCACTTTTCCACCTCATGAACAGCCCCTATTACTGCTACTGTAAAAAGTTATTTATTTACGAACGGAGAAACGGATAAATGAAAATCGTATGCGAGCGCACACAGCTGCTGGAAGCTCTCGGAGGAGTTTCAAAGGCGGTAAGCACAAAATCGTCCATACCCGCAATAGAGGGAATACTGTTCAAATGCGCGGACGACAAGGTTACTCTTACGGCTTACGACCTTGAGATTGGAATCACCACCACCTTTCTTGCAAGCGAATGCGAGCCGGGCGAGATAGTGCTCAACGCAAGGCTGCTCACCGATATGATTAGAAAGATGAACAGCGAAAACGTCACTATCGAATCGGACGACGAATACAAGGTTTCGGTTAAGGGCGGAATAACCAAGTTCAACTTTATAGGAATACCCGCGTCCGACTTCCCCGATATGCCCATGCCGGACACCGACAACACGCTTACAATCGGCGGCGCCGAGCTGTGCGACATGATTAACAAGACCATCTATGCCGTTTCGACAAACGACCAGAAGCCGGTGCATACGGGAACCAAGTTCATAATTGAAAAGAACAGCCTGACCCTTGTTTCTGTGGACGGCTATCGTCTTGCCGTGGCTCATTCAAAGGGAGTTTCGGTGCTTGAGGACAAGAGCTTCATCGTTCCGGGCAAAACGCTGTCCGAGGTAAGCAAGCTAATAAGCGAGGACGACGGCGAAATAGTGCTCGGCACTGCGCGCCGCTCCGCCGTGTTCCAGCTCGGAAAATACACCGTTGTCACAAGACTGCTTGAAGGAGATTTTCTTGATTACAAAAAAGCCGTGCCGGACGGCTACACGACCCGCGTGAAGATTGACGTCGGAGAGCTGTTCTCGTCCATCGAAAGAACCTCGCTTATCATCTCCGACAAGTTCAAAAGTCCGATAAAGCTCAACTTTGACGACAGTCGCGTCGCGCTCAACTGCTCGACGGCGCTAGGCAACGCCTATGACGAGCTTGCGTGCAAAATTGAGGGCGAATCGGTCGAAATCGGCTTCAACAACAAGTATATGCTGGACGCGCTTCGCAACTGCGGCGTGGACGAGGTCTATCTTGAGATAAGCGGTCCGTCCTCGCCTATGAAGATGCGCCCGCTTGAGGGAGACGACTTTTTGTTCCTCGTGCTTCCCGTGAGGATAAAAAATGAGTGAGAAGATTGAAATCTCAACAGAGTATATAACACTCGCGCAGTTTTTGAAGTTCTGCGGCTATGCTATGACCGGCGGCGAAGCAAAGGAACTGATTGTGGACGGACAGGTGTCTCTCAACGGCGAGATATGCACGATGAAGGGAAAGAAGCTGTACGGAGGCGAGAAGGTAAGCGTCGGCGAAAACAGCTATGAGGTCGCAAAAAAGTGTATCTGACCGCTCACCGCTGCAAATGCTACCGCAACATAGAAAGCCTTGAGTTCGAGCCGTGTGAGAAGGTGAACGTTATATGCGGCGAGAACGGTCACGGAAAGACGAACCTGCTTGAGAGCATATTTCTGCTCACGGGCGGCCGGAGCTTTCGCACCAACAAGGACGCGCCGCTCATAAAGAACGGTTCGGCGGCGGCATTTATAAACAGCGATTTCTTTTGTGAGCGCAGAGAGCAGACAATAAGCCTTGTCATAAACGAAAAGGGACGCTTCGCAAGCCTGAACAGCGGCACCCAGACCAAGGCGGCGGCGCTTGCGGGAAAGTTCTGCTGCGTCGTGTTTTCACCCGAGCACCTTTCACTGGTCAAGGGCGCGCCGGAGATGAGAAGAAAATTTATAGACACCGCGCTGTGCCAGATTTCGAGCGCGTATCTTGCTAATATTAAACGGTACGCAAAGATACTGCAAAACCGCAATTCACTGCTTAAAGACAGCGCCTACGTCTCGGCTGCATTTGAGATGCTGGACGTCTATGATTCCCAGTTCGCGCAGACGGCGGCGCTGATAACCGAACAGCGAAGAGCTTTCATCAAAGAACTGCTGCCGCTCGCGCAGAAGAACTACGAGGCTATTTCCAACGGGCGCGAGGCGCTGGAGTTCTCCTATCGCTCAACGCTGTACGGCGACGACGAGGCGGAGTATTCCGACGGAATTGACGCGCTGCTCGCACAACGCTCGGCGGAGCAGAAATGCGGATTTACCCTTTTGGGTCCGCACCGCGACGACCTCGACATTTATCTCGACTCGCGCGATACCAAACAGTTTGCGTCCCAAGGACAGCAGCGCTGCGCGGTGCTTGCGCTCAAGCTCGCGGAAGCGGAGCTTATGGAGCTGAGGCTCGGCGAGCGGCCAGTGCTGCTGCTCGACGACGTGTTAAGCGAGCTGGACGCGAACCGGCAGGACTATTTGATTGAGAGCATCGGCGACAATCAGGCGGTCATCAGCTGCTGCGAGCCCGAGCTGGTGCTTCGAAACACAAAAGCGAAGGTATTTCGCATGGAAAACGGACGGTTGGAATAGATGTACATTCATTTAGGCAACAAAGCGGTCGTAAAGGACCGCTCGGTCATAGGGATATTCGACATAGACCACTGCTCGATAAGCAAGCGCACACGCGAGTATCTTACGAAGGCGCAAAAGAGCGGGCAGGTAATCAACGTGACCGACGAGCTGCCCAAGAGCTTTGTCGTCTGCGAGAGCGCGGGCGAGCGGGCTGTTTATGTCTCGGGCGTTTCAACGGCGACAATCAAAAAGAGGGCGTTCAACAAAAAGGCGCTTTCGATGGGCGAATAAACAGGAGCAGAGAATGGATAACGAAGTAAAGACCAACGTACAGCATCACGACGAGCACTACGACGCGCAGCAGATTCAGGTACTTGAGGGCTTGGAGGCAGTCAGAAAGCGCCCGGGTATGTATATCGGCTCGACGGGACCGCGCGGACTGCACCACCTTGTCTATGAAATCGTGGACAACTCGATTGACGAGGCGCTTGCGGGCTACTGCACGGTAATCAACGTCAACATCAAAAAGGGCGACATCATCGAGGTCACCGACAACGGACGCGGAATCCCCGTCGGCATACAGTCCAAGGTCGGACTGCCCGCCGTCACGGTCGTATTCACCGTGCTGCACGCAGGCGGCAAGTTCGGCGGGGAGGGCTATCACTTCTCCGGCGGTCTGCACGGCGTGGGGGCGTCGGTCGTCAACGCGCTGTCCGAATGGCTGACGGTCAACGTCTACGTTGACGGCAAGGAGTACGAACAGCATTTTGCACGCGGCAAGGAAACTGCGCCGCTGCGGTTGGTCGGCGACACCGACAAGGTCGGCACCAAGGTCGTCTTTAAGCCGGACGGTCAGATTTTTGAGGATCTGCATTACGATTTCGAGACGCTTGAGACCCGTCTGCGCGAGCAGGCATTCCTCAACGCGGGTCTGAAAATAGTTCTCACCGACGAGCGCGAGGACGAGCCGAAAACCGAGGAAATGCACTACGAGGGCGGCATACGCAGCTTCGTGGAGTTCATCCACAAGCGCCGCCAGCTTGAGGTGCTGCACGAGGACGTCATATACTTCAAGACCGCCAGCGACAAGCGCGAGGCGGAGATTGCCATGCAGTACAACGACAGCTACAACGAGCTTGTGCTGTCCTTTGCAAACAACATACACACCGCCGACGGCGGTACCCACGAGACCGGCTTCAAGAACGCGCTGACGAGGGTGTTCAACGACTACGGCAGAAGACACGGCATACTCAAGGACACAGACAAGAACCTGACGGGCGACGACGTGCGCGAGGGACTGACCTGCGTGATAAGCGTCAAGC
The DNA here is from genome assembly GCA_964466125.1 of uncultured Oscillospiraceae bacterium. Classification (GTDB taxonomy): domain Bacteria; phylum Bacillota; class Clostridia; order Oscillospirales; family Ruminococcaceae; genus JAUNBN01. The sequence goes on from CAYXRE010000109.1 coordinate 6,896, forward strand.
TGCAGGACGCGCAGTTTGAAGGGCAGACCAAGGGCAAGCTGGG
>CAYXRE010000110.1:0-6886 GCA_964466125.1 uncultured Oscillospiraceae bacterium
TGATGATTATATTTCTGCTCTCATCTCTTTACTAGAAGACAAGGAGTGCGTTCCTGGAGAAGATGACGAAATCCAGGAAGGCAGCCTGACATTCAGCGGAAAAGCAAGACTTATTCTTGCTCGTTTTATAAAGACCGGCTGGGTGGAAAAAGAGTTTTTGGATGGTTCCTTCATAGAAATAATCACCCCTGGGTGCCTTGAATATGGTGTTTTCAAATTATACAGTGCCGGAGGCTGAAAAACGCTACTTTGGTACATCAGTATAAATTCGATGAAGGCTTTTAATTGATACCTGCACTTTCTATTACTGTACCGACGCTTGCGTTTAGTACCTGCGCAAACGGCACTTATACCCGTGCAAACGGAAGCCATACCTGCGTGAACGTAATCCCTCAAAAATGAAACCTGTATCAAAATTATCAGCCTTTGCCACGAACCCCGTGAATACCCTGTTTCAGGGCGTTCACGGGGTTTTCTTTTGCTCATTTTTCGGCAGCGGCGAAAACGCCGAGCGCCTATGCGTTACCCCAAAACGCCCGTCTATGACCGACGCTTCGACCGACAGCTATGACCGACTATAACCGACAAGCTTTACGCCTCATTGTTTCGCCATAAGCGAATTGGCTCGTCCTCTTGACTGAACTTTCACAAAGCGCTATATTTCGATAAGACGCGCGGCTTGGCGGATATGCCGCGAAAGATACGGGGTATATATATGAAAGGAAAACTAAACGCAAATCATCTCAAGCTCATCGCGATTATCGCGATGACAATCGACCATGCGGCAGACCTGCTGTACCCGGGCTTTCCCGTGCAGGCGGCGCCGATAGCGCTGCACGTTATCGGGCGCATTACAGCGCCTATCATGTGGTTCTTTATATGTGAGGGCTTTTATTACACCAAGAACGTGAAAAAATACATCTCGCGAATGCTGATTCTCGCGGTGATTTCCCACTTTGCTTACTGTTTCGCGTTCGGCATAAACTACCTGCCGTTCAGCACCGGCGACGTGTTCAATCAAACAAGCGTCATCTTTCCGCTCGCGGTCGCGCTGGTCGTGCTGTACATAAGGTATAAATCTACCGAGCTAAAGGAGTGGCAGAAGTTCCTGCTCTCGACGCTTCTCATCTTCCTCGCGTTCCCGTCCGACTGGAGCAGCATTGCGGTGCTGGCGATTTTGTGGATGTATAAATACCGCGGCGACCTGACCAAGCAGATGCTCAGCATGATGTGTTTTGTGTTCATGTATGCCGCCGTCTCCTTCTTCTTCGTCAACAAGGTCTATGCGCTCGTGCAGTTCGGCGTGATACTCGTATGGCCGCTGCTGACGCAGTATAACGGCGAGCGGGGCAAGGCGAAATGGATGAAATGGGTGTTTTACATCTACTATCCCGCCCACCTCATCATCGTCGGCATAATTCGTCTGCTGGTCTACGGCGATGTGCCGCTGCTGTTCTGATATTCCCGCATATTGTTTCGCGCGCCGTCCTTTCGGTTCGTCCGAAAAGACGGCGCGCGTTTGTGTTCATTGCACGTTTTGCACCGATTGAGCAAGAAAATTTCGGCACGCGGCGTAAAAAAATCATAATGTTTCCGAAAAAAACCGCTCTGCAAGAAAATGAGCGGATGTTATAATGAAAAAAAGGCGGTGCGTGTATGCTGAAGGTGTTTTTAGTCGAAGATGAAAGTGTCGTTCGGGAGGGGCTGAGAGACAGCATTCCCTGGGCACAGTACGGCTATGAGTTTTCCGGCGACGCGACGGACGGCGAGATGGCGCTGCCGCAGATTCGCCGCATCAAGCCCGACATACTCATAACCGACGTTAAAATGCCGTTCATGGACGGGCTCGCGCTCAGCAAGCTCGTCAGCGCCGAGCTGCCCGACACCAAGATTATCATCATCAGCGGTCACGGCGATTTTGAATTCGCGCGCGAGGCAATCGGCATAGGCGTCGAGCAGTATCTGCTAAAGCCCATAACCAAGGCGTCGCTTTTGAAAACGCTCGAAGCGGTCAAGAAAAAAATCGAGGAAGAACGCGAACAGAAAAGCTACATCAAGCAGTTCCAGCTCGAAGCGCAGGAGTACGAGCAGTACGCCCAGCGCAAGTTCTTTGAGCAGATAACCTCCGGCGCGCTCTCGGTGCCGCAGATATATGAGCAGGCAAAAAAGCTGGACATCGACATAGACGCGGGCAGCTACAACGTCGTGCTGTTCACCGTTCAGCCGCAGGCGGCGGCGTCCAGCTACTCACAGTCGCTCGCAGAGCTGCTTGAGGAACTGATGGGCTTCTTTCTGCGTTACCCCGAGTACCTGCTTTTCCGCTGCAACCTGATGACCTACGCGGTGCTCATCAAGGGCGCGCAGGAAACGATCGGCGAGATAAGCGAGCGGTGTGCGGAGAATATACAGCGTCGCTGCGCGAAGGGCTATACGTCGCTTAACTGGTATGTGTCCATCGGCGAGCCTGTTCGCAGACTCAGCGGGCTTGCACAGTGCTTTGAAAAGGCGAGCCAGATACTTTCCTACCGCCACTTTATGCCCAATCAGCATATCCTCACGAGCGCCGTGCTGCGCGCGCCCGAGGCGTCCGAGGAGGTGCACGGGCTTGCGGAGCTGGACGTCAACAAGGTGGACGCCGTGCTCATACGCAGCTTTTTGCAAACGGGACTCATGGAGGAGGTCGAGGACTTCGCAAGCGAGTATCTCAACGCGCTCGGCGGCGTCATTCAGCTGTCCATGCTGCGCCAGTACATAATGCTCAACGTCCGCATCAACGCGGCAATCGAGGTCAAGAGCTACGGCTTTACGCAGGAGGAATTCTTCGAGTCGCTCGACTGTCTGGATTACATCGAGCGCGAGATAAGCGACGAGGAGCTTCGACACTACATCGTCGAGATATTGCAGCGCGCCATAACGCTGCGCGAGAAGATTTCCGGCAACCAGTACCGCACCATTCTCAACCGCGCGATACGCTTTATCGACCAAAACTATACCGATGAGAACATCTCGCTGAACGTCGTCGCCAAGACGATAAACATAAGCGCGAACTACTTTTCCGGCATATTCAGTCAGGAGATAGGGCTGACCTTTGTCGAGTACGTCACGCAAAAGCGCATGGAGCTCGCAAAGCAGCTGCTGCGGCAGACCTCCAAGCGCTCGGGCGAGATTGCCTTTGAGGTCGGCTACCGCGACCCGCGCTATTTCAGCTTTATATTCAAGAAAACACAGGGCTGCACCCCGAGCAGTTTTCGGGCGGGAGAAGACGGAAAAGCATGAAGCATTTTTTGACCAAGGGCGCCGACTCCATTGAAAAAAAGCTGCGCTCGCTGCTGCTGTCCATACTGCTCATGTGCGGCGTGATAATCGGCGTGACGCTCGGACTGTTTATCATCTACAACGTGCGCTATTCCTCCATCTCCTCCAACATCGCGCGCGCCTCGCAGTTCAACCAGAACTTCAAGGAAGACGTCGATTTGAAGATGTATTATTACGTCATTCAAAGCGACTATGCCGAGGGGCTGCCGACCGAGGAGGTCGAGACGGCGAAGGCGCTTGCGCAGAACCTGCTGGAGAACACCGAAAACAAGGAAAGCCGCAAGGCGATAAACAGCGTACTGAACCTTTGCGCCAACTTGCAAGAGAAGATCGACGAGATTGCTCATACCGACGGCTACGACACCCAGATGGAGCAGCTTGAGACCAACATCTACATCCTCACCGAGATGATCCAGCAGTATATGTACACCTATTTGTACCATGAGGCGGGGCAGCTTGCGACGCTCCAGCAGACGCTTAACGAGCGGCTGATGATGGAGGTGCTGTTTGTGTGCATGGGCGCGGTGGTCATGATTATATTTATGGCGCAGCGCTCGCTTAGCATAAGCCACAGCATAACGCAGCCGATAAACGAGCTTTGCGACCGCGCCGAGAGCATAGGGCGCGGAGATTTGACCGCGCGCGAGCCGGTCGCCGCGCAGGATGAGGCGCTGCGAATGCTCAGCGAACGCCTTGAGCAGATGGCGGCGAGGCTCAGCCGGCAAATGGAGCTCAACCGGCAGGAACAGACGCGTCTGTATTCCATGGAGCTGGCGTTGCTTCAGTCGCAGATAAATCCGCATTTTCTCTACAACACCCTTGATACGATAATCTGGCTCATCGAAGTCGGCAAGGAGCAGCAGGCGGTCGAGATGGTTTCGAGCCTGTCCAACTTCTTCCGCACGTCGCTGAGCAAGGGCAAGGACGTCATCACCATGGGTGAGGAGGAGCTTCAGGTGCGAAGCTACCTTGAGATCCAGCAGGTGCGCTACAAGGACATCCTCGTCTACGACATAGATATGGACCCGCTGCTCAAGGACTGCCTGATACCCAAGCTCACCTTGCAGCCGCTCGTCGAGAACGCGCTGTATCACGGCATCAAGCTCAAGCGCGGCGTCGGCACAATAAGCGTGCGCTCGCGGCTTTGCGGCGACATGGTGGAGCTGGAGGTTCGCGACACGGGAGCGGGCATGACACGCAAGCGGCTCGAACAGGTGCTTGTGTCTATGGACAGCCGCGAGTCGCAAGTCGGCTTCGGTCTGGCGGCGGTATATAAGCGGCTGCGGCTGCTGTACGGCGAGACGTGCAGAATACATATCGAAAGCGAGGAGCAGCTCGGCACGACGGTGCGGCTGAGCTTCCGGCTTAAAGAGGGCGAGGAGGAGCAAAAAGCATGAAAAAATTGTGCAAGGCGGCGGCGCTGCTGCTGTCGCTCGCGCTCGCGGCGGGCTGCACTGCGGGCTGCAGGACGGACGAGGGCGACAACCCCGAGCGGGACACCGACCTTATCGTCGTCGGCTTCTCACAGCTCGGCTCGGAGTCCAACTGGCGCGTCGCGAACACAGAGTCGATGAAACAGGCGCTCAGTGAGGAGAACGGCTTTGAGCTCATCTTCGACAACGCGAAGCAAAAGCAGGAAAATCAGATAAAAGCCATACGCACCTTTATACAGCAGGGCGTCGATTATATCGTGCTCGCCCCCATAGCCGAGACCGGCTGGGACAGTGTGCTGCTTGAGGCGAAGGCGAAGGGGATACCTGTCATAATCGTTGACCGTCAGGTGAGCGTGCAGGATCAGAGCCTTTACGCCGCGTGGGTCGGCTCCGACTTCCGCAAGGAGGGAGAGACGGCGACCGAGTGGATTGAAAAGGAGCTCAACCGCACGGGAAGAAGCAGCTTTGACGTAAATATTCTGCACGTTCAGGGCACGGCGGGCGCGACGGCGCAGATTGGGCGCTCGCTCGGGCTTGAGGAGGCTGTCGAACAGCACGAGAACTGGAACATCGTCGCCCAGCTGCCGGGCGAATACACGCAGGCGAAGGCGTACGAGGTCGTCTCCGAATACCTCAAAAACGACCGCGACATTGACGTGCTTTACTGCGAAAACGACGACATGGCGTTCGGCGCCATGCAGGTTATGGACGAACTGGGCATACGCTACGGCTCACAGGGCGGCGTGATTGTCGTGTCCTTCGACGCGGTGCGTCCGGCGCTTGAGGCGTGCGAGCAGGGCAAGATAAACCTTTGCGTGGAGTGCAACCCGCTGCACGGTCCGCGCGTGGCAAGCATAATCAAGAAGCTGGAAAACGGCGAGACGCCTCAAAAAAAGGTGTTCGTCGAGGAGAGCAGCTTTACGAGCAAGGACCTGACCGAGACGGTCATCGAGCGCAGAGAGTATTGAGCGTTCGCGGCGCTTACAATGAACTGTAAACAGAATGAAACGCCCGTTCGTTTCCGCACAGTGGAAACGAACGGGCGTTTTGTTTGACGATGGGCGGCGGCACTCTATCAAAGGCTGCTCTTGCGCTCGTACAGCCGCCACGGTATCTCGACCGACTCACAGTGCTGCGAGCGTATCATCTTTATCATGCTCTCGACGGCGGCACGGCTGACCGCAAGCGGCTCGTGTCCGAGCGAGGTTATCCCGACGGCGCCCAGCTCGCTGAAATAGCTGTTGTCGAAGCTGACGACGGCGACCTCCTGCGGGATTCGTCTGCCGCGGGAAAGCAAAGCCTTTATGAGCGAATAGGCGACCTCGTCGTTGTAGCACACGACCGCCGTGCAACTGCCGAGGTATCTCTCCACAAAACGGCGCATGAGCTCGGGCGAGCGGCCGGACAGCAGCGACGGACGGTCGAGCGTCGAGTACCACAGAATGTTTTCGTCCGACGGCAGCGTGCCCGCGTCCCGCAGCGCGCTCACACAGCCGTGGTAGCGCTGCGGTCCCTGCGCGTCGTCACTTTTGAAAATGCCCGCGATACGTCGGTGCCCCTTATCGACGAGGTACTTGCCGAGTGTGTAGCCGCCGGCGTAGTTGTCGTCCGCGACGCAGACGGCGCTTTGAATCGAGTCGTGCGCGCCGTGCAAAAACACAATGGGCACGCCGCGCGCGCGAAGCCGGTCGTATAAGTCGGTGTTCGGGCTGGGAATCGCGGTGCAGCACCCTTGTGCGAGAATGCCCGCGCAGGGGTTGTCGAGCAGCGAAAGGAGTATGCGGCGCTCCTCCTTGACGCTGTTGTCGGTCGTGTAGATAACGGGGGTGTAGCCGTATTCCGCAAAGCCCGCGCGAAGCTCCTCGAGAAGCGACGGGAAGATGTAATCGTCCGAGTAGGTGGTTATGAGCGCTATGTTCATGAGCGCGTCGGCGCTTTGCTCGTGCAGATAGGTCCCGCTGCCCTGACGGCTTTCGATAAGTCCCTGCGCGGCAAGCAGCGAGAGAGCACGCCGCACCGTCTGGCGGCTGACGCCGTATTTCTCCATGAGCGAAAGCTCGGAGGGGAGCCGTCTTTGTCCCTCACGCCTCATGCGCGGTATGTCGCTTTTCAGTCCGTTTGCAAGAAGGTTGTATTTT
>CAYXRE010000111.1:0-6875 GCA_964466125.1 uncultured Oscillospiraceae bacterium
GCCCATTTTCGGGAAGGTGTAGACGCGCTTGCGGATGTCGATGAAGCGCATCGCCATATCCATAAAGTCCGCCTCGGGGTGCTCGTACATCACCCACATGATTTTGCCCGCGTCCATTGCGGAGCCGCCGCCGAGGGCGATGATGGTGTCCGGCTGAAACGCTCTCATCTGCTCGGCGCCCTGCTTGGCGCAAGCAAGCGTCGGGTCGGGCGCGACGTCGAAGAAGGTGGTGTGCGCTATGCCCATTTCGTCGAGCTTGTCGGTGATGGGCTTGGTGTAGCCGTTTTTATATAGGAAGCTGTCGGTGACGATGAACGCGCGCTTTTTGCCCATAACGTTCTTCAGCTCGTCAAGGGCGACCGGCAGGCAGCCTTTTTTGATGTATATCTTCTGGGGTGCTCTGAACCACAGCATATTCTGTCTCCTCTCCGCAACGGTTTTGATGTTAATCAGGTGCTTTACGCCTACGTTCTCGCTGACGCTGTTGCCGCCCCACGAGCCGCAGCCGAGGGTGAGCGAGGGAGCGAGCTTGAAGTTGTAAAGGTCGCCGATGCCGCCGTGAGAGGAGGGGGTGTTGACAAGAATGCGGCAGGTCTTCATTCGAGCGGCGAACTCGTCGAGCTTGCCGCGCTCGGTCGTTTCGTTGAGATAAATCGAGGAGGTGTGCCCGTAGCCGCCGTCTGCGATTAGACGTTCCGCTTTATTAAATGCGTCGTGAATATCCGCCGCCTTGTACATGGCAAGCACGGGGGAGAGCTTTTCGTGGGCGAACTCCTCGGACAGCTCGACGCTTTCAACCTCTCCGATGAGTATCTTTGTTCCCGCCGGAACCTCGATGCCCGCGAGAGCCGCGATGGTGTGAGCGCTCTGTCCGACGATTTTCGCGTTGAGCGCGCCGTTGGTGATGATGGTCTTTCTGACCTTTTCGGTCTCCTCGGGATTGAGGAAATAGCAGCCGCGCGCGGCGAACTCCGATTTTACCGCGTCGTAAATGCTCTCAAGCACGATGACCGACTGCTCGGACGCGCAAATCATGCCGTTGTCAAAGGTCTTGGAGTGGATTATCGAGCTTACGGCGAGCACGATGTCGGCGCTTTCGTCGATTATCGCGGGTGTGTTGCCGGGTCCCACGCCGAGCGCGGGCTTGCCGCTGGAATAGGCGGCTTTGACCATTCCCGGTCCGCCGGTCGCGAGAATCAAATCCGCCTCCTTCATCAGAAGGTTGGTCATTTCAAGGCTCGGCACGTCGATCCACTCGATGATTCCCTCGGGCGCTCCCGCCGCGACCGCCGCGTTCAGCACCAGCTTTGCGGCGGCAATCGTTGACTTCTTCGCTCTCGGGTGAGGGCTGATGACGATGGCGTTGCGCGTTTTCAAGGCGATGAGGCATTTGAAGATCGCGGTGGACGTGGGATTGGTGGTTGGTATTACGGCGGCGATGACGCCGATTGGCTCTGCAATCTTTGTCGTGCCGTACGCCTTGTCCTGCTCGATAACGCCGCAGGTCTTGACGTCCTTGTAGGCGTTGTAGATATACTCGGACGCATAGTTGTTCTTGATGACCTTGTCCTCCACAACACCCATTCCCGTTTCCTCGACCGCGAGCTTCGCAAGCGGGATTCTCACCTTGTTCGCGGCGCTTGCGGCGGCAAAGAATATCTTATCCACCTGCTGCTGCGTGAACACCGAGAATTCCTTTTGGGCTTTCTTTACCCGTGCAAGCGTTTCTTCGAGCGCCTGCACGCCGTCGACAATTGTTCTTTCCTGCGTGTCCATATAAAACACCTCCTGAATTTATGCGTGGTTTAACTGCATCTTCAAATGTGCCAGAGAAAGCGCCAGATTTTCGTATTCGACCACGGTGCCCGGCGGCTTGTGAAGCGTGCACGGCGCAAAGCACCACATCGCCCTTACGCCGCAGCCGTAAAGCGCATTGCAGACCTCCTGCGCCGCCTCGGCGGGAACCGCGATGATTCCGAGCTTGACGTCGTTGCTCTCGCAAAATCGGGCGAGCGAACGCATAGGTAGTATCGGCTTTCCCTTTGGCGATAATTCGGCGTCTGCCGCCGCTTTGTCAAAGGCGGCGAGTATCGGGATTCCGAAACTCTCAAAGCCCCCGTAGTCCAGCAGCGCTTTTCCGAGCTGCCCTGCGCCGACGATGACTGCGCCGCCGCTTTCGCATTCGACGTACGCTTCAAGGCTTTTTATCAGCTCGCGGCGTTTGTAGCCGACCTTGGGTTTTCCGCTGCCGCACAGCGTGCGCAGGTCTTTTCGCACCTGTACCTCGCCGAGCCCGAGCGCCGCCGCGATTGCCGTCGCCGAGACGTTCCCGATACTCGGCGCAAGTGACTGCAGATGCCGCAGATACATCGGTATTCGTCCGAGCGCCGCGCGGGATATTTCCGTATTTGCCAAGCCGACACCTCCTTGTCCTCTGCGTTCCTCTCTTTGATAATATTTTAACAAAGTGATGTCCGCTTGGGAATTGCCCTTTTCTCATATCGGTATTGCATATATCGATATACCGCATGACAAATGAAAACCGCCCGCGAAGACGCGGGCGGCAATGCGGGCGGATTGTGTATAATGTGCTCGATGTTCAGCTCAGTTTTTCTCTTTGCGTAATCATGCTGCGCTTGGTTTTGATAAGCTCCTCGATGAAGCGGTCGTCCAGCTCGGTGAGCGCATAGTCCTTTCGGCGCACCAGCACGTCCTTGTAGTCGCGCTTGTTTTCCGCGCAGACACGCTGCACCAGACCGTAGCGCCCGAGCAGCGCCTCTGGAATGGGGGAGACCCACATGAAAGTTTGGGGATTCTGCGCGAGAAGCTCAAACTGGCTTGCGCGCTCAAAGACAAAAATGCGGCGATTGACGTCCGGCAGCTCCTCCTTTTTGACCTGTGAGAGCGGCAGCGAGGGCACATACGGGTCGGCGTGGGCGATTTCGATGTATTTGTGCAGGTCGTTGAAGCTCACCGCGTCCAACGCCGAAAGCGGGCTGTCCTTGCTCATGACCAGCACATAGCGAAACTCTGCGATAAGTTCGTAGACCAGCCCCTTTTCGTCCAGCATGGTCTTGTAATATTGATCGTAATTCTTCGCGTAGCGCACGATGCCCAGCCGGTAGTCCTCGTCTAAAATGTTCTTTATCGCGCGCATGGAATTCGTCTCTTTATAAAACAGCTCGACCGAATCCTCCTTGTCGAGCAGCAGCGTAAAGCGGGTGAAGGCGTCGGAGATATAGCTTGCGCGCGGAACGGAAATGGAAAACCGCTTTTTGCTCACCGAGCCCTCGCTGAACAGCTTTTCAACGTCGTCCACCTGCTTGAGTATCGCCTTGGCGTACCGCACGAACACCTCGCCGTCCGGCGTCAGAAACATTCCCTTTGCGCTGCGCTCAAAAAGCGAGACGCCGAGCGCCGCCTCCAGCTCCTTGATTGCGCGGCTGAGCGCCGACTGCCCGACATAGAGCGTCTGCGCCGCCTTGTTTATCGAGTTCGTCTTTGCGATTTCCAGCGCGTATTTTATGTGCAATAGGTTCATACTGTTCACCTCGGCAGCAAATTCGCGTCATCAGACCGCAGGGCGCGGCGGGAAAGAAGCGAAGGGTGTTGTTTTCTGTATTGATTATAGCACAAGGCGGCGGGGCTTATCCGTATTACTTTCTCAGCGTAAGCCTTGAGGCGATTTTTTCATAGGTTCGCGAGTGCATTTGTCCCTTGCGCACAATACACGACGGTCTTTTCCTACTCTTTGCGGGGAACGCGCGCAAAAGCCCCCGCCTGCGACGCAGACGGGGGCTAGATAACTCTCGTTCGTTTTGCGCGTGATTGCTACGCGTCCGCTTGCGCGGGGCTTAAAATGACAGTCGGGTTGGCGTTCGCGACAAAAATCATTCCGTCATAAAGCTGTGCGGGCGGCTGGAAGATGCGGTAGGAATACGGAATTACGCGCATGAGCAGCGAGTAGCCCTCGCCCAGCGAGCCCATGTAGTTGTAATCGGTTATATATTTATTAAGCGCGGGGTCGTCGGCTGCTTTTGCGAAGTCCAGCCAGCATATTTCATAGCCCGCGCCCTTTGCCGCATTGGCGAGCGGGTCGTGGGAGTAAAACACCTGATTTGTACGGCTGCCCGACGAGCCGGAGGGCATATTGCAGCAGCTGCGGTAAAAGTCGGTGCCGATTACATAGTACCCCGCGCCGAGCTCGTCCGAAAGCAGCTTGCCCATGGCGTCGTAGCTGCCGTAGCGCGCGACATGACCGTTGTGCGCCGAGACAAAGACGCGCTCGTGCCCGCCCTCGCGTTCGAGCTGCGCAAGCCACAGGACGTTTTGTTCCATGAGCTTGTCGCGAAGGTCGCCGTAGGCAGCGGGGTCAACCTGAGAAAGCTCGCAGTTTTGCAGCAGAGTATCCGCAAAATGCACCGCCCACGCGGAGTTCTCTTTGCTTTCAAGCTCGGTCTTGACCTTGGTTATGATTTCAACTCGCTCGGCGTTGTCGTAGCCGTCCGTCCAGTCCTCGTCCGAAATCAGCTTATCAAGCTCGCTTGTGTCCACGCCGAGCTTGCCGCACTGCTCGCAAAGGAACTTGAAGTTGTAGCCGACGCGCTGCATATCAAAGCCGTAGAAGCGAAGGTCGTCGCCTGCCGCAGCGCTGTCGTTGTACTGCCGCATATACTCGATGAGCGCGGCGATCTCGTCGGTTCGGTAGATTGCAAAGCCGATTGTCTCCGCCGCTTCTCTCGCCGTGCCCTCGCCGCCGTGGATATAGCGGTTGACCGCCTCGCAGCCGCCGAAATCTCCCTCAAGCAGGAACGCGCGCACGCCGCAAGTTTCCACCATGTGCTTGAAAACGTCCAGCTTGAGCTGTTGAAATTCCGCGTTGCCGTGCGAAGCCTCGCCGAGCGCGATTATCGAAGCGCCGCTCGGTACTTCGATGTCTTCAACGGTTCCCGCATAGGCGGCGAACGCCTCGGGGTCGGCGCTCTCCCCCGTGCCGAAGCCGCCGAAGTGCAAAAAGACGGCTGCTGCCGCAACAAGTAAAAGCAGTATTGCGCCCGCGATTATAAGTCCCGTGTGTTTCTTTTTGGTCTTTGCCATTATGTTCTGCGTCCTTTCTTTCAAAGCGCACGACCGCGCTTTGTTTACGGCTTTGTGTTCTCGCCATTCGCTGTTCGCTATTTCGGTTCGGCGGACGACTGCTTATATCCGTCCGCCTTCATACAAGAGAGAAAAAACCCGCGAAATCAGAATTATTGTATAATATACAATCTTTTTCAAAAACGCAAATCGCATCCGTCCGTGCGGATTTTCTTTTTCAGTGTCGTGTGATATTATTTAAGCGGCAAAATACCGTGAAATGCGGGCATTACTATAATAAAAGGAAAGACAGCGATGAGCAGCGAAACCGATTCCCGCCCGACAGCCTACGCAAAATTCGACGCGCCCAAGGACAGAATCCTTGAGCTTGCGCAGCAGCTCGACGTGAACGTCGAGTTTGACGAGCCGCTCGACGAGGGCGAGTCTATGCTGTTTTTGAGCGAGACGGGGCTTTCGCTTTTTTACGGCGGACTGACGCTGCAAGGGGACTTTGTCAAGCTGCTGCCGAGGCTTCGCACAAATGTGCTCAATGCGGAGCTGCTGGTGCGCGCGGCAAGGCTCAAGGACATGAGCGGCGCGCCGCGTGCAATCGACGCAACGGCTGGTCTCGGAGAGGACGCGCTGCTGCTTGCGGCGGCGGGCTTCACGGTCGAGCTGTATGAGCGCAATCCTGTTACGGCGGCGCTGCTTCGCGACACACTGCGCCGCGCGGCGCAAACGCCCGCGCTTGCGCAGACGGTCGCGCGAATGAGCTTTGCGGGCTTTGACAGCATCGAGGCGCTGCTTGAAACCGAGCTTTCGCCGGACGTTGTCTACCTCGACCCGATGTTTCCGCTTCGACGGAAGAGCGGGCTTATTAAAAAGAAGTTTCAGGTCATGCACGACGTCGAATGCCCGTGCTCGGATGAGCAGGAGCTTATGCGCGCGGCGCTCGCCGCCCATCCCAAGAAAATCGTCGTCAAGCGTCCGATAAAGGGCGCATATCTTGCGTCGGTCAAGCCGAGCTATTCAATTACAGGCGGCGTCATTCGCTACGACTGCATACTGCCGCCCGAAACCGCGCGCTGAAGCGCGGGCGCTCGTCTCGCTTTATTCTCCCTGTATTGAGGTGAACGCCTGCTCGAGAGTGTCGCCGAGCATATCGAACCAGACGATTTCGCCGTCTGCCCGTGTGATCGAAATGCTCTTTTCGGCAGCTCCCGCGACGTTCAGCCGCACGACATCGGTGCGCTCGTCCATGCCCGAATACATTTCGGTCTCCGCCACGGCAGGGAAGAAGAGCGTCAGCTCATACTCGTTCTCGCCGACCGACTTCAGCTCCTTGAGCTGCGCGGTGCGCCCGTAATCCGACGCGAGTATGCCCTCGGTAAAGCTGAGCGGGTCGGTCGAGGAGTTAAACATAAGGAAAAAGTACTGCCAGTCTCCCGGCTCGGTGCAGACCCATACGCCGCCGAGCGAGCTCCACAGCTCGTTGGACGTCGGCTGTTTGTTTTCGATCGTCTGCGGCTCGGGCGTCGGTTCCGCCTGAGGCTCGGGCGCGGCGGGTTGCTGCGTTTGAGGTTCGCTCTGTGGCGCAGGCTGGGCGGGCGGTGTGAATTCCGCAGTGCAGCCGACAAGACATAAAATCAGCGCGGCGGCTGCCGCGAGCGCAAGAATCCGCTTTGTCATAACAATTTTCCTCCGTGTCGTCGGCGCGCCGTACATTTTCGGCAGCCGTTTTTTTCATTATACACGCAAAGCGCGGGCGTGCAAAGTGCGAACGGTCGGTAAAGCCATTA